>BDSV01000204.1 GCA_002898075.1 bacterium BMS3Abin03
ATTTGTAGTATTTAGCTGCGATGAATTAGAGAATCTTTTTATCAATCTTGTAATGAAACAAGAAATTACCGCTTCCGGTAATGGGCCTATCTCGGAAACAGAATCCTTCTGTCTTTCTGATTTCAATGAAATAAACGACAACATCGACAGAATTCAGGAGATTAAGTACGTAGCCGCAGCATACAGAACTCTTGAATCAACTCCCGGTTTGAAAGGCGATATACTAGCCAGTCTGGTTGCTGCTGATGGAACTGAAATTTTTTCCATAACTATTCCTAATGTTCAAGTAGAAGATTACATAGATAATCCGTTCGAAATTGTTTTAACACAAGCACAAATAGATTTGTTTAATTCTTACCTAACAGATTATCAAAACCACGACTGCTATACAGCCACTCTTTCGGTAGTTAATATTACAGCAGGAGATGGTCCACCTTACTCGCTTACAGGCGTTGTAGAAATAGTTGTGGAGATAAAAACCAGTGTTTAAACTCTTAATTTAATTATCTGATGACATTGTATATTCCCCGTTTCGATTCCAACCCACCTGTGATAGGCGAGTGGGTTGGAAAATAAATTTTTCCAAATATGAAGCTTATATTATTCACGCCACAATTTTCTTAAAATAACACCTGTTACATTTAAAAATATTAAATTTGAATCGTATCATTTTGAATTAATCTTCTGGTTTTTTTTGAAAGAATCAGCATTATATGTGCATATACCTTTTTGCGATCACAAATGTATTTACTGTGATTTCTACTCAATTATAACTCCGGATAACGTTGCTGCATTCCTGCGATCGGTAAAAAAAGAAATTGAGTTTTACTCCGAAAGATATTCTACAGAGAGGATAATTACTTCAATCTTTTTCGGCGGGGGAACACCTTCATTAATGCAGCCGGAATATATTGCTGAAATTTTAACCAATCTTAACAAGTATTTTACACTTTCCGCCGATATTGAAATAACGATGGAAACCAATCCCGGTACGGTAAATAAAGAAAAGTTAAAAAGTTTTTATGATTCGGGAATAAACAGGATAAGCATCGGTGTACAATCTTTCGATGAAGAAGAACTGAAATTTTTAACACGAATTCATGACAAACAAACGGCTGTTAATACTGTTTTATACGCAAAGGAAACAGGGTTTGATAACATCAATATTGATTTGATTTTTAATCTTCCGGGACAAACAAAAACCAAATGGTTAAGTAATTTGCGGGAAGCGGTTAAACTTCCCGTCAAACATATCTCTGCTTATAGTTTAATCCTTGAACGGGGAACAATATTAAACAAAATGGTTTTAGACGGAAAGGTTGAAATGCAGAATGATGACCACGACGCCGATCTTTACGAAACTACAATTGATTTTCTTGAAGACCATGATTATCATCAATATGAAGTGAGTAACTTTACCAAACCCGGTTTTGAGTGCAGGCATAACAACGCTTACTGGCATTATAAAGATTACCTTTCTTTCGGAACATCGGCACACTCATTTATTAATAGAAAACGCTGGTGGAACTTTTCAAGTCTTAAAAGATATATAAGCGAAATTGAAAAAAGCGGGAACGCAATTGCCGGTTCGGAAGAGCTTAACAGAAAACAAATCCACGATGAATATGTAATGCTTGCCCTGCGAAGTTCGGGAATTAAATTGCTCGAATATCAAAAAAAATTTGGCGGCGGTTGGATAAACAAAAATTATTCTTATCTTAAAAAGTTGAAGGATGATAATTTAATTTTATACGATGATGAATTTATAAGGTTAACAAAAAACGGCTATGCCCTTTGTGATGAAATACTGAAAAATCTTTTATAATTCAAAAGGGATTTTGCATCAATGTTTAAACTGAAATTACACTGGCAAATATTAATCGCACTCGTAGCTGCAATTATTTACGGTTTGGTTTTCACCGGGTACGTCGATTATGTAAGATGGATGGGCGACCTGTTTTTACGCGGGTTAAAAATGATAATCGTTCCATTAATTCTCACTTCAATTATTTCCGGGGTTGCAAATATCGGCGATGCAAAAAATCTTGGAAGATTGGGACTCAAAACTTTTGCCTACTACATAACCACAAGCGTCTTTGCAATTATTACAGGTTTAATTCTTGTCAATCTCTTACAGCCGGGCGTTGGTGCAGACCTCGGTTTAAAAAGTAAAGTTCCCGAAATTACCGCATCAAGCGGCGACCTGGGTGAAGTAATTATGAGAATGATACCCACAAATATTTTCGATGCTCTGGCTTCGGCAGATATGCTTGCAATAATTTTCTTTTCAATTTTGTTCGGCTATTATGTTACACGCGTAAATGATAAGTACAAAATAATGCTTACGGATTTTTTTAACGGGGGTTTTGAAGTGATGATGAAACTTACACATTTTGTAATCTTGTTTACACCGCTCGGTATATTGGGAATTGTTGCGGGTGTGGTTGCAGACCAGGCAGATAATCTCATGAGTCTTATCGGGAGTCTTGGTTTATATATGCTGGCAGTATTGATTGGTTTAATGTTTCATTCGTTTGTAACCCTTCCTTTAATTGTAAAGCTTATAGCCAAATCAAATCCCCGTAAACATTTTAATGCAATGACGGTACCGCTGCTCACGGCGTTTTCAACCTCATCATCTTCCGCAACGCTGCCGCTCACACTTGAGGCTGTAGAGAACAATTCCGGGGTATCGAATAAAATAACAAGTTTTGTCCTTCCCCTGGGTGCTACAGTTAATATGGACGGAACAGCTTTGTATGAGTGCGTAGCTGCGATTTTTATCGCACAAGCTTACGGTATTCAATTAGGATTTCTTCAACAGATAATTGTGGTTGTAACGGCTCTGCTTGCTTCAATCGGTGCAGCGGGAATTCCAATGGCAGGGTTGGTAATGATTACCGTTATACTTTCTGCTGTGGGCTTGCCGCTCGAAGGTGTTGGGTTGATATTAGCAGTAGATAGATTTTTAGATATGTGCAGAACTACAGTAAACGTTTGGAGCGATTCCTGCGGTGCTGTTACTATTGCAAAATCCGAGGGTGAGACATTAAAAGTATAATGATTACAGATAAGTAATTTATCTTTCAAATTCTTTTTCTTGATGTCCGGCACTTTTGCATCATCGGGGGGACAACCTACCACGAGCAGTAAGAACGGTCTTTCGTTGTTCGGTCTTCCTAAAATTTTATCAGGAAAATTCATCGGGCTTGGAGTATTAGTAAACGAAACCAATCCCCCATTGTGGATTGCAGTTATTAAAATTTCAGTTGGAATTCAAACAGATTCTTGCTAATAGTAAATCTTTACTTTTCTTCCGTCCGTCAGATCATCTTTCAATTAAGGAATAAGCTAACCCGATTAACCCGTGAATGAAGACAAAGTAAGGAACTAAAATTAACATCCATAATCCTTTAATAGGGCTTGAGTGAGAAAACAAATCAAATACAGCATAAATAAGAATAATTGTAATGGCTGTTGCAACTATGCTTATTTTCATAATTTTATGATAAAACTGCCAGATGATTTTTTCATCAGGGATCGGAATTCTTTCGAACAATAATGGTCGAAGCCCAAGAATTGCCAACGTAGCAATCCATGCAGGACCGGAAACCCAAATCGAATAAACACAAAGTAAGCCGACCAACATTTGAAATAGAAAAGCTGCCGGTAATGATTTATACATCATAAATATACTTCTCCTTTCAAAATGAGAATAAAATCATTTGTTGTTTTTTAACACTTTGTGAATTTCCTTCAACTCTGCAAGTATTTCCTGCAGAAGTTGTTCGTTATGTTCACCCACAGAACTTTTCTCAGTGGTACCGCCTGACGGATAAAGTTTTTTCACTTTTATTCTCAACTGCTCGAGCAGGTCGTCCCATTCGGTTAAGCCGGTTAGTTTTGCTTCGAACCCTGTAGCGGTTGGGCTTTGCCCTGCTGTTTGTATTTTGATGGATGCAATACCCAGAAACCTGTCGTAAAGAGACCGGTGAAGCTGAAAATCCGTTATTGCTCTGTATGGTACATTCTGTTTTATTTTCGATAGAATACCTTTATGAATTGTTATTCTATCTTCTTCAATATAATACGTTAAATTTTTTATCCAAAGAGTTATAATCGGAACGGCAATTAGCCATAAGAGTACAATTATTCCTAAAATTATTGGCAGTAAAATGCCGGCGACTTCATTTGCAGAAACTTTTGGACTGAGAGGTATTGTTATCTGAAGAATAACACCGACTAATAAAATTAAAAATGAAATTGTAATTAAAACATACCACTGTTTAGTAAACAGCTTTTTATTTGGTTTGATTTCCAATTTATCATCCTCCTCTAAATGAAACACACAAAAATATAAAAAACCCCAATCAAACTTCCTTGAATTCTCAATAAAAAATTGTGTCTCTATATGATTCGCTATCCCGAATTAAAACACAGCTAATACACACTGATTATTGGAAATATATAAAGAAACTATCATTTTAATCAAATAATTGATGATTGTTAATATTTTAAGAAATGGCACAAGTATTGGAAAATTAACCGTCCAACAGGAATTATAAAGTACTATAAAAATAGTTTTCTGTTGGCGCTCTTTGATAAGATGGATGCTGTTGCTAATAACTATTTCACTAATTAAAAATAGTATTCATTATATCACGGAGTTAAAATGAGATTTCTATTATTCGCCCTACTGATCATCAGCCTGGTTCAATTGGGCTGCTCAGAATCTTCCAACTTCCTTACTGATCCCGCAAAATCATACCCGGAATTAGTAAAGTTACCCCCAAGATCTTCATCATCACTATCAACGGAAACTTTATTTTCTGTTAGTAAAACCATTCAAGGTAAACACGGCGGAACTATAATAATTGACGAAAGTTATGAGAGTGAGGATGGTCAAACAGTTACTATATACGGTAAGCTGAAAATACCCAAGCATTCTTTCCAGGGTACCAAAACAATAACGATGACAATTGATGATGAATTTGCCGCTGTACATTTCGAACCCACGATGGATTTTAACAAATCGCTAAAACTTGACCTGGAATTTACCGGGCTTGATTTAGAAAACCTGGGTTTTGAAGATGGTAAATGGGATTTTGCTTTCATCAGCGACGATGGTGAAATTGAAATAGTAAAGAAAAAAGGGATGAGCATAGATATATCCGATGGTGAATTATCTGTTGAAAAAGCAAAATTAAATCATTTTTCCAGGTACGGATGGTGCAGATAAAACCTTCCCGGAATCGTTTTACTAAAAGTAATCAGTTTAAAAATAGAATTTGAATAAAATAATGAAAGATAATACAAATAGTTTTTCGGAAGCTTTGATTTTGTTGATCGAAGAATTTTCACGAGAATTTCAGCTTCCGGAACTTTTAAGAATTACCGATAATGTGGAATCTCTACAAGTTATTAAAAGTAAAACAATTAGAGATGAAAAACTTTTATCCGGTAACGATATTGATGAAAAGATAAAAGTTGACGGCATAATTATAATTGCCAAATCAAAACTTTCCGATATTAATTTCCACAATTTCCTTTTAAAACTTAGCGGGTTTTTGCTTGAACATGGAAGATTAGACCAAGCTCTGAATATCTTAACAGACTTATTACGGGTAATTGAGTCTAAGCATTTGAAAGCCGAATCTTTTCTTCTAATGGCAGATATTTATCTCAGAAAAACCAACTGGGATAAAGCCGTAAACAATATCGATAATGCAAAAAAATACTTCGAACTGTTAAATAATAATTATGGACTGGCTAAATGCAAAAACCTGTTAGGTATTTTACACGGCGAGAAAGGTGATATATCATCAGCAAGAAAATATTTTATGGAAAGCCGTGCCCTGATTGAAGATGAAGAAAACGAAAAATTTGTAGCTGAAATTGTAACGAACATCGCAATTTCGGAAAATATATGCGGGAATTTTACTAAAGCAAAAGAACATTTTTATGATGCTGTAGTTCGCTTTGGAAAAGTTGGCGATTTAAAGAAAACTGCAGAACTGAGACACAATATCGGGATGCTGTATTTAGAAAAGCGCGAATACGAAAAAGCTTCGAAAGAATTTGGTAATGCTATTTTAGTAGCAATCAAAGGAAATTATCCTACGGTTCTGACAATTTCTTATCTTGGAAAAGCCAATGCACTTTTAAAATTAAATGCTTTGGAAGATTCCTATGAATACTGTTATAAAGCATTAGAGATAGCAATCAGGATTGAAGATAAACTAACAATAGCCGACGTGTATCGCGTTATAGGTACTATCGAACGAAAACTTAAACATTATAACGCAGCAGTAATGTATTTAGATATAAGTTTACAAATGAATCTTAGAACCGAGAACAAATTAAACACAGCCGAAACGTCATTAGAACTTGCACTGATGTATGACGAAACAGGTGATGCACAGGAGAAAATTAATTGTCTGAATAAAGCTCAACAATACTACACGGAAATTAATGCAGTTGAAAAAGTTAAACTGATTGACGAATTATTAGAACCTGCGCTGAACAGACAGAATTAACAAGCTGAAATAATTCTTCATTGAAGATCGACTTCTTTTTAATTTAAACTATCCATCCTTTATTTTTTATAGCTCATCCTTATCTACACTTAAATATTATTACTTAAACCTGTTGAATATTAAATTTCATTTTAAAAGTATCATCTTTTTTGTTTGAACAAAATTTCCTGCTTTTAATGTATAGAAGTAGGTTCCGCTTGAAAGACCGGATGCGTTAAAATTCACTTCATACGTTCCGGCAGGTTTTTCTTCATTAACTAAAATCGCTACTTCGTTTCCTAAAACATCATAAACCTTCAAAACGGTAAATTGTAAATTGTAAATCGTAAATTTAATAATCGTTGTTGGATTAAATGGATTGGGATAGTTTTGCTCTAATTTAAAATTATCTGCAATGGTATTTTTTTCGTTTACATCAGTAACTACAGTGCTCAACAGTTTTCTCTCGTAAACCCCGTTACCGTGCGTAGCTACCCTGATTACATTATTAGAAGCAGTAATATTCAAATCCATTGCAATTACAGCAGTGGGCAAACCTTCTTTATAATCCTGCCAGATCGTACCGCCGTCGGTTGAAACATAAACACCCAAATCATTTCCAACATAAATATGATCCGTATTATTCGGATCAACAATCACTGAAGCGGTTGGTACATCGGGCAAAGTACCGGTAATATCCGTCCAGTTTGTTCCGCTGTCGGTCGATTTAAAAACATGCCCTGTTCCGAAGCCGTAAAATGTTAAATAAACTATTGAATCGTCTAAGGGATCGACAGCAATATCAGCAGGAAAACGGTCGGGTAAAGAGCCGGTTATGTCTATCCAATCACTTCCGCTGTCGGTTGTTCTGAAAATGTGACCTCTTACATTTGCAGACGGAGCAGTTGCAACATAAACCTTTTCACTTGTTTGATAACTAATCTCCATAGCAAGTGCGGGGTTACCGTCTAAAGAGCTGTTATTGTTAGTCACATTCCAGGTTCCGCCGCCGTTTGTAGATTTATATATTTTACTTCTTCCTGCATACATATAATTACCGTTTGAGTTAAACAATTTGTAAGGAGCAATAAACGCTGTGGGAAGACTACCGCCCGGAGGTGTAACACTTGAATTAAATGAATTGCCATGATTTGTTGATTTCAAAATATTTAGATATTGCCATGAACCGAATACTATATTGTCGTTATTAGCATCAATTGCCGACCAGCTTCCGTCGCCGCCTATATTTCTAATCCATGCAAGATCTCCGTCATAAATTACCGTACTGTTATCCTGCAAACCGCCAATAAAGAAAAGTGAATCTTGCTGCGAACTTGCCGTGCCGTTATAAAATTGTGTGGTTTGATAACGCCCATTGTGGGATTCAAAAGTTTCTGCAAAATCTATAGTTCTAAAAATTCCACCGTCAGTAGCAATGTAGTACATATTCGGGTTAGTTGGATGCTGAATTACCACGTGAGCATCGGAATGAGTATAGTCGCTAGGTCCTTCCTGTCCTCCGATTGGCGGTCTTCCCAAAGTTAACCCACCTTGTGATTTCTCAATCAAGGTGTTGCCTCCGTCGGTCGATTTATAAACACCGATTCCAATTACAACAAGATTATCAGGATTTGTCTGGTCAACAGCAACATCGTGGGAGTACCATCCCTGCCATTGAGAATAGTCGAGAGTATTTACAATTGTCCAGGTTACTCCTGAATCGGTAGATTTACACAACCAGCTTGCACCATCTGAAAAAGAAAACCCGTTCCCGATACTGGCGTAAACGATATTCGGATCGGCTTTATAAATATCTAACTGTATCTTCCCTTTAAATGTAGAAGGTAACCCGCTTGTGATGTGGCTCCATAAAGCTCCTCCATCCGATGTACGGTAAATTCCATAGCCGGCACTCTGAAAATTCCCGTTCCCGGTTATTACAATATTTGTGTCGACAGGGTTAATAACCAAATCCATAGCCATCACCACGTTATTTACCTGCTGCCAGGTTGCTCCTGCATCGTATGATCTGTAAGTGCCTTCGGTTGTTGCCGCCCAAACAGTATTCGGGTTAAGCGGATTTATCTTTACAGCCCAAACTCCGCGCTGAGAATCGTACGACCAGTCGAGACTTTTACTCCACGTTTGTCCATTATCGGTTGACTTAAGAATTCCAATTCCGTAAGTGCCTCTTGTATTCCGGTACGCCGCACCTGTACCGGCAGCATCATGGTTATAAACCTCACCCGTTCCAATATAAATAACGTTTGAATCGTTCGGCTCAATTGCAATTGTGCTAACGCCCAGCACCGGGAATCCCGTTTCTACTATATGCCATGCATTAACGCCTACCCCGCCCGTATAACCTACCCACAAACCACCGCTCGCCGAACCGAGATACATTGTGTTGGGATTCTGAGGATTGAAGGCAATAGCAAGAGTCCTTCCGCCCGTATTATAAGGACCGATTGCAGTCCATGGTTCAGTATTATTCCCGTTAACCGGTTTGTTAAGTTCTAAAAGATTCGATTGTTCGAACGCTTTATAATATGCATCTCCTGGAATTTCGCTGTGCGGGTATGCCCTGACTAATGCGAAAAAATTCAGAGCATCGTATGCACCCGAAATCCTGCTGTTTTTTCTGCCGCCATTATCAATTGAGTTAATTGTAATAAAATAACCCGAAAGTACCGCAACAATGATTATGATACTGTAGAAGAAAATCCTGTTTTTCATGTTAAACCTTTCTAGCAATTACAGATTGATTTTTTTAATGGTTCCGGCTTGATTTTATGACACCGCTTTAACTATTTCAACCCTTAAATTATTACCGTAGTATGAAAATTAAATAATATTCCGTCAATAATCTAAAACTGCTTAAATAATAAGTTAATCTCTTTTAAATATTCCTTCCCGATTTTTATGAAGTAACCATTTTATATTTTACAGAGTCTAAACACTAAATAAAAAATGATGAGTACTATGCAAAAAATAAATTTATACACTTTGTTAATCGTTCTGTTTATTTCGGCAGTAATTATTACTGCCTGTAATCAAAATTACGTGGTATTATCTAATGATGGGAAAATAATCAGTGAAAAAAGTTTTCCCATATCGCCGGGCAAAACGCTTATTGTAAATGTTGCCGGTACAGATGTTTCGATAAATAGGTGGAACAAACCTGAAGTATATATAAAAGTGCTGGGTAACGAAAATGCAAAAGAAAAATTGGACATCAACTATAGAAATGATGATTCTTCGGTAGAACTTTCGATTAAAATGAAACATTCATTCTTCAATTGGTTCAACGGTATTTCGCTTGCGGTTGAAATAAAAGTTCCTGAAAAGTTTAATGTTAATGTTTCTACTTCCGGGGGGGATATTACACTAACCGATGTATCAGGTGAGCATCAACTCGAAACTTCCGGTGGAGATATAAACTGCCGGGGATTTACCGGTAATCTTAAAGTCAGCACTTCCGGCGGAGATGTTTCTCTGAAAGGAATGGATTCACAGATAGATGCGGGTACTTCCGGAGGGGACATTGTGCTGGACTATTCCGGTGAAAACTTAGGCATAAACCTATCAACTTCCGGCGGCGATATAGATGTAAAACTACCGGCTGATTTTAATGCAGCAATGGAAATATCAACTTCCGGTGGCGATGTAAGTTGTAATTTGAACATGAACAACATTGATAAAAACACGGAAGATGAAATAATCGCCGACCTGAATAACGGCGGTAATTTGTTTTCTGCTTCTACCTCGGGTGGGGATATTTCGGTGAGAAAAAAATAATAAACAAGCTCTGTTCAGATTAGTTTTAAAATTAAAAAAGGGCGGAATCACTCCCGCCCTTCCATCAACCAACCAACATAAAGGGGCTAATTTATGTTAGCTAAGTGGGGTTTTATTTTTTCTTCCAAATATTGCTTTGGTACAGCACCTATAACCGAATCGACTACCTGACCATCCTTAAAAATCCCAAGCGTCGGGATGCTTCTTATACCGTACTTCATTGCAATATTCTGATTTTCATCCGTGTTTAGTTTTACAACCTTTAACTTGCCCTTATAATCACCTGCAAGTTCTTCAACAATCGGGGCAACAATTCTACACGGTCCGCACCACGGAGCCCAAAAATCTACTAAAACCGGGGTGTCCGACAGTAGAACTTCCTGTTCAAAATTAGAATTATTTCCTTCGACTATGTTATTCATACTTATTTTACCTTCTTTTGGTTTATAAATTGCAATGATTTTGATGTTTTAGATTTGAAAAAGTTTCATTTACAATATGACATAACGCGGTAATCTTCAAATTAAAAATTAAGTGGCTTTTCCCGGTGGAGCGCGCATATGTGTCAACTTAAGAATTCTTTTTTGGTAGCTGACCGATAAAAAGGCAGTTTTTATTGAATTGCCGCTACTTTCAATGCATGGATTAAATTGAATAATAAGATATTGGCTTTAGCCAAAATTGAAGAAAGAGCTGCAGCTAATGCCCTAATTTACTTGGGCTTACAAGTCCCCCGACTTAAAGAGACTGTGTGAAAATTAGTAAAACGGTTAAACCCGTTACAATAAAGTTGCGTTTTTCTCTTAAATTCACCGGAATGAATTCCGGTGTTAATGAAAATTTGTGTTTTTCACACAAGCTCTAAAAGTCGAGGCAATTAAGTTGAAGCACCTGCGGTGGAACGGGAGGAGTGACAATCAAGAATACTGGCTTTTTAGAGTGAGTTTATAAATGAAATTGAATTCGATAATGTGCCGGGAACAACAATTACAACTCGGCTTCCATCTCTTTTTCGTAAAACTTGCGATAACTTTTAATTGCATCAAAAATTGCCTCGGCTAACTGCTTCTGACCGTTATGGCTTTTAAGAAAAATAGCATCTTTTTTATTCGATATGAAACCGGTTTCAATAAGAACGTTCGGCATCGATGCACCCACGAGTACGTAAAACCCTGCCTGCTTTACTCCGCGTGCTTTAAGTTTTGTGTTATGCTTAAATTCATTATTTAAAAGATCGGCAAACGTTTCCGAGTATTTCATATACGCCGAGTGCGCCATACTAACCAGTATAAAATTTTCATCGGTAAGCTTTTTATACCTTGCCGGGTCATCTTCATATTCAATAACGCTGTTTTCTCTTTCTGCAATAGTTATTGCTTCGCTGGTTCTTCCCGGTCTTAAAAGATAAACCTCAATACCGTTCACATCGGTAGGTTTCTTTTTTGTTGAATTGCAATGAATAGAAATGAAGAGCTTGCCGTCTTTTTCGTTTGCAATTTTCCCGCGTTTGTATAGATCAACAAACTTATCCGTCTTTCTTGTATAAACAACTTTAACATCTTTCATATTTTTTTCGATGAGCTTGCCTAATTTCAGCGCTACTGAAAGGTTTATATCTTTCTCTTTAACTTTCCCTATTCCTATCGCCCCGGGATCTTTACCGCCATGACCCGGGTCGATAACTATTACATCAAAACCCCATTTTTTTTGCGTCTTCAGTTCGTTTTCAAAATTTGTAAATATCTTGTTGTGAATTGTAACTATAATATCGTTACTTCCCTCAACATTCATCACTTCGTAAGTTGAATACCCTTTGCCGACAACGATTTTAAATTCAGTGTCCGGTCCGATATTTTTTGTTTCGATCTTTTTAATTAATCCATTTAAATGATCACGATTAATTCTGGAAACATCTGCATTTACTTTTCTGAATATCAGCGTAAGTATGCCGTCTTTAAATGAACTATAATATGAGGGTATTCTTTTACTCGTTTGAATTTTTATCAGTGTACCGTTAGCTTTTTCCGAAATCATAATTCCGGTTACATCGAATGCCCCCGTTTTTTTGTACTCGGTTGAATGGGTAAACCATTGTTTATCACCGATTATCTTACCGCCGATAATAAGCTTATTCGGCTGAGCAAAAATAATTTCCCTGCCGTAAGCTTTTGCAACCGGTCCGATGATATATTTTAAAGGGACAAAAATTAATTGCTTCAGATAATAACTCGAAGTGGGCAGTTGAAATATCCACTGGCTGCCTGAAACTCTTTCAGTAATAACCAGGTAGGGATTCTTCGAGGTTACCTTTAATAAATAATTATTGAACTTTAATTCGAACTTTCCATTTTTCTCGTTGAAGAAGTAATTGATGTTTAACGCTTCGGCAAAATCCCTGATCGAAAAATAAAGAATTCCCTCACGCGTATATGCAGGTATCGGTTTAACTGTCCCGCCGGATTGAATATACACCATATCAAAGTTCTGGGCAGTTGCATTTGCAAAAAGCAGGAAGAATAAAATGTAAAGGAATTTAAAATTCATTGATTTAAAGAATTGAATATTTTTAACCTATAAAAGGTATAAAAAATCCGCTTTTCTTTTTATAGCCGGAAAACTCTTCACCAAAATGTTTTGCCAAAAGTTTTTCTTCAATATTAGCCCGCATTAAGATGAAAGGAATTGCTATTATTGCCAGCGGTGCGACTATAAAACTTAACGTTGCCGCTGCTCCGCCTAAATCAAATAATATCTGCGACAAATACTGCGGGTGGCGGATTAATTTAAACGGACCTTTTGTAATTAATTTATGATCTTTTTTTATAAGTATATCCTGCGAATAAGAATCGCCCAACGATTTAAATGACCAAACCTGCACCCATGAAAAAATAAGATAAACGGCTAAACCTATATAACGAATTAAATCATATTCTTTTAAGTATTCCAAAGTGCCGATTTGAAAGACACCTAATATTAAGCCGACAAGTGTTAATGTTGATAAAACAAGAGGAAGCGTTTGAAGATACGTTTTAGGTTTTTCTTTGGTTGCACCTATTTTTGCTTTGAAGCCCTTTTTAGCGCCGGAAACATTGGCGCCAAATGTTGCTACGATGTTTAATGCTACAATAATGTTGATCGGATCCATAAGCGAAAATTTTTTGTGGGAAATATAACGAAAATTTTTTTCAGGGCAGTTAAATTGATGAATAACTTCACGGCTAATTTTTACAAAGACATATTTTTAAAGTGAGCAGAAAGAATTTATCTGATATTTTGCTTACTGCTCATTGCCTACTGCTTACTGATTAATCAACGCTTCTTCCATGTTTACTCATAATAGCCGACCATTCTTCCATGCTTAACTGTTCCGATTCTTCAATCAGCATTATCGGGATGTCGTCCTCTATCCTGTACCTGCGGCGTGTGTTTTTGTCGGTCGACACGAGATAGTCGTCGTCCAATACAAGCTCGGCTTTGGTTTCGGGGCAGCAGAGGATGTCTAATAAATCTTTGCTTATCATAATTTCACTTAATGTTATTAAATTTTTTTATCAAAGATAATCTATCTTTTTCAAAAGGAAAAGACGATTGTTAAATCCTTTCGATGCTTTGGGAAAACAGCCCGTTATTACTTCATCAAAAATATCTTCGTCGAATCAGAAAAACTTTGCACCGTTAAATTGTTGCTCCGGCAATAAAAAAGGTTGCGTTCAGTCTATTTGTAATTTGGTTTTCGGATTTTGATTTTTTATTGAACTCTCTCTAATCTCTCTTAAAAAGAGAGAAGAATTTGGTAAAATCCGAAAACCAAATAGGAATTATATTATAACTTCTCCACAAATTAAACGCACAGTAAATAATTGCCGGGTTAATATTGAGGTGAATTTCGCCCGGTTGACCGGAAGCATCAAACTCAACTCTTTATAAGTATCAATTCCTTCTGCGGATCGGAGATAAACTCGCACCCGTTTTTTGTAATATAAACTTCTTCCTCAAGAGTTGAAACACCGTAACCTTCAACGGGCAGCCGCGGTTCGATTGTAAACACCTGACCTTCTTCCAATTCCATAAAAGGAGCATTGCCGTATCTTTCCCATGCCGGAAAAAGCCCCGCGACACCGTCGTGCGCCGTTTTACCAACCTGATGACCTAATCCATGAGGATATTCCGGGTAGCCGTTTTTAGTAATGTAATTTCTGGCAATCGCATCCATATCGACTCCCTTAACACCCGGCTTAATTGCATCCGCTACAAGCTGAATAGAATCCCTGATTATTTCGAAGCCCTTCTGTACGGCTTCGGGAGGTTTCTCTTCGCCGTCGTTCAAAACATACCATGTTCGCTGAAGATCGGAACAGTAACCTTTATACAAAATTCCAAAATCCATATTCACCATAGTTCCCTTCTGAATTACTTTATCGCTCGGACCCATGTGCGGTCCGTTCGGGTTCGGTCCGGCAAAAACAGCCGGGCAGTGAGTTTCTTCCCATCCAAACCCAAACCCTTTCTCAACAGTTATCTTTTTCACAAAATCAGCCACTTCAATTTCAGTCATTCCGGGTTTAATAAAATGCGTTACCTTATCGAATATCTTTAATGTTTCATCAACTGCTTCTTTCATTATTTGCAGTTCTGTTGCGGATTTTCTTCCTCTTAAGGCGGAAATAATTTCTTCGGCAGAGACTAATCTGTTTGCAAAGTCTGTTCCTTTAAAATGATCTAATAACATTTGATACATACCGTAAGTTAAACCGTCTGCAAGTACAGCATTTTTAGAATAATTGATTGCAATTTTTTTAGGATCCTTTTTCTTTAAATACTCGATGAACGGCTCTCTTATCGATTTAAGGTAGCCGATGATGTTTTTATAAAGACCGGCTTGCTTAAAGTTTCCTTCCTCCATATCCCCAACAATTGCAGTTGCGTCTCCGTCCTTGCTTATCATAAAAGCTGCCTGCCATGTTGAGTTAACTCCCACTATCATATCCAGGGCGGGGTCATGATTTATTGAGCTTTCCCTGACAAAAGTCAGCCACATATCAATATCTTTTTCCTTTAGGATTTCAACTGTCTGGTCTATTTTTTCTTTTAATATTGAGTTGTCCATTTTTACCTCTCTGAAAATATATTTTATTTACTGTCGGCAATTTATCAATTCTGTTGTGAAGTTGCTAAGTTAAATTATTTCACTATAAAAAATCTTTTGTCTTTTTACTTTAATCTTTTATCTTACATTTTCCCTGCGCTTAGCTTTATAAATATTTTACTAATTTTGAGGATTCATTTTAAAACTATTTGGCAAGAGGCGATAATGAACGAATATGTTGAAAAATTAATGGCAGATGTTAAAGCCAAGAACCCGGGTGAACCTGAATTTCATCAGGCGGTTGAAGAGGTTCTGGAATCGTTAACAGTAGTATTGGAACGTCATACAGAATACAGTTCGCAGAAAATTCTGGAAAGAATGATCGAGCCGGAAAGAGTGATAATGTTCCGCGTGCCATGGATGGATGACCAGGGCGAGATACACATTAACCGCGGCTACAGAATTGAAATGAACAGCGCAATCGGTCCATACAAAGGTGGTTTGAGATTTCACCCATCGGTAACGCTCGGCATCCTAAAGTTTTTAGCTTTCGAACAGGTATTTAAAAACGCTTTAACAACATTGCCGATGGGCGGAGGAAAAGGCGGCTCCGATTTTGACCCTAAAGGGAAAAGCGATAACGAAATAATGCGCTTCTGCCAGAGTTTTATGATCGAGCTTTACAGGCACATCGGACCGAACACCGACGTACCTGCCGGCGATATCGGTGTGGGTGCAAGAGAAATCGGGTATCTTTATGGGCAGTATAAAAGATTAAAAAACGAATCTACAGGAGTGCTGACCGGCAAAGGAATTAGCTGGGGCGGTTCATTAATTAGACCGGAAGCTACCGGATTCGGTGTCGTGTACTTTGCAAAGGAAATGCTTAAAACACGGGACACCGATTTCGACGGAAAAATTGTTGCGGTATCCGGCTTCGGAAATGTTGCCTGGGGTGCAGTACAAAAAGTAACTGAGCTGGGCGGTAAAGTTGTTACTCTTTCGGGACCGGATGGATTTGTTTACGACCCTGAGGGAATTAAAGGTGAAAAGATCGATTACATGCTGAAGTTGAGAGCAAGCAATAAAGATGCAGTTGAAGATTATGCTAAAGAATTTAAAGTTGAATTTTTCGCAGGTAAAAAACCGTGGGGCGTAAAAGTAGATGTTGCTCTTCCCTGTGCAACTCAAAATGAAATTTATGAGGAAGATGCAAAAGAATTAGTAAAGAACGGATGTATGTGTGTTTGCGAAGGTGCGAATATGCCTACTACAATTGAAGGATACAAAGTATTTACAGAAGCAGGAATACTTTACGCGCCGGGCAAAGCATCTAACGCAGGCGGTGTTGCAACATCCGGATTGGAAATGTCGCAAAACAGTATGCGTCTTCCATGGCCAAGAGAAGAAGTAGATAAACGGCTTCACGAAATTATGACGAGAATACATAACACCTGTATTACCACAGCAGAAAAATTCGGAACGCCGGGTAATTATGTTAACGGTGCAAACATAGCAGCTTTCCTTAAAGTTGCCGATGCTATGTTGGACCAGGGATTGGTTTGAAATACAGAATTACTTAAGCAGGAAATGGTTAAAATTCCAAAACTCAAAATCCAATCAACAAGTTTTGTTAATCGAATATTGGAATTTGAGATTTCTTTGTGTTTTGCTTTTTGAGATTTGAGATTTTAAAGTAAGCATTTGCAGGAAAATTCCAACGCATAAGTTTTTTCTTGTTCATCAATTGCCGTCAGTTTCAACTGACGGATTTTGATTACACTAAATCCGAATAACGGCTTTAGCCACATTTGTTCGGGTTGGGCTAAAGCCCTGATTGTATTTGTTGTTGTTAATTCCTTCTGGGGCTGTCTAAAAAGTTCAGATTAATATGTCATTCCCTTGAAAAAGGGAATCTAAAACTTTAATTGTTCATCAGATTCCCACTTTCGTGAGAATGACAGCCCAGTAAAAATTACTTTTTGGACAGCCCCAAATTGATATAAAATTACTCCGTTTCTAAGAATTGTAATTGTATTTTATGTTTAGATTATGAATAAAAAAGGCGGCACAAATACCGCATCTCTACTTAATTCTGTCTAACTAACTTCTGTCTTCCAAACAAACCTGATTTTCATCCTTCCTTTTTCTATATTTATTTACAACAAAGCATAACTTTTTTATTACCGGTAAATATGAATATAGCTAAAGACCTGAAAGAATTTAAACAGTACAGTCTGGAAAATATTTTCAGTAACCGTATAAAAAAATTCCAGCAGTTGATGAAGTTTAAAATCCGTGAGATACTGCTGGTCTCAAGTATTTATGATAACTATCTGTTCGAAGAAGACGGACGCCTTTATGAAATGATAAGAAGGGAGTACCAGAACCTTAACCTTAGCCAGGCACCTGAAATTATTCACGTTACTACCGGGATGGAAGCACTCGACCTGCTCGGTAATGAAAACGAATTCGACCTGATAATAGTTACCCTCCACATAGAAGATATGCATCCTACTGCGCTTGCAAGAATGATAAAAGAGAAAGGAATTAAAACTCCTATAATGCTTCTTGCTTATGATAACAAGGAAAGAAAAGATTTGATGCTTAACTACGATACTTCAATCTTCGAAAGAATATTTGTGTGGAGCGGTGATTATCATTTGCTGCTGGGAATGGTAAAATATATCGAGGACAAATTAAACGTTGACAGCGATACGAAAACTATCGGGGTACAGGTAATTATTCTCGTTGAGGATAACGTTAGATTTTATTCTTCATACCTGCCATTAATTTACACTGAGATATTCAAGCAATCGCAAAGACTTATTTCCGAAGGCGTGAATATAACCCACCGCTATTTAAGAATGAGGGCAAGACCTAAAATCCTGCTATGTACAAATTACGAAGAAGCGTGGGAATGCTATCAGAAATATGAAGAATACGTTCTTGCAATAATTTTAGATAACAACTTTAAGCGGGGCGGGCAAAGAGACCCCGAAGCAGGATTAAAGTTTGCCGCCGAAGTAAAAAAACATCATAAAGATATTCCTATATTAATTCAAACCAGCGATCAGACAATTGCAGAAAAAGCAGAAGAAGTTGGCGCCTCTTATCTGCTCAAAAATTCTCCCCGCCTGCTGTACGATTTAAGAAAATTTATGATGAGCCATTTTGGCTTCGGAGATTTTATTTTTAAAACTCCCGGCGGAAAAGAAGTTGCAAGAGCATCTAATTTAAAAGAACTCGCAAAAGAATTAAAAAAAATTCCCGATGAAAGTTTATTGTATCATGCAGAAGGAAATCATTTTTCTAAATGGTTAAAAGCACGAACAGAATTTTGGCTCGCACATCAGTTACGACCAAGAAAGGTAAGCGACTTTGCATCAACAGAAGAACTACGCAAGGGGCTTATTACAGCTATTAACAGCTATATTTATGATAGATCGAGAGGCGTTGTTTCAGATTTCGATAAAGACTCGTTCGATCCTCATAACAGCTTTGCAAGAATTGGCGGCGGATCGCTCGGAGGCAAAGCAAGGGGTCTCGGTTTTATTAATTCTCTCATAGCTAATTATAATATCGGTGAGTTATTTAAAGACACAAAAATATTTGTGCCATCCTCTATAATACTCGGAACGGATGTGTTCGATTCATTCATGGAGGAGAATAATCTTGAAATCTTTGCACTTAACGAAACAGATGATACTGCAATCACCCGAAGATTTACCGAAGCGCCATATTTTCCCGGTGATATAAAGGAAGAGCTTTCGGAATTTATCGATCTTGTAAACATACCGTTGGCTGTAAGGTCGTCGAGTCTGCTCGAAGATTCTCAGTTCCAGCCCTTTGCAGGTGTTTACCGGACATACATGCTGCCTAACAATCATCCTGATAAAGAAAAAAGATTAACCGAATTACTTCGATCGATTAAGGCGGTTTATGCTTCAACCTTTCATCAGAAAGCGAAGGATTACATGAAAGCGACGTCTTACCGGCTCGAGGAGGAAAAGATGGCGGTAATTGTTCAGAAGTTGATCGGCAAGGAGCGAAACGGAAGGTACTATCCTAACCTGGCTGGAGTTGCCAAATCGTACAATTTCTATCCTGTACCTCCGCAAAAATCCGAAGACGGAATTGCTTTAGTAGCGCTGGGCTTGGGCAAAACAGTTGTGGAAGGCGGAAATGCGGTGCGTTTCTGCCCCCGGTATCCTAAACACCTGCTGCAATTTTTCTCAACGAAAGAAACAATAAAAAATGCACAGCAGAGTTTCTTTGCGCTCGATCTTAATGAGCATCTTCATCCTAAACCCGACGAGATTTCAGATTTGCTGGTTAAAGAATACAATCTTGAAGAAGCCGAAAAAGATGGAACCCTGTATGCTGTGGGCTCGACATATTCACCGGAAAACGATGCGGTGTACGACGGTGTTTCCAGAGAAGGAATAAGAGTTGTTACTTTCGCACCGATTTTAAAGCACAACATTTTCCCTCTTCCGGAAATACTGAATTTGCTGTTGGGACTCGGAACCTGGGGAATGGGCACTTCGATAGAAATTGAATTCGCTGTAAATTTAGATACACCGAAAAAAGAACCGAAAGAGTTTGCAATGCTTCAGATGCGCCCGCTTGTTATCAACCGGGAAATGGAGGAACTGTCTGTAGATGAATACAAAAAGAAGGATTTAATATGCTACAGCGATAAGGTGTTGGGCAACGGGCTAACTGAAAATATTTTTGATATTGTAGTAGTAGATATTCACAAATACGATCGCGGAAAAAGTAAGGAAGTTGCAAATGAAATAAGCCGGCTAAACACAAAATTAATTGAAGCGGAAAAACCGTATGTTTTAATCGGTGTGGGCAGGTGGGGCAGTCTTGATCCGTGGCTTGGAATTCCGGTAACGTGGGATCAGATATCGGGCGCTGCTGCTATTGTAGAGTCGGGCTTTAAAGATTTTAATGTAACACCTTCGCAGGGTTCTCACTTTTTCCAGAATTTAACTTCCTTTAAAGTCGGCTACTTTACTGTTAACTCATTCAGCAAAATTGGTTATATCGATTGGGATTGGCTGTTAAAGCAGCGCATAGTGGAAGAATTGGAATTCACAAAACATATCGCTTTTAATAAACCGGTTTCCGTTAAGATAAACGGGCATAAAAATAAGGGAGTAATAACCAAACCGGGCAGGTAGAATAAGCCCTTTCAGCTATTATTGCTCTGACAATAAAAAAGGTTGCATTCAGTCTATTTTTAATTTGGTTTTCGGATTTTGATTTTTCATTGAACTCTCTCCAATCTCTCTTAAAAAGAGAGAAGAACTTGGTAAAATCCGAAAACCAAATAGGAATTATATTTTAACTTCTCCACAAATTAAATGCACAGTAAATAATTGCCGGGTTATTACATTTCAAACCTGTAATAATATCTATTACAATAAAATCATAAAAAGAATTATTCTTTATTACAAAGCCAAGTGTTAGGTTAGTACAGAAATTTCATCTGCTGATTTGCAGATGAATGAATTTGACGACACAATAAAATAAATATGGAGGCATTAAATGTCTGACTACGTAAAAAGTTTAATGGCTGAAGTAAAAGCAAAACATCCCGGCGAGCCCGAATTTCATCAGGCAGTTGAAGAGGTTGCAGATTCACTCGGCTTAGTAATGGAAAAACATCCTGAATACCGTGCTTCAAAAGTATTGGAAAGGATAATCGAACCGGAAAGAATAATTATGTTCCGCGTACCATGGGTTGACGAACAAGGCGAAGTTAATATCAACTTAGGTTACAGGATAGAAATGAACAGCGCTATAGGTCCTTACAAAGGCGGTCTTCGTTTCCATCCGTCGGTTAATTTAAGCATCTTAAAATTTCTTGCATTCGAGCAGGTATTTAAGAATAGTTTAACAACCCTGCCGATGGGCGGCGGTAAAGGTGGTTCCGATTTCGACCCTAAAGGAAAAAGCGATTTGAAAATAATGAGATTCTGCCAGGCATTCATGAGCGAATTATTCCGGCACATCGGACCTAACACAGATGTACCCGCCGGAGATATCGGCGTTGGCGGAAGAGAGATTGGCTACCTGTTCGGGCAGTACAAAAAATTAAGAAACGAATTTACCGGTGTTCTTACTGGTAAAGGATTGAACTGGGGCGGTTCATTAATCAGACCTGAGGCTACGGGCTACGGTTCTGTTTACTTTGCTGCCGAAATGCTCGAAACAAAAGGCGAAACTCTCGATGGTAAAACATGTTTGGTTTCCGGTTCGGGTAATGTTGCACAATATACTGTAGAAAAGATCAATCAGCTTGGTGGAAAAGTAGTAACGCTTTCAGATTCCAACGGCTTTATCTATGATGAAGAAGGTATAGACGACGAAAAATTAAAATTTGTAATGGATCTTAAAAATGTGCGCCGCGGCAGAATTAAGGAATATGCAGATAAATATAAAAATGCTGTTTATACACCTGCGGATCCAAACCTGGATCATAATCCTTTGTGGGATCATAAAGCCGATTGCGCCTTCCCGAGTGCAACACAAAACGAGATTAATGCCAAAGACGCTCAGAACCTTATTAATAACGGCGTTACGCTTGTATCGGAAGGTGCAAATATGCCTACTACCCTTGACGGTGTAAAAATATTCCTCGATAAAAATATTCTTTACGGTCCTGCAAAAGCTGCAAACGCTGGTGGTGTAGCAGTATCGGGCTTGGAAATGGCTCAGAACAGTATGAGGTATGCATGGACGAGAGAGGAAGTCGATAACCGTTTGAGAATGATAATGAAGGATATTCACAAAACCTGCGCCGTTACTGCAGACAGATTCGGAACACCCGGAAATTATGTAAACGGTGCTAACATAGGCGGCTTCCTTAAAGTTGCCGACGCAATGCTCGATCAGGGTATTGTTTAATTTTCTTTGATGACATAACTCCTCCTAATTTCTGTTTGTCATCAATCTATGGCGAAGTAAAATTTTCTTTATCCGGATTTGCTTCGCCGATTTTATTTTAAATCTTCTCAACTTGTAGCAGTTGATGCAGAACTAATTTTTGTTACACCGATCCCCGACTCGTCAAGAAGAAGTGTCTTGAGGTTATCAACCTTGAGATTCTTCTCCGAAGCTTGTTATATTGCAGATATAAAAATATGGATAAAAAAAAGACTATTCTCCTAAATACGTTATATTTTTTAGAAACAAATTCATTATAACAAGGAGAATAGTTATGAATAAAAAGATAACAAAGAATGTTAACAGAATCAATAAAAAAAACCTGTCGATGCACCAAGCGTAGATTTATATCTTATAAGAAGGATGGTACTTAATCAATAAATTTCTTTAAGATTAAAATCTTAATATATTTCATCTGTTTATAATTTCTCTTTTTGGTCAGATGGAACTCGCATTATAATCATTGGCTCGTGTGTAAATTGATTTTTCATGCTCGTTTCACCTGTAATAATTTTAAAACAAAGTCGAATGAATAAATCACAAGATATAAAACAAAACCACCTGGACATTTGGTCCGGCGAAGGTAATTGGAACCGTTTTCAGAGTTTTCAGGATTTGATGCGATTCCGAATCCGGGATATTCTTCTCGTTTCCAGTCTTTATGATCTTTACCTGTTTGAAGAAGACGGACGTCTTTATGAATTAATAAGAAAAGAATACCATGGATTGAATCTTAGCCATTCACCTGAGTTAACAAGGGTTTCGAGCGGCAGGGATGCTATAAATATTGCGAAGAAAGAAAAAAGGTTCGATTTAATAATTACAACTTTGCATATAGAAGATATGCATGCAATTCATTTCGCTAAGCTGGCAAAGAAGGCGGGTTTGGATATCCCGATAATTCTGCTTGCCCTCGATAACCGTGAATTAAAAACAATTATTCTACGACCCGAAATTTCTGTTTTCGATAATGTTTTTTTATGGACCGGCGACTACCGGCTTATTTTAGGAATAATCAAATATCTTGAAGACAAATTGAATGTTGAACACGATAGTAAAATGTTCGGGGT
The DNA here is from genome assembly GCA_002898075.1 of bacterium BMS3Abin03. GTDB lineage: Bacteria > Bacteroidota > Ignavibacteria > Ignavibacteriales > Ignavibacteriaceae > BMS3ABIN03. Next base: position 23,433 of record BDSV01000204.1, read on the forward strand.
ACAGAATATTATTTTAATTGAAGATAACGTAAGGTATTATTCGAGTTTCCTTCCTATAATTTATACCGAATTACTTAAGCAAAGCCAGAGATTGATAACCGAAGGTGTAAACCTCTCGCATAAATTTTTAAGAATGCGGGCAAGACCAAAAATTTTATTATGCACAACTTATGAAGACGCATGGGCTTACTACCGCAAATACCAGGACCTTGTACTCGGAATAATTTCCGATATTGCATTCCCCAGGAAAGGAAAATTAAACCCCAAAGCAGGGATAATATTTGCGAAAGCGGTAAAAAAAAAGCATCCTGATATTCCGATTGCATTAGCATCAAACAATCCCGAGAATGAAAAAATCGCCTGCGATGCAGGAGCTTCTTTTTTGTTAAAGAACTCACCCACTCTTATAGCGGAACTTCAGAAATTTATGAATCAACAATTCGGATTCGGCGATTTTGTATTTAAAAACCCGGACGGAAAAGAAGTTGCCCTCGCCAGTGATCTTAAAACCCTTGAAGACTGCATAAAGGTTGTTCCCTCGGAAAGCATTCGTTATCATGGCGAGCGAAATCATTTTTCAAACTGGCTTAAGGCAAGAACAGAGTTTTGGCTTGCACACAAACTGCGTCCGCGGAAAATTTCCGATTATGCAAACGATGAAGAACTTCGAAAAGATCTTGTCGAATCGCTGCATAGTTACCGTACTCTAAGGCAAAGAGGAATAATAGAAGACTTTAATAAGGAAACATTCGATCCCGAGAGCAGCTTTGCCCGGTTGGGCGGGGGCTCTTTGGGAGGTAAGGCAAGAGGGCTGGGCTTTCTTAATTCGCTTATTACTAATTATAACGTTAACGAACAATATAGCGACAGAAAGATATTCGTACCCCCGGCTGTTGTTATCGGCACGGATGTATTCGATGATTTTATGCAAGCAAATAATTTACTTGAATTTGCTATAAACTGTGAAGACGATGAGGAAATAACCGAGCGCTTTTTAGAATCGAATAAATTCCCGGAAGATATTTTAAAAGAATTAGCCGGGTTTTTAGAGATAATAGATTCTCCGCTGGCAGTCAGGTCATCGAGTCTGTTGGAAGATTCTCAATATCATCCTTTTGCCGGCGTTTATCAAACATATATGATCCCTAATAATGATCCTGATTTATTAAACCGGCTTAACGAGCTGCTGACGACTATCAAACGGGTGTTTGCTTCAACTTATTACCGGAGCGCAAAAGATTATCTGAAAATAACTTCTTATCGTTCGGAAGAAGAAAAGATGGCGGTTATTATTCAGAAGATGATTGGGAACGTTCATAAAAACAGGTTCTACCCGGATTTTGCAGGAGTTGCAAAATCATATAACTATTATCCGCTGCCCCCTCAAAAGCAATCCGACGGTATAGCTTCCGTGGCGCTGGGGCTTGGCAAATATGTGGTGGAGGGCGGCAATGCCGTTCGATTTTGCCCTAAATATCCCGAAGATATTATACAGTTCTACTCGGTAAAAGAAACACTCGATAACAGCCAGAGAAATTTCTTCGCACTAAAGTTAGATGAAAAGACGGACTTCGGAAATTTAACCCACGATATGCTGGTTAAAAGTTATCAGCTCGATGTTGCTGAAAAAGACGGCACATTGAATTACGTTGGCGCTACATACTCTCCGGATAACGATGCTATTTACGATGGGCTGGCAAGATCGGGTCCAAAGGTTGTTACATTCGGACCTATACTGAAAAACAAGCTTTATCCGCTGCCGCAAATCTTACAGTTGCTTTTGGATATCGGAACTCGCGGAATTGGAACACCGGTTGAATTAGAGTTCGCTGTCAATCTTTCTTCTCCCAAAGGAGGGAAAAAAGAATTTGGTCTTTTGCAAATGAGACCGCTTGTAATCAAACAGGAAGATGATGAATTAGAAATAGAATCGTTTAAAGAAGATGACCTGATATGTCAAAGCAATCAGGTGCTCGGTCATGGTATAGTAGACGATGTGTACGATATTATTGTAGTCGACTATCATAAATTTGAAAGATCAAAGAGCAGAGATGTTGCTGCAGAAGTTACCGCATTTAATTATAAAATGTTAAATGCTAACCGCCCTTATTTATTGATCGGGGTTGGACGTTGGGGTTCTTTAGATCCATGGCTGGGAATACCGGTTACCTGGGAACAGATTGCCGGTGCAAAAGCAATTGTCGAAACCAGTTTTAAAGATATGATAGTTAAGCCCTCGCAGGGTTCTCATTTCTTTCAGAACATAACATCCTTTATGATCGGATACTTTACCATTAATCCCGAACAGAATGAGGGAATTCTCGATTGGGACTGGCTGTTAAATATCAAACCTTTTGAAAGAAAACATTATACAAGGCATCTTCGTTTTAAAGAACCGATCGTTATAAAAATGAACGGTCATAAAAATGAAGGGATAATTCTTAAGCCGAAAAACGATCCTTCTCCTGACGAATAAATTTATAACCTGACAAAACCGATTATAGATTTGTTATTTTAAATTCCGCACTCGAATTACTTGACTAAATTATTAATAAGTTTATCTTTAAAATCAACTTTATTTCCATTCACAAACAAGGAAAGAAAGATGAGAACCATAATTACCATTTTACTTTTTTTCTTCTTTGTTGCCGGCGCAGCAACGGCACAGAAAGATTATTCATACCTCGATAATGAAAAAGGCACGTCGATGGAACCTATCTTGGCTGCGGCAGATCCGTTAGTTAGAAAGGTTGAAAAAGAAAGTTTTGAAATTGTTCGGATGGAGTACGACCTGATTTTTGATAAAAAGAGTACATTCAGAAATCTTTATAAGGGCTGGACATACGGAATAGTTGCCTTCGGTGATTACAGGATTAAGGATATTGATCTAACCGTTTACAAGGAACGCAGAGGCAGGTGGGAAAAAGTTGAAGATGATTCTGAGAACGACGATGTAGCTACCGTTTCAATTAAACCCCGGCGTGATGCTAATTATAAAATAGTAATTTCAGTTTACAAATTTAAAAAAGGATACAGCGTTGGTCATTACGGGTTGCTGATATTTCATGAATGAAATTTTTTAGGGCTTTGCTAATGAAAATAATTTTTGGGCGGAGCTGTTTTTAACTAATTGTGTTTACTTTATGGAATGCATCCGAATGATGCAAAGTATCGGTGTGTAAATAAATATTTCTTCACCGGTATATTTTTTCCCTCCGAAAAACCCGAAAATTATAGGTGATGAAAAAGTGAATCTCTTTTTACACAAAAGAGCCGATTTTAAAGGATACGAAAAGAAAGGATTTTACCACTTTGGACTTTATATAGAAAAATTTGACTATATAATTGAAAAATGCACCAAGATGGGAATTGAAATTTTTTACGGCGGATTGCTGAAGCGAGAGAAATCAGCTTCAATTTATATATGCACTATTTTAATTGATTTTCTTATTTTACAATAAACTCATTTCTTTTTAGGAGAGGATAAAGGTGGGTTTATAATAAAACCAAAATCCGAAAACCAATTTGTAAATGGTATAATTTCACTACCATAGCTCTGCAAATTGTGCTGAGGGAGAATTCCCGAAGTAATATAAGAGCCGGTAATTATATCAATTGCAATTACAAAAGCCGCAATTTGTAAATCTTAGAAATGCGTTTGTTCTTTTTCGCAGGAATTAAGATAAAAATTTGAAGAATTAATGAGCCAACTTTAAAAGGTGTTTTTATTTAAAATAAGTAGTATTTTGGAATTAATATCGAAACATATTTTTCTGATTAATAGTTTTTTAAAGTGGACTCATCAATAAAAAATGAAAAGCTCGTTTCTCATTTTGAGGTAACATTTTTATATAAAACTTTAATTATTAAAAAATCCCCGAATTATTTATTTTAGAACCTGTATTTTACTATTGATATTTTAAACTTTATCCGGAAAGATATACAATGAAAAAACTTGTACTAATTATTTTTGCCGCATTACTGTTTTTTAATTTCAGTTTTGCACAAACTTACAAACAGGTTAAAATCTATATTCAGTCACAGGCAGATATACAAGCTCTTTACTCTGCCGGCTTCGATTTTGACCATCCTTATCATACAAAAGACAATGCAATAATCGTTTTTCTCGACGAAGATGATTACAACCGTCTTACTTCTATGAATTACAATTATGAAGTGCTGATTGAGGATTGGCAGCAATATTACAATAATCTTCCTCAGCTCACCGACTCAGAGAAACAGCAAATGCTAAATGAATCACGAAAGAATTTCAATATAACAGGATTCGAATTCGGCTCGATGGGTGGATTTTATACCCTGGCAGAATTAACTGCCGAGCTGGATTCTATGCAGCAATTATACCCAAATTTAATCACAACAAAATTTCCGATAGGTTATTCAATTGAGAACAGACCCATCTATATGGTAAAAATATCCGATAACCCAACTATAGACGAAGACGAACCGGAAATTCTGTACACCGCACTGCATCATGCGCGGGAGCCGGAAGGAATGATGCAAATGTTTTACTATATGAATTATCTGTTAGAAAATTACGGCACCGATCCCGAAGTAACTTATCTGATTAATAACAGGGAGATATATTTTATCCCCGTTGTTAATCCCGACGGCTACGAGTTCAATCACCAGACAGACCCTAACGGCGGTGGTATGTGGCGGAAGAACAGAAGGAATAACGGCGGCGGCAGTTTCGGTGTCGATCTTAACAGGAATTACGGTCCTTATACATATTGGAATGCCCCGAACGGCGGTTCGAGCACCGATCCTTGGAGTGAAGTCTATAGAGGAACGGCACCATTTTCCGAACCGGAAACTGCTAACATAAGAGATTTTCTTGCATCGAGACATTTAAAAAATGCGCTTAACTATCACACATACAGCAATCTTTTAATATATCCTTACGGTGCGCTTGAACATGAAACACCCGACTCGCTTATATTCAGAGCATTTGCCGGCGATATGACACAATACAACGGTTATGTTTATGGTACCGATCAGCAGACAGTCGGCTATTCAACCCGGGGTAACAGTGACGATTACTTTTACGACGGAGATACTGTTGCAAACGGTGGAAAAATATTTACAATGACGCCGGAAGTCGGTTCCTTTGCCGATGGTTTCTGGCCTCCACAAAGCAGAATAATTCCTCTGGCTGAGGAAAACATTTTCCCGAACATCTACTATGCTTGGGTTGCCGGCGCCTATGTGGGTTTAGATAATACAAATTACAGCCAGCCGTATTTTAATCCCGGCGATGTTGTTGAACTGATGCCATCGTTCAGAAATAAAGGATTGTCCGACGGGACAAATATAAATGTTCAGCTTAATTCGCTCAGTTCTTATGCAACAATTAACAACGGTTCTGAAACGTTTGGTTTAATTCCGTCAAGGGAAACTGTTACGGTTTCATCTCCGTTTTCATTCACCTTATCGGCAGGTACACCTGTGGAAGAGGAAATCCAGTTGGAATTCGTAACAAGTTTCGATGGAACAATTATGAATAAAGATACGGTCAGCTTTATTGTCGGTACACCAGAATTTATATTTGCAGATACGACAAACGATCCGTCTATTCTCTGGACAATAACCGCCACACCGTCTTATCCAAAATGGGAGGCTACATACAGTACCTACTATTCTTCTCCCACGAGCTTTACAGACAGCAAGAACGGTAACTATGTAAGTGACGCAACTGTAACAATGACTTTAACCAATTCGCTCGATCTTTCCGGTTATCAGAATCCGAGACTAACTTACTGGACTAAATGGGATATCGAAAGCAACTGGGATTATGGGCAGGTGGAAGTTTCAATTAATAACGGAGCTACATGGACACCACTCCAGGGTGAATATACAGAACCCGGAACAGGCAGCTTCCAGCCACCCGGTGAGCCGGTTTATGACGGCACCCAAACATCCTGGGTGAGAGAAGAAATCAGTCTGACTAATTATAACAGCAGCCAGGTAAAAATAAGATTCCAGCTTAGAACCGACGGTTCGGTTACCAGGGATGGCTGGTATGTTGATAATATTGGGGTAATTGTTTATACGATTGTCCCTGTTGAGTTAACTTCATTCGCTGCAAAAGCCGGTGAGAACAACGTTACTCTGAACTGGTCAACTGCAACAGAACTTAATAATTCGGGATTCGAAGTTCTTCGCTCTACGGAAAACAATAAATGGAACACTATTGGATTTGTTGAAGGAAACGGTACTTCAACCGAACCGAAACAATATTCTTTTATCGATAAAAACCCGGTAGTTGGGAAAAGTTACTACAAGTTAAAACAAATAGATTACGATGGTTCATTCAAAATCTACAATGAAATTATGGTTGATTACAGCGGTGTAACCGATTACGTACTTGAACAGAATTACCCGAACCCGTTTAATCCATCAACAACGATTAAATATTCAATTCCGGTTGCGGGAAACGTTAGTCTTAAAATCTATAACCTGCTTGGCTCAGAAGTAGCAACACTCGTTAATAAAAATCAAGAGGCAGGAAGACATTCGGTTCCCTTTTCCGCAGAAGAGCTGGGAAAGAATATCGGGTCGGGTGTTTACCTTTACACTCTGAAATCCGGCAGCTTTGTGCAAACGAGGAAGATGTTGTTCATTAAATGATCGAATCATTTAATGAATAATCCCGGCCTTATCGGGAATTTTACTCAAGTAATCCCAATGTAATTACCGAGGACTTAGACTACTTGCTGGTATTCTGTGGCTGTATCAAAAGCACTAATTACGGAATTGTCGTTCCCACGTAAGTGGGGATCTCTTACATATTCTAATATTTAGATTTCCGTTTTCACGGAAATGACAATTAAATTGTGCTTTGGAGACAGCACCTTCTTTTTTTTTGAGATTGTTTGTTTAATGTTCTACAACCACCGGGAACTTTCCAGCTACTAATTCAATGGATTAATACAAAAAAATTAGTGGGAATTAGTGAAATCTGTGGCAAATAAAAACAGGCAACAGATTTGAACCTGCTAAAAAGTTTTTAGCAGTAAATTAATACGAACTGTTTTTTAAGACTGTTTGCAACTCCCTTAAATTATCAATCAGGAAATCAGGTGAATTCTCTTTCAAACTTTCTTTTGTTCTGTAGCCGTAAGTAACACCGCAGGTAACCGCACCGGCGTTTTTCCCGCAATTTATATCGAGTTCGGTATCGCCAACTATCACTGTGTCTTTTGCATCAATACCGATCTGGTTACAAATGAACAGAAGCGGTTCGGCTGAGGGTTTGTGGGCAATCCCATCTCTTCTTCCCATGATAAAATTAAAATAGTTATCGAGTTTGAAATGTTTAATAATTTTCTCCGCCTGATCCTGTCCTTTCGTCGTTAGAAGTGAAACTTTTATGTCTCTGCCGTTATTTATAAAACTCAATGCATCCACAACACCCGGATAAAGAACCGAATCATCAATAAAATCGAAATAATAATTTTTATAAATTCCTATAAATTCTTCGAACTCTTTCAATTCTATATTCATATTTTTGAACATATCAATGAAGTGCATACCGATCATGCTGTTAAATTCTTTCTCGGGAACTGGATCATTTACTCCGACCTCCCTTAAAGCTTTAACTGTTGTTTTATAAATAGTAATCCTCGACTCTATCAGTGTACCGTCAAGATCGAAACAAACATGTTTTATATTAGCATTCGTACTGTTCATTATTCCATTTCCTTAACTTTTTCTGCTTTCATTTCAAATTTAGCAGTAATAAAAGATAAAATATTTGACAGTGTCAAATATAAAAAAATTAACGGGGCACTTGATTTTATATTAATAAAAAGTGCATATTGAAGTATTAAGTTTAAATATTCTCCGAAAGGAGAATCCCTGTGTTTTGTCGTTCCGGAGGCTACTGAACATCATTCTCGCATTGTAAACAGGAAATATCGGTAATTTTGAATTGAATAAATCAAGTTTCCTTAAAAACCTTGAATCTCAGATCAAAAAGAAAGTTTTTTAATTAAACTCTAATCTGGTACAATATTTCTTATAAATTATTAAACCATCAAACCAACAACAAAAAGGAGTCCTATTTATGAAAAAAATGCATTTGTTTTTTGCATTCGCTTTATTCATTTCGCTGTTCGCAATGAATTCTGTAATTTTTGCACAGAACGAACCGGTTCTTTATTTCTGTGAAAAATACGGTAGAAACGGTGAAGTTGGAGTAAGCGACAGATTTACAACCGGCTATCTTACTGTAGTAATTAAGAACGATTATGCTTTAGATTTAGATGACGTAGCAATTCAGTATGATAAATATAACCGTCGTACCGGTGACTTCGAATATTATAAGAAATTTGATTTCACCGTAGAACCCGATATGAAGTATATCTACTTCGAAAGAAATGACGAGAGTGATATGGAATTTGAAGAACCCGGTTTTTACAGAGTGTTCTTGTTAGATGATAGAGATAACACTGTAGCCAGCGCTCTTGTTGAAATCATCCGTTAAGCAGGGAACATATAATATAGTTTATTCATGAGCGGCTTAATATGCCGCTCTTTTTTTTGTTCAGAACAGATTACATTATATAACTAATTATTCTGATTACTAAATTTGTACCCTGATGATTTATAACAGGATTAAAGATGGCAGCATAAAAGCGTATTTTAATTCACGCTTATTACTCCGGCAATAAAAAAGGTTGCATTCAATCTATTTGTAATTTGGTTTTCGGATTTTGATTTTTTAATGAACTCACTCTAATCTCTCCCCGCAAATGACGGGACAGGCTTAAAAAGAGAGAAGAATTTGGTAAAATCCGAAAACCAAATATGAATTATATTATAACTTCTCCACAAATTAAATGCACAGTAAATAATTGCCGGGTTAATATAATAAAAGTACATTCGGGACGAAGGTAAGCGATAAATATCTTCAATTACACAGATTCTGTATGTGTTTAAATAATTTTGTCTCCAGACCGATATAAATTGAATTCGTACAGAGTAAGACTTATTTTTGGTTTACAAATTAATTTAAATTAGCCGATCAATTATTTAAAGGGTACAACAATGTTAGATAAAATTAAAGAGCTATTGGGAGATGAAGCTGATTCTCTCCTGAGTTATAAAGCAAAATTTCCCAAAGAGCAGTTAACTTTGCCGGGACCGGATTTTGTTAACCGGGTGCTTCTTCAATCTGATAGAAGTGTTAATGTTTTAAAAAATCTCAGCTGGCTTACAAACAACGGGAATTGACCACCTCCCATTCGCTTTTATGTATGGGCCAAAATCACCAATCGGATTGCCGAGAATGTGTTTATATAAAAAAAACAATTGAATTGAACGCAACACTTTGGGTTGAAGGAGAATAATTTTTTTGCAGAACTAAATAGTCAAGGAATTTTTGAATATGTTCTTCACTCAACTGGTTTGGATGTTTTTTACCGTTGTAAACAATAAACTTTTTAATCCATAAAACGTAAACTTCTTCAGTCTTGCTACTGCAATTCCTCTTCCTGATTTCCTGTTGGACAATTTTATTATAAAATAAGAAATAATTTACTACTACTTCGGTTGTAAATTGTGAAATGCTTCATCATACTGTTAATACAAAATATATAATTTCGAACCACCAGCCATTTAACACTTGCCACTTTATTTGCAATTTTGTTAAACCAGGGGCAGGATAAAGTTTCTCATATTTATTGCAATTGCACACAATTTATCTTAATTTATAATTGTAAAGATATAAATCCCTTTCTGAACGACTACAATTCTAGCTTGGGAATGTCCTGATATATGGTGATAAGGATTAGCTGGAGATAAATTTCAAAAAGTAAAGTAATGAAGCAATTATGAGAAAACAACCACGAATAAAATTTTGAGGTTTACCAAAGCATAATTTAAGTAACATCTCGTTCGGCTTAGTTTTGGTCGTTATATGCAAGTTATTTTCTACAGTATCTCAATAATTAAAAGGAAAAATCTTATGAATTCATTTATTTCATTTGCGAAAATATTTTATAAGGTTATGAAAAAACCTGTTTTAATATTTTTAATGGTGTTATTTGGTATTTATGGAGGTGGTTGTGGCCCAGCTGCTCCATTATTTAATATTGTTCCAAATGAAGAAAATATTGAGGTTCGTTTTAATGAACATTCTTTGCCAGATGGAAAAACTATTAACGAATCAGAATTTATACTTCCACTAGTTGCTGGCGGTGATACGATAGAGGAAGTTGATTACGATGATTCTATCGGTGCTTTATTAGTTAAATATACCGTGGGAGAAGAAAAGAAATTTTTATTATTTGATACAGATAATGATAAGATTTTATGGACAGCTAATAGTAATATGTCTTTCACTTTGTTAAGAAATAATGATTTAATACTTAATGGTAAAACATTGTATGATGCAACCACCGGAAATTTCATTCGTGAAGCTGAAGGGTATCTTTTTCTTG
>BDSV01000205.1 GCA_002898075.1 bacterium BMS3Abin03
ACATAAAGTATTGGCCGTTGTTTACTATAAGTAATTCTAAGCAGACTGCAAATAATATTGAAGCATCTTTAGTGGACAGTGGTTCAATGTTAAGCGTTTCGTTTCCTTTAGAAATGATCGGTAACCCGGCACAGATAGAAATTGCATTTATGGCATCACCCTGGACATCGAGTGCTTGTGATAATCTCGGACAGGGAGCAAACACAACACCGTGCTGGATTTCCATTAATACTGCAACCCCCAATTCTTATTCTGTAATTGATAATGCCGGCGATATGGAATGGCCGGTGGGACTAACACCGGATCGCAGCGCTAACTTTGATATAGTAAGCGTTGGGATAACTATATCGAAGAAGTGATATATCGATACAAACAAAATTTATATTGTATTCACAAGGGTGTTAATAAATTGAAAAGTATCTAATAAAGAGGAGTATAGTTAATGCTCCTCTTTTTTTTAAAGGAAGTTATTAAGATCTTTTACTTAATTTCTGACTAATTCAATAGCAGTTTTTCTCCCCCAGTTAATTTCCTTTTTATAATTGACAGAGCTGCTTTTAGGTATATGTATTTCGATAGATATGTTCTGTGTAAAATCAAAACTCAACTGGTTAAGATCTCTTTTTAACGATCTTTTTTTTCGTTCTCTCTTCATTAAATCGCGACCGGTATAAAAAATTTACTAAATTGAAATGATGTTCGTTTTATGTTCCATCCTCTATTACAAAACTGTCTATAATTATTTTATTAATCAACGGTCTGGGCAAAAAATAATTCAGATATTAATCACCGATAATTTGTCCTTTACGTTATACTGTATTATATTAGCTTTGTTAGAAAAGCCCCGCTAAATTACGGGGCTTTTCTTTTTCGTAGAGGTAGAGATGCTCATCATTTTGCCGCATATAAACTATCGCTTGTCATCTTCTATTTGTCTAAATTTATCAGGTAATCATAATAGAATTTGGAAGATAGTTTTCTTACACGTTCACTATCATCAAACCTGCCTGCCTGCTTTACTGCAAAGATAGACATAGGTGTCCCGATTTTGTATAATGCCAGCGCAGCAGCTATTCTTATCTTCTCATCCTTATTATTTTTTAAAATTCTCATTAGAGGAATTATTGCCTTTGTTACTTTAAATTCACCAAGGAAATAAGCACAGCTTGTTTTCAATCCCCGGTTGTCTGAGTTTAATCCGGTCAATAAACTTGCAGCCGTATTTTCGTTTACCGGTTTCCCTGTATCTTTTGTCACCCCATATATCGCAGTTGTTAAAAAAGCAAATATTAGAAACGCCGTAATAATTTTTATAGAAAGTTGCATAATATTCTCCTTGATTATCTTGCAAAATATTTTATTATTCAATTAGTATTTACAACCTTTAACTCGCTGAATGTTTTAAATAAATTATAAACGGACTGATTCGGGTATCTGCGGTAATTAAGTATTGCGATAATTAGAATAATTGAACCGGGCTGATCGTGAATGTATTCTGTATCAATTATTAAAAACTGTTTTTACTCTTTGTCATACACAGGATAGTTTGCAGCACGGCGAATGCTGATATTTTATGAAAATACTTTCTTAATAATAAGTTAATATTAGAATAATGAAGAGTTAACAGTAGGAACTCATTTTAGATACGACAATAAAAAATAATTATCGAAAAGAGGTTTATCATGAGAGCATTCAACATTTACATAAAAAACGGTTTGTGGTTTTTTATTGAGCTAGTTTTGATTTTCGTCATAATCGAAGGAATATATTATGCGTTCGGTTACTACGGAGAGCTTACTATTGCTGTTGCACTGCTTATCTTTACAAGCTTGATTTTTATAATAGGTCTTGTAAATGCCAGGCTGAAAGATAAGCGCAGGGGAGCTTAATAATAGGATATTATCGAGCGTTAAAACTAAAAACAAGTAATAAGCGTATCGATTAAATATTAGTTTTTATATATACCGTTTTCCCCTATTATTTACCATCTATCCATTTGCTATTGATCCACATCAAATAAATTCTCAAATTTATTATCTGAATTTTTCCTGTAATTTTAATAAAACTCTTTTCGGAGGAATGATGCAAAACATGAGATCTATTATAACTTTATCTTTGCTCGGCATACTGTTTTTTGTCGGTTGCAGTAAAGATACTTCTGAATTTAAAATAAAATACGATAAGTACACACTTAAAAACGGATTAACCGTAGTGCTTCAGGAAGATAAATCCGACCCGATCGTATCTGTTGCTATTCTCTACCATGTCGGTTCGAACAGGGAGGTTAAAGGCAGAACCGGTTTTGCTCATCTGTTCGAGCATATGATGTTTCAGGAATCGGAACACGTGGGGCAGGATCAGTTTTTCAAAATTGTTCAGGGTGCCGGAGGTACTCTTAACGGCGGAACGTGGACGGACGGGACGGTTTATTTTGAGGTTGTTCCTAAGAATGCACTCGAAAAAGTATTATGGTTAGAATCCGATAGAATGGGTTTTTTATTACCAACCGTTACGCAGGAAGCATTTGAAAATCAGCAGGCAGTTGTTCAGAATGAAAAAAGACAAAGCTACGATAACAGACCTTACGGGCAAACGAACTATGTAATCGATAAGCTGTTGTATCCCGCTAATCATCCGTATAACTGGCAGACGATCGGGGAAATGGAAGACCTGAGAAATGCAACTCTTAAAGATGTTCACGATTTTTACAAAAAATGGTACGTGCCTAATAATGCAACACTTGTAATATCAGGCGATTTTGATGAAGAGCAAACTAAAGAGCTGGTTAAAAAGTATTTTGGTGAGTTGAAATCGTCCGGGAAAGTTGAAGACATGAACCCGATGCCTGTTGTATTAAATAAATCTAAACGTGCATACTATGAGGATAATTTTGCCGAGTCTCCCGAATTGAATATGGTGTTCCCGACAGTTGAACAGTTCACAAAAGATTCTTATGCGCTCGGCTTTCTCTCGGAACTGCTTGCTGGAAATAAAAAATCCCCTCTCTATAAAATTATAGTTGAAGAGAAAAAATTAGCCCCGTCCGTTGCGGCTTTTCAGAACAGCAGCGAAATTGCCGGCGACTTTAGAATTAGGGTTCGAACCTTCCCGGATATAAAATTAAGCAACGTGGAAACCGCTATTAAAGAAGCGTTTGCTAAATTTGAGAAGGATGGTTTTACCGAACAGGATATCGAAAGAATTAAAGCAAAAACCGAGACAAACTTTTATAACGGCATTTCCAGCGTTTTTATGAAATCGTATCAGTTGGCTTTGTATAATGAATTTGCCGGCTCACCGGATTTTATTTCAAAAGATTTACAAAACACATTAGACGTAACTAAAGCTGACGTAATGAGGGTTTACAATAAATATATAAAAGATAAACCGTATGTGCTGACCAGCTTCGTTCCTAAGGGTCGTAAAGATCTGGCTGCGGGCAATTCGGTACTCTTTCCTATTAAAGAAGAAAAAGTTGAAGAGCAGGGTAAAGTATCATCCGGAGAAGAAAATAATGTAAGCGGAGAAATAAAAACCGAAGAGATTGTTTCTTCTTTCGACAGAAATATTGAACCGCCGGTAGGTCCCGACCCCGTGTTAAAAGTTCCCCCGGTTTGGTCAGGTGAACTATCGAACGGTATAAAAATTTACGGCATCGAATATAAGGAACTTCCCCTCGTTCAATTTGCAATTACGGTTAAAGGCGGAATGCTTATGGATGACCCGGACAAGATAGGTGTGGCAAATCTTATTACCGATGAAATGATGCAGGGCACCAGGAATAAAACACCGATAGAATTAGAAGAAGCTATTGATGATCTGGGTGCAACAATAAATATGTACACAACCAAGCAATCGATCGTTATTGAAGCAAGCTGTCTTGCATCGAAATTTGAAGATACTTACAAGCTTGTGGAAGAAATACTATTCGAACCGAGATGGGACAAAAAAGAATTCGACAGGGTTAAGAATGAAACCATTGAAAGTATTAAAAGAAAAAAAGTCGATCCCAGCTCGGTTGCGGCTTCAGTATTTAATAAGCTTATTTACGGGAAAAATAATATAATTGCAAATGACACTTACGGAACTGTAGAAAGTGTTCAAGCTATAACGGTTGACGATCTGAAAAATTATTACGAAAACAACTTTGCACCCCGGCTTGCTTTTATTACAATAGCCGGTGAAGTACCGGAAGACAATGCCGTAAAGTTATTTCGGTCGTTAGAAAACAAGTGGCAGAAAAAAGATGTTCAATTACCCGGGATAAACGTACCGGAAAAACCCGAACATCCATCTATTTATTTTGTCGATTTCCCGAATGCAAAACAGTCGGCTATACGGATCGGTACTCTCGGATTGAAATATACAGACCCCGATTATTATAAAGCCGTGGTTATGAATTATAAACTCGGCGGTAGTTTTAACGGAAGGGTAAATATGATCCTTCGTGAAGAAAAGGGTTATACTTACGGTGCCAGGACATCATTTAGCGCCGCATTGTATCCCGGAACGTTTGTCGCTTTATCGAACGTAAGAACCAACACTACTTTTGAATCGGTAAAAATATTTATGGATGAATTGAATAAATACCGTCAAGGCATTTCCGAAGAAGATCTTCAGTTCACAAAAAATGCGCTGATAAAATCAAATGCGAGAAGATTCGAAACCTTAGGCGCATTGCGGGGAATGCTGAATAACATTGCATTGTACAACCTTCCGTTCGATTATGTGAAAGAGCAGGAGAACATTATAAAAAACATGACTTTGGATGAGCATAAAGCAATTGCACAAAAATATATTCAGCCGGATAGAATGATTTATGTAATTGCCGGAGATGCTAAAACACAGATGGATAAATTAAAAAATTTAGGAATCGGAACTCCCGTTTTATTAGACAGGGAAGGTAATCCGGTTAAATAAAGTCTAACCTTAAACTCTGATTCGGGGCTGTTCGGAAAATTGCTGAACAGCCCTTTTTATTTCTGTTTAATTGAAAATGATTTAATATCTAATTATTTTGAATTATAATTCTGATACGCTTTATATTTTACTAATTTTAAGGCGAGCTGATGAAAGAATTTTTTAGTGTTGAGGAAGTTGCAAAGCTATTAAAGATAAGTCACTCGGGAGTTTTATATCATATTAAAAAGGGAAAGCTAAAAGCCACACGGGTCGGAAAGATATATGTAATTACCCAGGAGAATTTCGGCGACTTTTTAAAGCATCATAAAAAAGAAAAAAAGAAGAAAGCTAAAGGACCGGACCAGCCGCAGCTTAATTTTGATTAAGTTTTTCATTCGCCGCTGATTTTTTATTACTCCTATATATTATCCCCGCATTATTATATTAAATTGTATTTAGAATTTCTTATTCATTTTTGAAACCACATATTATGAGTACACATCTTCTCAGCAAATCATCGTTTATAAAAGGGCTTCAGTGCGAAAAGCATCTCTACCTCTATAAATACCATTACAATGAAATGGATGAACTTTCGGAAATGCAGAAAGCGATTTTTCAGCGGGGGACAAATGTCGGCGAACTTGCTCAGCAGCTTTTCCCAAATGGCATACTTGCAACAACGGGCAAACCGCCGGACTACAATAAAGGGCTAATAAAAACTAACGACTTAATTAAACAAGGGCAAAAAGTAATTTACGAAGCCACATTTCGGTTTAATGAAGTACTTTCTATTGCCGATATAATTGTCAAATACGAAGACGGTTTATCGCGGCGTAGCGCAGCGAAGCCGGAATGGAATATTTACGAGGTAAAAAGCTCTACTTCAATTTCTGAAACTTATTTGAATGATGCGGCTTTGCAATATTATGTTTTATCAAATGCGGGATTAAAAATCAATGACTTCTCAATCATCTATATTAACAATCAATATGTAAGGGAAGGCGATTTAGATTTAATTAAACTTTTTAATATTGAATCTGTTCTTCAATTGATCTTGCCCTTACAGGATTTTGTAATAGAAAATGTTGAACGCTTTAAGAATGTTATACGTAATAAAACAATGCCGCAGATTGATATTGGCGAACAATGTTATACGCCGTATAGATGCGGTTTTTTTAATTACTGCAGAAAACATATTCCGGCGGATTCGATTTTTGATTTTTCGGGAATGCATCTTAAAAAGAAATTTGATTTGTATCGGGAGGGAATAATCAAGTTCGATGATGTGCCGGGTGATTACCCGTTGAATAGAAACAATGGTATTCAATTAGATGTTTACAAATCGGGTGAGCCGATAATCGATAAAAATGCTATAAAAAATTTCTTGACGGAACTAAGTTACCCGCTTTATTTCATGGACTTTGAAACATTTCAGCCCGCAGTTCCGCTTTTCGATAACACAAGACCGTACCAGCAAATTCCATTTCAATATTCTGTTCATTTTAAAAAAAGTGCAGATTCTGAATTAGAGCACTTTGAGTTTCTTGCAGACCCGGGAGAAGACCCGAGACAAAAGTTTATCGAAAATCTTTTAAAAGTTACAGAACCGCCCGGCGATATAATTGTATATAATAAAACCTTTGAAAAGACCAGGTTAAAAGAGATTGCAAGGGATTTGCCCGGTTATGCAGAGCAGATCGATGAAAGATTATCAAGAATAAAAGATTTAATGATTCCCTTCCAGAGAAGGTATTACGTTACTCCTGAGATGAAGGGTTCATACTCGATTAAATATGTTTTACCCTCACTTGTGTCCGAACTGAGCTACAATAATCTTGAAATAAACGAAGGCGGTATTGCATCGATTACGTTTGAGAGTCTGCAAACAGAAACCGATTTGATGATAATAGCAGAAACAAGAAAACAGTTGTTGGAATACTGCAAACTTGATACTCTTGCGATGGTGAAAATTTTAGAGAAGTTAGATTCGTTATAATAAAATTAGTTATAAAAATTATCTGTTTCGATTTTTAATTTTTTAGGTTAATTTATCAGGGTAATATTTATAATAATAGATAAATGAGATGTTGGATAAAGAATTAAAACAGCTTTTGGAAGATCTGCAAAAAGAATTGCAACATTTGCTTAAAGATAAATTAAACAAGATCCTTCTTTACGGATCGTATGCAAATAAATCCTTTGATGAAGAATCTGATGTTGATATTATGGTTTTAACCGGTCTTTCTGATAATGAAATCAAAAAAGTTTATGAACACATTGATGAATTATCTTCTAAGTTATCTTTAAAATATGAAGTGCTTATTTCAATCCTCGTTAAGTCTGCTGAAAAATTTTATAATTATTCAGATATATTACCATTTTATAAAAATGTGCTGAAGCAAGGGGTAGCGGTTTATTGTTAATACTACGAGTGATCTATCGGAATATCGGCGATCAAAAGCAAAACAGGATTTGTTAGCTGCAAAACTATTATTCGATAACAATCATTTTGCACAGCCGTTAAACAGGTCTTACTATGCAATATTCCATGCGGTAAGATCGTTGTTAGCATTTGATAAATTTGATTCTAAAAAACATTCGGGAATTATTTCATACTTCATAAACAAATACGTTAGGAGTGGAATGATAGATGAAAATTTTTCACAGATGTTGACAAAAGCACAGAGATTAAGGTTAGATTCAGACTACGATGAACTTATATGTTGCAGATAAAGAAACAGCAGGGAAACAATTACAAAATGCTAATGAATTCGTTTCATTCATAGAAAATTATATTAATCAGAACATAAATCAATAATTAGAGCATCTAATCTTTATCATTACTTATGAAAACATTATTATTAATATTGCTGATTGCCATTTCATTCCATCCTCGATTACCTGCGCAGCTAAGCGAAACCGGAACTGCTTTTTCCGTTATGACATACAACATCCGTTATGCCGGGGGCGAAAAAGAGGGAGACATAAATAATTGGAGTAAAAGAAAATATCTTGTTGCAAAAGTAATAACGAAATATAAACCCGATATCATCGGGTTGCAGGAAGCAGAAAAAATTCAGATCGACGACCTGATGAATTTGTCGGATGGTTATAACTGGATCGGTGTCGGAAGAAATGACGGAAAAGAAGCAGGCGAATTCACTGCAATCTTTTATAATAAAAACCGGTTTGAGCTGATACGTAATTTAACATTCTGGCTTTCAGAAACCCCCGGTGTTCCTTCACGCGGGTGGGATGCCGCACTTAACAGAACCGTAACCGTTGCAGAACTGCTGGATAAAAAATCCGGCAAGTCGCTTTATCTTTTTAATACTCATTTCGATCACGTTGGCGAGAAGGCAAGGATTGAAAGTGTAAAACTTCTTGTTGAAAAGATAAATGAAATTGCCGGTGATAAACCGGTAATCGTAACGTGCGATCTCAACTCCACCCCGAATTCCTCCGCGTATAATTTATTAACATCAAGCTACGAACAGGAAACAAAGCACCATACGCTTTACGATGCCCAAACTATTTCCGAACAGCCGCCAACCGGTGGCATTGTTACATACAACGGCTTCGGGAAGACGATGAACATGGGTAGAAGGATAGATTTTGTTTTTGTTGACGATAGGGTTAAAGTTATCTCTTATCAAATTGTTAAAGATACATTTAACGGTTTATATCCTTCGGATCACTGGGCGGTTTTGGCTTATCTGTGTCTTAGATAATGATAAAGCTTTCCTATTTAAATTGACTTGCATCAATTAGAATAATTTCTCAGGTTTATAATAAGAATTAAAGAGGCCTATGAATTATATTTTTATCAGGTAATTCACAATACTTATAACGTTGATGGGAGGAGCAATGAAAGGCTTCATAGTTATATTAGCAATCCTTTACAACCAGTTTGTTTACTCACAAACCGTTACACTTCGCGATACTACTAATCAATATGATTATATAATTATAACAGTACCTGAGTTTGTATCTGCCTGTATTCCCTTCAAAGAACATAAAGAAGATGTAATGGGTTTAAAGACAATTATAGTAGATACACTCAAATATTTGCCGAGTTCGATTCGAGCAGCACGCCGCAGAATAACATTAGAGATTTTATAAGTTACGCAGGTACATTTTGGAAAGAACCGAAACCTCAGAACTTTTTATTGGCAGGCAACCTATCTAAAATTCCAAATTACAGATCCATTATATTCGGAGGTAGCCAATACGCAGATACTGCTTTTACTGATTTTAAGTATTCCGTTTCAAAATATAATCAGGACACATCGTTTTCGAGTTTTAGTATAGGAAGATTACCTGCCAATAGTATTATTGATCTGGAAAATTATTTTAACAAGGTTATAACTTTCGAAACAGATACCATTCATTCAGACTGGATGAATAACAACCTATTTTATAGTCAGTATTATGAAGGTGATTCGGTCAATACTTACTATCAACAAAATATGAATACATTAATAAATATCACCCCCGCTTATTTAAATAATAATTATTTTACTGAAAACGAATCCTCAGAAAACTTTGGGAATGCAGATTCGGTGATTAACTTTTTAAATATGGAAGGAGCAACATCGCTTTGGCTTATAGGTGGAGCTACTTATACGCAATTTGGATATAATCCACTCTTAACGGTTGGCGATATTTCGATGTTTAATAACGATCCTATGTTCTTTATTTCAATATTTATTGCAAAGCAGTTTTATGGTTATGATTCATCCCAAATCGGTTTGGCATCTAGTCTGTTGTTTGATGATAACTCATCCATTGCAATATTTGCCCCGGTTGGATTATACTTTGTTTCCCAAAATAATATAGAATTTGTTAAATTAAATCAAGAATTATTTGGTACTACGAGAAAGAATCTTGGAGTAGCTCTTAATAACACACGAAATTATTTTGGACACCCAGTGTCACACAAGCTAATTGTATTAAACCTTTGGGGAGATCCATCATTAAAATTAAAATATTATATTCCCACTTCAGTAGAAGAGGATAATGTTATACCCACGGAATTTTTCTTATACCAGAACTATCCAAACCCATTCAATCCAACAACAAAAATAAAATACTCAATCCCGGAGTCTCCCCTCCCTGGAGGGGACGGAAGGGGTGGGTTAGTTACCTTAAAAGTTTACGATGTTTTAGGAAACGAAATTGCAACATTAGTTAACGAAGAAAAACCAGCAGGAAGTTATGAGGTTGAGTTTAATGGAAGCAATCTATCGAGCGGGATATACTTTTATCAGTTGCGTGCAGGCACATTCATTCAAACAAAAAAGATGATACTCCTCCGTTAAGTACTTAGGAGGATACATTAAGGTTAATGAATAGCAAAACTGTCATTCTGAGCGCAGCGAAGAATCTCAACCATTATAAAGGTTTAGATTCTTCATCCCGACCAGTTTGCAACAAACCGGTCGGGATTCAGAATGACACGTGCTTAGTTTTACAATAATAAGGCGATCTTACAACCGCCTTTAATATTTAATTCTTCTTCCAATCCGGAACTCTTCCCGGTGTCCATGGTGCACCGTATTGTTCCATCTCTTTTTCAAGATTCTTAACATCGACAGTAAGTAATTGCTTTATCCGGTTTAGTAAAAGTGCAAACTCGTCTGCAGCAACGGTGTAGCTGTCCTGCTGCGTTTTAGTTGGAGATGATGTTGTCTTCCAGATTCCGTAAGCAATCTCACCAAGCCGGTCGTATATAGATGGATAAGTCGGCTCGTTTCGGCTGCTGATTGTTTTATCTCTCGATAGATGCTGCAGAATATCCTCTGTTTCACTTTTTATTCTAAACGCTGTTTGCATCAAGCTGTCAGGTGCTTCGGGGGTTTGCTTAAGTGCGGTAATAAAAATATCTGTTTTCTTCAACAAATTATTTGTCGATGCTAGTGCACCTTCAACAGCCCTGTTTAATTCAGCTACCTTATTCTGAAATGCTACAAGTTCAGCGCGGTCTTTTGCGGGAAGCGTTGAGTTATTCAAAACCTTTGCTTTAAATTGCTGCGGACCTGCAATCTCGCTTAATTTACCATCAACACTCATAAATATTTTTACCGAGTATTTTCCCGGTAGAACTGGATAACCGCTTTCATTTTTATCCGATACTTTCTTAACAGGGTTCGTTGATGCGTATCTTAAATCCCAGTTAACCCTGTTAATTCCCGACTTAACTGGTTCTTTTAACTTTCTTACAACATTTCCTGCTTCGTCATAAATTTCGAAAAGAAGGAATGGTTTCTCTTCCCTGTCTTCTAAGCGAAGTTCATCCCACGACGGATAATAAACAGGTTTATTTTCTTTTATTAATTTTTTCTCTTCTTCCTGCCGCTTTTCTTTCCTGGTTTTCGGGGCTTCTTTTATATAATAAGTGAAGGTTGCACCAAACGAAGGATTCTTTGCCTTATAAAATGACGTTCCCAGAGAACCGAAAGTACCTCTTCGTTTTACAAACATTAAGGGATCTTTAACGGGGAATAAAATATCATTCTGCTCGTTTAAATTTTTTCCGGTTATATTTCTGAGCGGGGTATAATTATCGAGCACATAAAATCCTCTTCCAAAAGTACCAAGAACCAAATCGTTTTCTCTTCTTTGAATATCAATATCGCGAACGGCAATTGTTGGGAAACCGCCTTTAAGTTGTATCCATTTTACCCCGCCGTTAATTGTAAAGAAAACGCCGTATTCTGTTCCTAGAAACAAAAGATCAGGATTAATATGATCCTGAATTATTGAATAAGCCACAAAAGGTTCTTTTAAATCGCCTGAAATCGACTGCCAGCTTTTTCCTCTGTCTGTACTCTTCAAAACATACGGTTTAAAGTCTGCCATTTTATGATTATCAAAAGTTGCATAAACCGTATTCGGATCGGATAATGATGCATACAGGCAGCTAACATAAGTGGTGCCTGGAACAGCCGGAAACTTTTCAATCTTTCGCCAGTTCTTTCCGCCGTCTTCAGTTACCTGAACTAAGCCGTCGTCGGTTCCTACATAAATTAAACCTTCCACTAAAGGTGATTCGGTAAGTGAAACGATATTACCGTAAAAAGAAGTGGATGCATTTTTTGCAACTGCATCAACGCTCCATATTTTACCCATCACTTTCAGCTTGTTTCGGTCGATTTGTCTTGTAAGATCGGGACTGATTTCCTGCCAGGTGTTCCCCCTGTCATCACTCCGGAAAAGTTTGTTTGCAGCAAAATACAATCTCGTATGACTATAAGGAGAAATAATTAATGGCGAATCCCAATTCCATCTTAAAGGTTTTTCACCCTCTTTTTCCTGCGGTTTGATGGAAATTAGTTCACCGCTCTTTTTATCGTAGCGAGCCAAACCGCCGTACTGATATTGAGTGTAAACTATATTCGGATCTGTTGGATCGATTGCCGCCTCGTAGCCATCACCGCCAATCGTAGGGACCCAATCAGCATTTACAATACCTTCATTATTTATTGTTTGGGAGGGCACACCCATACTGTTGTTATCCTGAGTGCCGCCATAAACCCAGTAAAACGGTTTCGAGTTATCTACGCTTACCCGGTAAAATTGTGTGATCGGTAAATTACTTTTGAAGAGCCATGTTTTTGCACCATCGAATGTTTCATAAATGCCGCCGTCACCCCCAATCAAAAAGTGATCGGGATTATTTGGTTCAATCCAGAATGCATGGTCATCAACGTGACGCGCTTTGTTACCGATCGGTTTAAACGTTTTACCGCCGTCTTCAGTTATTTTTGAAATTGTATCGAGGACATAAAGTTTGTCAACATCCACAGGGTCGCAGAATATTTCCTGAAAATATTGAGGGCTTGATGAAACATAATCGCTCATCTTCTTCCACGAAGCGCCACGGTTTGTTGAACGAAAGAAACCGCCTTTTTTATTTGCTGCTTCAATTATGGCGTAAACATAATCAGGATTAACAGGTGAAATAGCAAGACCGATTCTTCCCACATCGCCGGAAGGCAGTCCGGACTTTAATTTATTCCATGTTTTTCCTGCATCGGTAGATTTATAAATTGCGCCTTCAGGTCCGCCATCCAATAAAACCCAAACGTGTCTTCTTCTCTGGTAGGATGATGCGTAAAGAACATTGTGATCTCTCGGATCCATCACAACATCGTTAACACCAGTGTTCTCACTAATGTAAAGCACCGAATCCCACGTGGCACCATAATCTGTAGATTTATAAAGCCCGCGCTGACCGCCCGGTCCCCACAATGGACCTTGTGCAGCAACGTAAATAACTTTTGAATCTTCGGGATCGATTAAAATTTTTCCGATATGTTCTGATTTTTTTAACCCGATATTTTTAAAACTCTTTCCACCATCTTCCGACCTGTAAATTCCATCGCCCCATGAAACCGAACGCTGGCTGTTATTCTCTCCCGTTCCCACATAAACAACGTGCGGATTGTTTGGATCTAAAGTTACGCAGCCGGTTGAAAATGAGCCGTACTTATCAAAAATAGGTTTCCATGTTGTGCCGGAGTTTGTAGTTTTCCATACGTTTCCCGAAGCAACGGAAACATAAAACTCGTGGTAGTCGTTTGGATTAACCGCAAAATCCGTAACTCTACCCGATGTTACAGCAGGACCGAGCAGACGAAACTTTAAGCCGTTAAATGTTGCAGATGAATAAGGTTCTTTTTTCTTTTCTTTTTCTTCATCGTTATTTTGTGCGATGAT
>BDSV01000206.1 GCA_002898075.1 bacterium BMS3Abin03
ATTTACGGAAAATTATCGGAAAGAAAAACATCTATTCGCAACTGCAAACACTCAAGCGCAAAGGTGCAATTTCCATTGTTGATGATGTTAGAGGCGCGAAGGTAAAAGCAAAAAAAGTAAAGTATGTTAAGCTTATAAAATCTGCCGGGGAAATTTATGCTGATTTTCCGGAGCTCGAAAGAAGGTCGCCGAAGCAGGTAAAAATCCTGCTTGAAATGCTTGCAGCAAAGGGGAAGGAACTCCCCGCTGCAGAACTTTTACACAAAACGGAATCAACCAAATCATCTCTCGATTCTTTATTGAAAAAAGGATTTGTAGAAATTTTCGAAAAAGAAGTTGAAAGAAGATTCCATGAAGTTTATAATGAAGATCATCAAAAACTAACGCTAACAAAAAATCAAAAAAGTGTAATTGATAAAATTCTTCCCCTTATTGATGAAGAAAAATATCACACCTTTCTTTTACACGGAGTAACGGGAAGCGGGAAGACACAGGTGTATATTGAACTGACAAAAAAAATATTGGCAAAAGATAAATCCGCATTAATTCTTGTCCCTGAAATATCGCTTACTCCTCAAATCACCTCACGGCTCTACAATAATTTTGGCGATGAAGTAACAGTTATTCACAGCAGGATGTCTGCCGGTGAAAGATACGATTCGTGGCGTAGGGTATTTAATGGAAAATCAAAAGTTGTAATAGGCGCACGGTCCGCATTGTTCTCGCCGTTAAAAGATATTGGGTTAATTGTTGTTGATGAAGAGCACGATTCGAGTTACAAACAGTTTGATATGATTCCCCGTTATAACGCAAGGGATGCCGCTGTATTTTTAGGGAACATTTACAACTGCCCCGTTTTACTCGGTTCGGCAACGCCTTCTGCTGAAAGTATGTACAATGCAAAATCGGGTAAATACGCTCTGCTTGAATTACCGGAAAGAATCGACGAAGCAAAACTTCCGCATATCAAACTTGTTAATATTAATAAGGAGCGGAAGAAAAAGAAAATGGAAAATATCTTTTCGAAAATTTTACTGGATAAAATTGAAGACAGAATAAAAAAGAACGAGGGAGTTATCATTCTGCAAAACAGGCGGGGATTCTCGACACAAATTTACTGCGAAGACTGCGGAGAAGTTGAAACCTGTGATAACTGTTCGGTACCGATGGTTTATCACATTAATAAAAATATTATTCAGTGCCATTATTGCGGGCTGATAAAAGATGTACCCGGTGCTTGTACTCACTGCGGTTCGCTTGCAATTAAATATTTCGGTACCGGCACCGAAAGAGTTGAGGACGAACTTGCTTTTTATTTTCCTAAAGCCAATATAAGCAGGGTAGATTCAGATTCGATTACACGAAGAGCGGTACTGAGTAATATTCTTCTTGCTTTCAGTAAAGGTGAAATAGATATTCTTGTCGGTACACAAATGGTTTCTAAAGGACTGGATTTTTCGCGCGTTACTTTAGTCGGTGTGATTGCTGCTGAAACAACTTTATGGCTGCCGGATTTCAGAGCGGATGAAAGAACATTTCAGCTTTTAACGCAGGTATCGGGAAGAGCGGGAAGAAGCAAGACTCCCGGTGAAGTTATCATACAAACGCAGAATGAAAAGCACTTTGCGCTGCAGATGGTTTTGAAGAATGATTATTACGGTTTTTATAATAAAGAAATAATAGACAGGCAAAAGATGGATTACCCGCCCTTTACCCGGATTGCTTTAATAGAAGCGAAGGACTTATCGGAAAAAAGAGCAAGAGGTGCTATTTATGATTTTTACAACGAGCTTAGAAGATATAATAAATGGTTAAAAATTTCACAACCGGCTTATGCGGTTATTTCACGGTTAAAAGGTTATTACAGGTTTCATATTTTAATGAAAAGTTTTAAAGAATCCGATCCCGGCGGCGGAATATTACGTAAAGCTATTTTAAATTCATTTGTTGAATTTAATAAGAAGTCGAGATACAAAGACGTAAAACTCATTTTTGATATCGATCCGCAAAGCGTGATGTGAATAGCGGGTGCCAATCTCTTTTTCTAAGGGGTTGGGGCTGTCTAAAAAATAACTTTTATCGAAGTGTCATTCCCACTGCCTGTCCCGATTCTATCGGGGAAAGTGGGAATCTGCTGTTTAATTAGGGTTTGAGATTCCCTTTTTCAAGGGAATGACAACATAATTTTAACTTTTTAGACAACCACCCACGGAAAAATTTCGTAACACAGATTAGCAATCTGTGTTTCTAAAAAATACCACATAAACATTTATCACTCATTAAACTATATGCGTGATTCAGATTAGTGTAATGTCACGTACACATAATAAATACTTTTGCAAAAGGTAAAATTAAAAGATGTGGTTGTTCAACAATCACAATAATGTGGGGCGACCTTAGTAGGTCGCCCCACAAATTATTACTTCAATAAAATCATCTTTTTTACTTCGTAAAAATCCTTCGCAGTAATTGAATAGAAATATATTCCGCTAGCAAATCTACTTGCATTAAAGTTTACTGTATATGTTCCTGCTGGCTGTTCCTTGTTTACTAACTCTGCTACTACTTCTCCCAATGCATCGTAAACTTTTAGTCTTACCATCCCTCGTTTCTTTATTGAGTACCTTATTTGTGTTGACGGGTTAAACGGGTTTGGATAGTTATCGAACAGTTTATTCTCTTTTGGTATTATGCTTTCATCTTCTTGGGTTGTGAGGTTATTCCCTTTTTTCATAACATAAGCCGAATCGGTTTCATACCTGCCTACAGATTTTAGAATGTATTCTTTTTTATTCTGACTGCCTTGACCTTTATTAAATGTAAATGCGATTTCATCTCCCGGGAAGATTTCCGTATAATCCTGATCCTCATTTCTCAATTGATCCA
Source organism: bacterium BMS3Abin03 (assembly GCA_002898075.1). Classification (GTDB taxonomy): domain Bacteria; phylum Bacteroidota; class Ignavibacteria; order Ignavibacteriales; family Ignavibacteriaceae; genus BMS3ABIN03. The sequence continues at coordinate 2,887 of BDSV01000206.1, forward strand.
TTACATCTCCAAATTGATTATGCCTGGCAATTAGCATTTCAAGATTTTCTACTCTTGCTGTTTTCAGATTCTTAGCAAGCACCAAGTAATCCAGTGATGCGCTTCTGTTAAATTCAATCTCTAAATATCCATCCTTCAACACACCAAGTCTCTTGCAGATAATACTCATATTCGGTCTGAAGTAGAAGGAGCCGAAGTTCATAAATTTACCTTTATTGATGGAACCAGAATTATCATTATAATCCGATGCTAAGAATTTGATATTGCCCATAATCTTTTTTGCAG
>BDSV01000207.1 GCA_002898075.1 bacterium BMS3Abin03
AGAAGCGGTAGGTGCCGGGAGACATATTACTAAACCTTACAACATTCTCTTTTGTTTTGAAAACATTTTTTGAATTGTTTTCTAAATTCAGCAGCTCAATTTCATAAAGGTTTCTTGCTTCATCAATGAAGGAATAACCCTGATAATAAAAAGATAAACTATGCTGGCTGCTATTAAGTTGTATGGTGGATGTCGATTTATATTTATGATTCTGCGAATCGGATAAATATAGAAAACTTATTTTGGGCCGAATAGATTTTGAAACTGTATTACCCGGACTAAACTTAGATAAACCGCTTTCGGTACCTATCCAAACATTACCTTCTTTATCGACAAAACCTGCAGCCCTATTAGTTTCATTACCGGATAAACCATCAACGGTTGTATAATGGACGGAGTTTGTTCCATCCCATTTGTACACACCATAATTAGTCCCGAACCAAAGCTGACCCTGATGATCTTCAATAATAAAATATACGGGTCTGTCGATACTGAAATTATTGTAGATAAATTTATGAAGGGAGTCGCCTATAATCACATATAGTCCGGCTGAAGTACCGACAAGAACACCAAATATATTGTGTTTGTATATAGTATAAATATTATTTGCGTCAAGATTCGGTCCATTGATGATTGAAGATTTAGGGGATTTATACCTTATTAATCCCCTTGGGGTACCGGCGAACAATGTACCGTCATCAGCAAAATATAATCTCCTAATCGTTTTGTTTTGAAATACCGGATTTTTTACTTTTACAAGTTTTGCACCATTGAGCTTAAATAAATCTGTATCGGTACTGATCCATATTTCGTTATTTGCATCACAAGCAATACTCATATATTTTAATTTTTGCTCATGATTAATCAAGTTAATATTACGTTTATTGTCAATTCTAAAAACACCTTGTTTCAGAGATATCAAGAAAACATTTCCGTTTAAATCTTTACAAATATCAAGCACCCTATTAATAATGCTGGGATGATAATCGGGATCATTAAATTTGATTGGAGTAACTTGCTCATCAGAAAAGAGTGTAAACCCGCTATTATGTCCTAAAACAAGCTCTCCATCTGATAACTCAGATATTGCGGTTACCTCATTTTCTAATAGTCCATCATCAGATTTGTAATTATGAAAAGGAACTTCTATTGATTTGGTAATTCCTCTGGCTCGAACAGTCCAAACACTACCTTCATAATCAACATAAAGAGAATAAGCCCCTGTTGACACATATCTGGGTCTATTTTCCGCAATGCCAGAATCTCCGACACCAGCATCATAACGCAAATAAAAATAAGACACTCCATTACCATAGAAAACACCCTTATTAAAATATTCAGTTAAATAGAAAAAATCCTTTCTTATACCAAACGGCATATTAGTTTTATCTAAGACTAACTTAAATTGGTTATTTTCTAAATAGCCGATAAAATCATTACCAAGTAGCCAATATTTTATTTCCGAATCGAGATAATTAATACGTTTGATAAAATAGACACCCTTTTGAGGAAAATTTAAGTTTATTTTAGTAAAATCTTTAGAATCAAGTTGTAACAAAAATAAACCCACCCTGGTGGTAACAAAAACGCTATCAGCGTTCTGAAATGCAATTCCAGTTATTAAACTTTTGGGATAATTATTACTAAAAGATATTTCTTCCCATTTATCTTCTGTATAATAAAAAATATTTCTGCCTCTTGTTCCGATTACCAATTTTGTTTTTCCTTGATCGTCGAAAAAATCAAAAGAAGAATTTTCACCTACCCACCATGAGTTTTCTAAAGGAATTTTTAGCGAATCGATTTTACCTGTTACTCTAATAATTAATATCGGGTTAATAGTAGAACTTGGTAGTCCCCAGATATTTTTCGATACATCTGTTTTTAATCTTATATACTTTATATTAAAAATATTTTCTTCTTCTGTTATCATCTTCCACTCATTCCCATCATAAGTACAAATTCCCGAGCGGGTAGCAAACCACATTAAGCCGCTGCTATCTTGTAATACATCAAATACTTTAGCGTCGGGTAAACCGTCTTCAACAGTGTATGTTCGGGATATAAAATTTTGAGGGGATAAAACTGAATTGCAAAAACAGAATAGACTTAGAATAACAAGATAATTTATGCGGTTTATCATTTAACTGTATTTACTTACAATTTATAGTTTCTTAAAGATAATAATTCTTTAGCTTTCAATACAATTTTAATTTTATTGACCTGTATTTGAATTCGATTTTATGAAACGAGCATGAAAAAACATTTACACACAAAGGAATGATTATAATGAGAGTTCCATCTGACCTTTATTTAAAATTATAAGCAGATGAAAAGAATAATATATACTATTTTAATTGGTTTTAGGATTTTACTATAAACTCTCTTTTTACCTGTCCAGACTTTTGCGGGAAGAGATGATAAAGGTGAGTTTATAATAAAATCAAAACCCGAAAACCAATTTGTAAATGGTATATTTGTGATTAAATATGAAGTGATTTACCCTACTTAACTCTAACTGTTATCAGACTTATATCATCCTCATATTTCATTTCGGTGAATTTATCAAAATCCTGTTTGATAATATTAAGCTCATCCTGTTCAGCAGAAATTGATTCGACAGCTTTTACAAGACGTTCTAAACTGTATTGCTGATTTTCTTTGTTTCTCGTTTCAATTATTCCATCTGTTGTTAATACAATTATATCACCGGAATTTAATTGAAGAGTTAAATTTTCATAGACGCTGTCGCGTGAAAACCCGAGTAGCATCCCCTCCGATTTTATTTTCCTTACCTCTGATTTTGAGCTGTCTTTGTAAATGATGGGTAAATCACCTGCGCCGGTATAACTAACTGTTAATGATTCATTATCCAGAATTAAAACAGATAATGTGGTAAATACCTCCGAGACTTTAGCATCTTCATACACTGATTGATTAACTTCATTTAGTATCGTTCCCGGAGAATAAACTTTTGAGGATTTTAATGCGCTTCTCAGCGCACTGCGGACATAACCGGCATACGCAAATGCAAAATACCATGCTTTCCATTTCTTGCCCATTACATCTCCCAAAATAACCGCAAGATGTGAATCGTCTATCTGGAAATAATCTATGAAATCACCACCCGGTATTCCCTCATACGGTATATGCCAATGCCGAACCGAAAACTTTTCGAATTCAGGAAATGCTTCGGGTATAACTTTCACTCCTAGAGAATCTGCCGCACAATGTAATTCCGAAATAACTTTCTGGCGCTCTTTTATTAAACTTTTAATTATAGCTGATACTTTGGCTACTATTACTTTCGGTCCCTCGGTTTTTATAACATAATCTGTTATATCCAATTCATAGCCGTCGAGAATATCCTTTTCTTCGCTTTTGGCTGTGAGAAATATAAACGGTATTGATTTTAATTTGGGATTTTGCAAAACCTGTTTTCTGAACTCAAATCCATTTACATGCGGCATCATAATATCAGAAATTATTACATCGGGCATGAAAGAGTTTAGAAGCTGGAACGCCTCTTCAGCGCTATTCGCAACCTGGCAATTAAATCCGGCTTTATGCAAATTGTATTGAAATATTTTTGCAAGCGACTGATCATCATCTACAAGTAAAATTTGCGGGGTTTTGCTCTGGAGTGTTTCTGATAGTTCTTTCTTAACGCCATAATGTTTGTAAATATCAGCTCTTTTTAAAAGCGCCTGTACCTTCAGCATCAGTTCATCTACTTCAAATGGTTTTGTAATAATATCATCACCGCCTACTTTCATAGCGCGAGTTTTGTCTTCGAAGGTGTTTTTTGCCGTTACAAAAATGAAAGGTATGAATCTGTGGTTTGCATTCGTCCGGACTTTTTCGCAGAATGTAAATCCATCCATATTCCCGAGCGTAACATCACAAAGAACCAAGTCAATAGAATCATTCTCCAAGATTTGAAAACCCTCTGCTGCACTAACGGCTTCAACTGTTTTCAGGTTATTCAGCTTTAAATGATGGGTTATTAATTTGCGAATTGTTATATCATCATCGAGTACTAAAACTTTTTTTTCTTCTTTTTTCACAGTTCTTTATCTTCTTTTCAACAGAATTATGTTTTCTTAAAATCATTTAAAGGTAAACTATCTGGAGGATTTTTAATTTAGATTGTACCGTGACAGGGATTAAATTAGTATTATGAAAAATACAGGCTAACTGAAACTTTTAATTGCATCCTCCTTCGTGCTAAATGTTTCAAACACTCGATACATTCTTGTTAATTCGAACATTGAATGCACTGCCGGTTTAAATCCCACCAATCGCAAATCGCCGCCGACACTAGTTACCTTTTTTAAAGAAATCACTAATGTTCCAAGAAATGTTGAATCGATAAAATCACAATCAGAAAGATCAACTATAATTTTTTTATATCCTTTAGCTATATCTTCTTCTAAAATTTTCTTAAACTCTTCTGCTTCATTTAAAGAGGCGCGAGCTAAATCCACCTTTTCAACTACTATATCTTTACTATCCTCTTTTGTGAAAAACATCCCTTATTTCCTCCGCATTTTTTTTACTCACTGTATGACCTGTTTTCAATACTGTATTTCTCCATCAGTCTGTAAATAGTTGCTCTTCCTAATTGAAGTCTTTTAGCAGCTTCTACAATATTACCCTTTGTAATTTTTAAAGCATGTCTGATAGCCTCTTCCTTAATTTTCTCAAACGGAATAATTGTTTCGTCTGAAAATAACGGTCCGGTATAATCAACCGTTGCCATTCTCTCGGCAGTTCTTAAATGAGGGGGAAGGTCATCAACATCAATTACATCACTTTCGGTAATGATAATACATCTTTCAATTGTGTTTTCCATTTCCCTTATATTTCCCGGCCAATCATATTCATAAATAAGTTTTAAAGCGCGTTTAGTAAATCCCTTTATATTTTTACCTAACTTCTCGTTAAATTCAGAAACAAAATGTTCTGCGAGAACCAGGATATCTCCCTTCCGCTGTCTTAGCGGTGGAATAATTATCGGGAAAGAATTTAACCTGTAATATAAATCTTCCCGGAACTCTTTATTTTCAACTGCTAATTTCAGATCTCTGTTGGTTGCCGAGATTATTCTTACATTGGTTTTAATAAGTTCGGTTCCGCCAACTCTTTCAAATTCCTTTTGCTGAATTACACGTAAAAGCTTTGCCTGAAGCAGCATTTCCAGCTCACCTACTTCATCCAAAAAGATTGTTCCGTCTTTAGCTAATTCAAACTTTCCCAACTTTCTCTGGTGCGCACCGGTAAAAGATCCTTTTTCATGCCCGAATAGTTCGCTCTCTAAAAGTTCTCTCGGTATGCTGGCACAATTTACTACGACAAAAGGTTTGTCTTTTCGTTGCCCGTTATAATGAATTGCCCTCGAAACTAATTCTTTACCCGTTCCGCTTTCACCGTAAATGAGAACACTTATATCATTATCCAAAACTTTCGAAACCAATCTGAAAACATCCTGCATTTTACCGTCTGCCGTTATGATATTGTCAAAACTGTATTCTCTTTGAACATTCTCTTTAAGATTCTGAATTTCTTTTTGCAGATCATAACTTTTTATTGCATTCTTAATTGCAAGCTCAAGTTTATGCTGATCGATTGGTTTAGGGAAGTAATCATACGCTCCGTAGCGTAAAGATTCAACTGCTACTTCTATACTGCCCTGGGCTGATAGCATTATGATGGGTAGATTCACATCAATTTGTTTTACTCTTTTTAATGTCTCAATTCCGTCTAACCCGGGTAGCATAATATCCAGGAGTACAAGATCAGGTTTTGCACTCATTCTTTTGAGCATTGCCTCACCATTTGAGAATACTTCAACATCGTATCCCCATTTATCTTTCACCCAGAAAGATAACAGCTTGGATATGGCTTGTTCATCATCTACAATAAATATCAGTTTATTCAAGTTTCAACCTCGTTTTTATTTACCCTGATGCTCTTAAGTAATTTTATAATAAAGGTAGTACCGTTCCCTAACTCGCTCTGGACGGAAACTAATCCTTTATGTAAATCGATTATTTGTTTCACAAAAACCAAGCCAATTCCCGTGCCAGGAATTTCTGTCCCAGGTCTGCTAACACGGTAAAATTTCTGGAAAATATACGGTAAATCTTTCTCAGGAATGCCAATTCCGGTATCACTTACCACTATTTCAACCTCTTTGAAAAGATTGTTAACAATAATTTTTACGCGTCCTTGTTCATTGGTAAATTTGATGGCATTATTTATAAGCGCATCAAATACTTGTGCTAATTTTTCCTTATCACCATCAATAAATATTTCATCATAGGGACGCTCAAAATTTAAGACAACACCTTTTTCACCGGCTGCAGCTTTGTTTTTGAAAATCACTTTTTTTAACATTTGTACAACATCAAAATTCCTTTTGATGATTGTAATTTTATGCCCTTCAATTTTTGAAAGATCGAGAATATCATTTATTAATTTCGCAAGCCGCTTTCCCTCGTTAAGAATAACATTGTTGAATTCGTTCTTCATTTCATCCGGGAGATCCGGGTCGGATACAATTGTTTCGGAAAAACCAATAATAGAAGCAAGCGGGGTTCTAAACTCATGCGAAATATTCGAAACAAATTCACTTTTAAGCCGGTTCAGCTCTTCAACTATCGATTTTTGATTCTGGACTCTCGACCTTTCAATTTCTACAATTCTCTGTGCTTCGGTCAGCTTCGGTTTTAACCTATTAATTTCTTCCTCAAATATCTTTAGCTGCGAAATGTCTTTCCCGATCCCGAACATTCCGATTATTTTATTCCCTTTTACAATTGTCTTCCCGTTGAATTCAAGCGAGATGATTTTATCAATTCTACTTTTCAGATCAGCTTTAAATGTTATAGGTTCTGCCGAATGAATAAGTCTGGTAAATGCAGCAGAAACATCTGCTTTATTTTCATCAGAAACAAATTCAAGAAAATGTTTCCCCTTCATTTCTTCGGGATGGTAGTTTAATAAAAGAGCACCGGAACTATTTATTTTTAGAAAACATCCATCATTGTCAAGCAGAAAAATAATATCATCCGACAGGTTCCAAACATTATAAAAATTTTCTTTCCAGTTCTCCGTAATTAATTTTTCATCTACAGTTTCTTCTGAAACCAGGAAATCATAACGTTTACCGGACTGTTCTTCATCGGCTTCCTTTAACTGGTTGCTTAAAATGTTTGCAAATGATAAAAGAATATCTTTGGTTATTTGATCGTACTTATCTATTTCATCGGTAAATAAGATTAAATAAACAGTCTCATTTCTTTCATTAACAGAAAAAATTGGTTTTACATAACAGGAAGATACTCCGAGATCACTTGAGATAGATTTAAATGACGGAAGATTCCTCACCGATTCGTTATCTATCCCGGAACTATTATGTAAATGGAATAAGGTATTTCTAAAATTTTTAAGCTTATCCGGATTTTCTCCAATGAACGAAATCAGTCTATCCTCAAGATTATTAATTTTTAGCAGCAGCGTAGCCCTGCTTTTAGTTGCTTTCGAAATTATAAAGAGAGTATTATCTATCAAACCGGTCATTGATTTATTTTATTTATGCACTATTTAAATTGATTTTATGATTTTACAATAAACTCCTCTCTTTTTACCTTTCCCGACTTTTGCGGGAAGAGAAGATACAAGGTGAGTTTATAATAAAACCAAAATCCGAAAACCAATTTGTAAAAGGTGTATTTACAAAAATAACAGGATTTCATGAAAAATCTAACCGATATGCCGTTAATGTAAATTATTATAGAATAAATATTTAAGGATAGTTCCGAAGTAAAAAATCTATTCGGGAGTATTTTCCTTTTGAAGCGCTTCATAATATTTAATAATCAATTCTTCATAATCTTTTGTGTAGCCCTCTCCCATTGCTCTTTTCAATTCATCAATAATTTTCTTTTTATCTCCTTCTTCCGATAAGTTAATTTCACCGGGAGATTTTCGCACATAATTTTCGCCAGTCTGCGATTTTCTTTCCTTCTCAAAATCTCTTTCATTTATCGAGCGTTGAGCATCAAGCAGTTTTGATAAAATACGCTCCTGCTTTTGTACCAGCTTATCATCCAGCTTATCGGTTTGCATGTTAGTGATAACTTCCTGCATTTCTTTTAAAACATTGTCCAGGTTTGCCGGTAATTTTTTAGATTCACCCGAAACTTTTGCTTCTTCATTAAGCTGTTCCAGTGATTTTCTTATAAGATTTTGCTGCTGTGTAAGCCGTTGTAACTGCGCTTGCTGCTGCGGAGATAATTTGCCCTGCTGCATCTGCTGTAACATCTGCGTTAGATTATTTAAATTCATTTGCTGCTGCGCCATTTGCTGAAGCTGCTGCATCATCGACATCATACCGCCGCCCTGACCACCGCCCTGCATCATTGCTTCCATCATTCCTTTCATCATAGATGCAGCTTTATTCAAATGCATCATTGCTTCACCCTGTGTAATCGCCGCAAACCCGCCGTTCCTGTTCTGCATCGACTGAATAGACCGTTGCATGCTTTTATTTGCATCGCCAAGTTCTTTACCCATTTCAGGTGTTATTGCAAATGTTTTTTGTGAAAGTTCAGACATTCGACCCATTATATTTGAAAGGTCTTGCTGAAGGTTTAACTGTTTCTCAGCATTTTGTTTGAAGGACGATGAATTAGGATCAGAATTTTTGGTCTCATTCTTCAAATCCTCTTGCTTCTTCGAAAGAGTGAGCATGTTATCTAATATCTTCATCATATCAGTAAATGTCTGCATCTGATTTTTCATCATCATCGAGTTTTTCATTTCCTGCAATTGCTGATTTAACCTGCTCATATTATTTGATAGCTGCTGCTGCTGCTGCATTGCGTTTTGCTTTTGATTCTGCCTGATATCCTTCGATGCTTGTTCAGACTTTTCCTGGTTTTTCTGCTTCTCAAAATCCTTCATCATCTTTTCAAGTTCTTCCTGAGGTGTATCTTCAACTTCATCCATTTTTTCATCGAGACTTTTCATTTCTTCGGAAAGATCATCGAGCTTCTTTGAGATTTCATTTTGCTTTCTGCTTAATTCATTTTGCTTCTCTTTGCCGGATAGATCACTATTCTCAGTTTGTTCTTTCAAATCGTTTTGTTCTGATGTCAATTCTTCCGTACGTTTAATTAATTCATCGACCTTTTGTTCAATTTGAATTTTCTTTAATAAATTCAATGTGCGTTCAATGCTTTTTTTAAACATTTCTTCGTCGAACTTTAAATTTTGCAGTGCCTGCTGCGTCATCTCACGGTTCAACTGCTGAAGCACATTCCTCAACTGTTCCATTGCTTTCTTCATCTCCCCGCTTGTCATCTGATCCATCAGCTTCTGAAGCTCCATATATTTTTCCAGCGTTTCTTCAGAAAGCAAATTATTTTCCTGCAGTTTGTTTTGCATTTCCTGAAGTTTTTCACCAGCATCATCGACCTTCTCTTGCAACTGTTTAAATTTTTCTAATGCGTTCTCAAGTTTTTCTTTTTCCTCCCAGCTAAGTTTCTTCTGATCTTTTTTCATTTCCTGGTCAATATCCTTGAGAGTTTTCTCAAGTTCTTCCGCTTCTTTTAAAGTCTGTTCAAGCTCGGTTTCTGTTTCTTTGTGAACCTGGTCTGCACCGGCAAGTATTTCTTCCAGTGAGGGAACCCTAACCGTAAAAACGGATGTCTTAGCCGATTTTGGACCGTTGATGTTATCATTATCGAATACTTCGAGGTAATAGCTTATTGCATCGTCCACTGCCGGATTTAACTGAGATAAATTCCAAATATAATTCACATCATTCTCTTTTGTTTTTTTATCAATTGCTATCTCGATCTGCCTGAACTTTTTCTGCGGCGATTCATAACGCGATGCAGATAACCTGTAATGAAGAATTAATTTCGAAAAACCGTAATCGTCCAAAATCTTTGCAATCAAGTTTACCCGGTTATCATTGGCAAGCGGAATGTTCATATTCGGAGCGATCATCTCAATAGACGGATAGTTATCCAATAATGCATGCACCTGGTAAGTAATCGGCGATAAATTTATATTATTGCTCTTATCTACCAATCTTATTTTATAATTATTATCCTTTTTGATGACAAACTTCCCAGCGGCTTTATTACCCGATAAATCAAGACTGGTTTTAGTTGAATCGTCAAATTCAAGATATGCATCACTCAGCATTTTTGTAGATGACAAATCGATTAAAACTTTAGTTCCCACTAAAGAAGTAACATTGCCGTTATCTTTCTGAAATATTTTATTTAATCCGGAATAAGCCGGCGGAGTAATTTCAACATCAAGTGTTTTAACTATCGGTCTGTCAACTACTTTTACAACGAATTCATCACTTTGTATATCATCCGCAGTTGCAAAGTAATTAAATGAAGACCTGACCGAAGATAATACCAGATTAAAATGCCCGCTTGAATCTTCGCTTACTTTTTTAAGCACATACTCTGCCTGGTCTTCTCTTTTTATTCCGACAAATAATTCCGCTGGCATATCGCCGTCAACGGTAACTGTAATTAAAACGTCATCACCTTTTGTTATTTCAACATTTCCCGGTGAAACATTAAAACTGAACTTTGGCGGTTCAATAAATTCTTTATCATAATTTATTAAACGGTAGGAAGCGCCCCTCAATCCTGGTACAAAAGAGAACAATCCCGCCGTCAGGAAAATTATTGCAGCAACATAAATCAGAAAACTTTTTGCCTTCTTAAAATTAACTATAGACTCGAATGAAATATTTTGAGCCCGTTCATATATATTCTTAAATGCGGCGTCGATTAAACCGGAAGAATAAATTTTCTTATTGCGTGATCCGGATAACAACTGCATCGCATTCAGCAGGTCATCCTTTAATTGCGGAAAATGTTTCCCCACCTTTTCAGCCGTCTGGAAATAAGATTCATTACGTAACAATCCGAAATATCTTAGAACAGGTATAAATAAAAAGTAAACAATCGTAACTACAATTAAGGCGACCGATAAATAAAACAGAACTGTTCGTACGGTTGAATTCAGATTAGCAGCCAATTCTATTAAAGAAAAAAGTATGAATACAGATAACACAATTATAACAGAAAACTGCAAACCTATTACAGCAAGCCGGATGGATTCTTTTTTACAAAGCTTCTCTAACTTTTCTAATATTCTTTTGTAATATTTTGATTCGGTTCCCATTACTGCGTCAACGCCCAAACTACTATGTTTGTCCCAAACTTTAATGCCTCTTCCCTTTTTTCCGGCGGATCGTTGTGCACTCTTGCATCTGCCCAACCGTCGCTCGGGTTCGATTCGTAAGTGTAATAAACTGCGAGCCGGTTGTTTACAAAAATTCCAAAACCCTGTGCCGGTTTTCCATTATGCTTATGCGTTTTCGGAGGACCGTTTTCAAAACTGAAAACAACATTGTACAAACCATAATTAAACGGCAGCTCAACAAAATCTTTTTCGGGAAAGATTTTTTTCATCTCCCGTCGGGCTGCTTTATCCAAACCGTAATCATCATCGATATAAAGGAAGCCGCCGTTTTCAAGATAGAGCCGTAACCTTTTTGCCTCTTCGTTAGAAAACACAATATTTCCATGCCCTGTAAGAAAAAGAAAGGGATAACCAAAAATCTCATCGGAATTAATATCTACAAACCGGTATTCAGAATCTACTTTTATGTTAGTGTTTTTATTTATAAAGTTTAACAGGTTAACCTCGGCTGACGGATCGTTATACCAATCGCCGCCGCCGTTATACTTTAATCGTGCAATTTTAAAACCCGTATCGACTTGCGGATACAAATTAACCGTAAGCAAAAGTACAAATATTATGTTAATAACTCTTTTCATAACGTGTGGAAATATATTCAGTGATTATTCTAATAGCAATTTACAAATAAAGTGATGATGAAAAATTGTAATTTTATATATTGGTTAAAATGAAAATAGGAAATAATAAAAGTGTCAAAGAAATACTGGCTTTTCAAAACAGAACCGAATGCTTTTTCAATTGATGATCTGGCAAAGAGTCCTGGTAAGAGAACATACTGGGATGGTGTAAGAAATTACCAGGCGCGTAACTTCATCCGCGATGATATGCGAAAAGGAGACTACGTTTTGTTTTATCACAGCAATACTAACTCGCTTGCAGTAGTCGGTTATTGCGAAATTGTTAAAGAAGCATATCCCGATCACACTCAGTTTGATCCAGATAACAAACATTTTGATCCATCGGCAACACAAAAAGAACCGCGCTGGTTTATGGTTGATATTAAGCTAATAAAGAAATTTAAAAAGCCCGTTACGTTGAAAGAGATAAAAGCAAATCCAAAGCTTAAAAATATGCGGCTAATTCAGAGAGGCAACAGATTATCGGTTATGCCGATTACCAAAGAAGAGTTTGATGAGATTTTGAAGATGGGAATGCAATAAATTTTATCCGGGATATTGACAAACAAAAAGGGGAAATCTCAAGTTAGAATTTTTAAAAGTAAAATTGTGGATATATTAATGAGTAAACAGAAACCGATTGAATTTTATCATAGGTTTTTAGATGAAGCTGGAGATACTACCTTCTTTGGCAAAGGTAAAATCCCAACTGTTGGAAAAGTAGATGGTGTAAGTCTTAGTTTCATTTTAGGTATGGTAAAATTTAAGAAGCCTTTACAGGAAATACGAAATAATATCATAACACTTCAGAAAGAAGTTGAAAACGATGAATATTTAAAAGAAATTCCAAGTATTCGAAAGAAAAAAGGTAAAGGAGGGTTTTTCTTTCATGCAAAAGATGATGTTGCAGAGGTTAGAGAGAAATTTTATAAATATATTAAAACTATAGATTTTAGTTTTGAAGCTGTTGTTGGTAGAAAAATTTACCAGATATTCGCTAATAAGCATAATTCAAAAGAAGCTGAATTCTACGCTGATTTGCTCTCTCATTTAATAAAAAATAAATTTGAACTTGGTGGAAAACTTATTTTGAACATTTCTCAACGAGGGAAGTCGACAAAAAATCAAAATTTAATGAAAGCTATGGAAACTGCTCGTAAAAGATTCCAACTAGTAAGACCAGATAAGGATGCTGTAACAGATTTTGTTTTCAATATTCAATATCCAACAACAGAACCATTACTTACAATTCCGGATTATATTTGCTGGGCAGTACAACGTGTTTTTGAAAGGGGAGAAACAAGATATTACAATTTTATAGAAGAAAAAATTTCACTTATTATTGATTTGTATGACAGTGAGAAATACAAAGGAAATAAAAACTATTACAATCACAAGAATAAATTAACATCCAAAAACAAATTAAGCCCGCCTTAAAACTATTCCGATTACTCGGAAAACGACGTGAAGTCGACGTTCATAATAAGGTAGGCTTAATTCTCTATTGAACATAATTATTTCTACTACTATTGTCAAGAAATTTAATAAGCCAATTACTTTAAACCAGATAAAAGAAAAATCCAAAGCTTAAAAATATGCGGTTAATTCAGAGGGGCAACAGGTTATCTGTTATGCCGATCACAAAGAAAGAATGGGATGAGATTTTGAAGATGGGGAAGTAATGTCATTTTATTTTCATTGTCATTCCGCACTTGATGCGGAATCTCCCTATTCACAAATGAGATTCCCGCTTTCGCTGGAATGACACATATGAATGGTCTTTAAATTTTTTTCGCCTTAATCGAAAACATCATCGGGATAATATCTTCCATTCCTTTTATTCTCCAAAAACCATCTTCGCCTTTTACTGTGTTAGGAAAAACATTATAAACACTAAAAGGAAATTCGTGAAAAAATTCAATCTGCAAACCGTTTTCTATCAGGGAATTTATTACTTCGCTTAACGGATGATTCCAGCCATATTGTATTTGTTTAAGCAGAGCGTCCATATCGGCGTAAGTACCTTCTGCTTCTTCCTTAATTTCGCCAAGATTGAAATAAGAATATTTAAATTCCTTGAATTCATCATCAAACATCCAGAGCATGGTATGGAAATCAACGATATAAAATACTCCGCTATGTTTAAGGTAGCGGGAAATTAATCTTCCCCACTCTTTCAAATCGGGCAGCCAGCCGATTGTACCGTAAGAAGTGAACACAATATCAAATTGCTCGTTGAGATGCTGTTCAATATCATAAATATTTGCGCAGATAAATTTTGCATCGAGGTTTAATTCATCATTTAAAGATTGCGCTGTTTTAATTGCTTCATCTGAGAAATCAATACCCGTTACCTTTGCGCCGAGTCTTGCCCAGGAAAGAGAATCCTGCCCGAAATGGCATTGCAGGTGCAGCATTGTTTTATCTTTCACGCTACCGACTTCATCGAGTTCAATAAACTTTAAAGAAGAATTACCTTTTTTAAAACCTTCAATATCATAAAGAGATGATTTTAGATGGAACGGTGTTTTATTGTTCCACGCCTTTTTATTTGTTTCGAAAAATTTATTAAACTCTTTCTGTGTGCTCATTCACTTTTCATTCATAATTGTTTCAAGTCAGTTAAAAAGATTCCGGTTTTTAAACCGGAATCTCATTGAAGTATAGCGCCAAATAAAAACTAATTATACAGATTGAGGTTGTGCTGTTGGTTTAATTCTCCATGCTAAAATCAATCCGGCTAAAAACCATGTAATACAGAAATCAATAACGGCAACTATTGTGTAGCTTGTCGGGAAGTGCCACCAGTTCCATTCGATAAACGGACCGATAAATCCGGCGAACAACCCGAGCAGCGTAACAAAAATTACTCTTCGCCAAAAGGAAGGATTTTGCGCAAGTGTCATCATCAACAAGACACCAGCAATAAAGGCAGCAATAAAATTAATGATGAAACTTTTTATAAACAATGCTGGATTCATCGGGTCAAATCCGGTAGGAGAATAAACCATAAAACTTACAACCGGACCGGCTTTAAATGTGTCCATCCATTCTTTCATTCCGGCATTGGTTTCTTCTTTGGGTTCACCGGGATAAGTATAAATTCCCGGATCATGTAATACGGCTTTCATATGTTCAATTTCAGTTATGTCCGGAAACTCTTTTATGTCTGTACTGTGCCATGACAAAACTGTCCACGAAATAAACATCCAGATAAATACTACAATTGCAGCAAGAAGAGAGGGGATTATTAATTGTTTCATACCAACCTCCTGACGGTTTTAGTTTAATTCTTTCCCGAAGATATAATCAATTATTTATTGTTTTCATCACCATCAACACGATTTATAATTGACTGTGGAAGAGACTTAGTAGTTTTTGCACCGAGCTTTTTTATTTTCTCTGCCCTACTTATTAAATTTCCCTTACCATCAACTAACTTATTCATTGCCTTGTCATAATTATCTTTTGTTAAATTTAAATTTCTTCCAACTGAAATGAGATCGTCCACAAATGCTTTAAATTTATCTAATAGATCCCCACTTTGTTTGGCAATTTCTAGTGCATTCTTATTTTGGAACTCTCTCCGCCATAAACTAGCAATTGTTTTTAAAGCAATTAATAAAATAGAAGGGCTTATCAAAACAATATTTTTTTCAGTTGCCTCATTCATCAAAGCCCAATCATTCTGGGCCGCAAGACTATAGGCAGGTTCTATAGGTAAAAACATAATAACGAAATCTAAACTTCCAATCTCATAGATTCTTTGATAATTTTTATTACTTAACTCATTGATATGATTTCGAACAGACGCAATATGTTTCTTTAGTTGTATTCCCCTTTCATTTTCATCCTCAGTTGAACAGTATTTCTCGTAAGCAACGAGAGAAACTTTGGAATCAATAATTATATTTCTATTCTCAGGTAATTTAACAATCACATCGGGTTGAAGTCGTTTACCATCATCTGTTAAGTGACTTTCTTGAACAAAATATTCTCTATCTTTTACTAATCCTGACTTTTCTAAAATACTTTCAAGAATAACTTCACCCCAATTACCCATTGTTTTGGTATCCCCTTTCAAAGCTTTTGTTAGATTTATAGCGTCCTTGCTCATTTGAAGATTCAAATCTTGTAAACTTTTAATTTCTTTCGCTAATGAAAATCGCTCTTTAGATTCTTTGTCATATGTTTCAGTAACTTTTTTTTCAAACTCAGACATTTTTTCTTTCAGTGGATTTAATATTTCACTCAATTTTTCTTTGTTCTGCTCCGTAATTTTTTTTCCTTCATTTTCAAATATCTTATTTGCAAGATTCTCAAACTTTTCTAAAAGTTGATCTTCGTTTTCTTTTTGTTCTGCAAGTTTTTCCTGGAGGTTATCATAATCCGCTTTAAGTGAAGAAAGATTAGAGTTAAGTTCGATGACTTTTTCGCGCTCTTCTTTTAGCTGTGCTTCGGTTTCACTATTAGAATTTTCAAGTAATTTATTGCGCTCTTCAAGCCGACTGGTTTCACTTTTAGTTATGAGTAATTTAATTACCCAGCCAAATACGATACCGATTACTAATCCGGTTATGAGATATAAAATTTCCATAATATTGTTTTATAATTAATCCTTATTTATCAAACCCCATAAAAAATACCTTCTGATTTTACGTTAACTCGAAATGGCGTGGATGGATTTTGGATCGATTGAAAAGTATAAACCTTAACATCAATTAATATGTCATTCTCAAGTTCGTAGTCATAAACGATACTTATAATATCATCTCTTAATTGTCTGCTTATTTTATTTCTATCAAACATAAAAACAATATCGTAATCCGAATCTTTTGTTGCATTTCCTCGCGCTTGCGAGCCATAAAAATACAGCCCTTTAAAATCTGGGTATTGCATTCTTAAATGATTTCTCAGCTCATTTATTATTTTATCAATTATTTTATTCATTGAACTTGTCAAGAGTTATTATTTATTAAAATAAAGTACTAATTACATTACCCCAAACTACCAACTTCCTTTTCAACTTCTTCCAATATCTCACAGGATTCCACAAGCTCTTTCATTTTGTTATGATCGTTGTACAGCGGTCGGTCAATATCGAGAAATTCTACATGCCGTCTTATTACTTCTTTAGCTTTAGCAACACCTTTTCCAGTTTTATGATCGCGGAAATCGAGCGCTTGTGCAGCCGCCATAAACTCTATCCCCAATATACCGTAAGCATTTTCAATTATCTGCTTATTTTTAATAGCAGTATTCATTCCCATCGAAACAAAATCTTCCTGGTCTGCTGCAGCGGGAATTGATTGAACTGATGCAGGCGCGGAAAGAATTCTTTGTTCAACAATTAATGTATCGGCTGTATATTGACTTAACATTAAACCGGAGAACATTCCTGCACCTTTTGATAGAAAAGGAGGTAAGCCAACACTTAAAGCAGGATTATTTAAACGGTTCATTCTTCGCTCGCTCATAACACTAACCATAGTAACAGCAGCGCTAACCATATCCATCGGTAGTGAAACAGGAGTTCCCTGAAAATTAGCACCTGTTAGCGTAAGTTTTTCTTCGGGAACAAAAACGGGATTATCTCCCACTCCGTTCAATTCGATTTCAATTTGTTTATGTGCATAAGCAATTGCATCATGAGCTGAGCCGATAACTTGCGGAGTTGAACGCATCGAGTATGCATCCTGAATTTTCTGTTTTATCTTTCCCGTAATCAAATCGCTGCCATCCAAACATTTGCCTATTGCTCTCGAACTTCTCACTGCACCGGGAAAGCCTCTTAGCTTATGAAGCCGTTCATCGTAGGGAATCATATTTGCGTGAAGCGCTTCGAGCGACATAGCCGCAGCAATTTCCGCCTGCTTTAACCAACGATTAATGTCATAAATTTGTAATGCACTTATTGCAGTAATAAAGTTCGAACCGTTAATTGTTGCAAGTCCGTCGCGCGCATGTAAACCGGGAATTTCAATACCGGCTTTTTCAAGAGCAGCTTTTCCGGATAGTCTTTCCCCGTTATAAAATGCTTCCCCTTCACCCATTAAAAGTAATGCAATTTGAGCCATCGGAGCTAAATCGCCGCAGGCGCCAACCGAACCTTTTTGGCAAACAACAGGAATCACATCTTTGTTTAACATCTGAACGAGCATTTGTGTTATTTCGGGTCTGCAGCCGGAATTGCCGTGAGCGTGAACGTTTATTCTTCCTGCCATCGCACCGCGCACGTACTCAGCCGGCATCGGCTCGCCTATACCTGCAGAATGATTATAGATTAAATATTTTTGAAATTCTTTTACTTGTTCATCATCTAAAACTATTTCCGAAAATTCTCCGATCCCAGTATTGATGCCGTACATAATTTCCTTTGCCGCAATTTTTTCTTCAAGCATTGCACGACAGGTTTTTATTCTTTCAACTGCTTCGCTGCTTAATTCTACTTTTTCTTTGAAGCGGGCAATCCGCACTAACTTTTCAATTGTTAATCCCGAACCATCAAGAACAATAGACATTTATTCCTCCATAGAAAGATGAAATTTTTATTACGGAAAATTACATAATAGAAAAGCCCCTCCCAAACCCTCCCCGAAGGGAAGGGCTTATTTAAAAATCAAATAGGTCTCTGAGAAATACTTTTTAATTCACGTTACACAAAGGAATGAATTTTGTCATATTGAGCGCAGCGAAATATCTCTAAATTATACTAATTGTAAACCTTGAGATTCTTCACTCCACTCTGTTACGTTCAGAATGACAATTTTACGTAACCTGAGTTTTTAAATTCAGACCAACTCGTATCTTCAATTTCAAAATATTCGCATTCTTTAATTATTTCATTTTCAATTGGAAATGTTTTGGGCGGTTCACCTATTACCCTTCTGTCATCATAATTATGTAAACCATTGAAAGTGATTTCATTATTAAATTATGAATGGTAATACTTCATCTTCAGCGTAAAACTGTGGAAATGTGTTGCCGAATAAAAGGATGGGTAGAATTGTTGTTTTGAAAAT
The DNA here is from genome assembly GCA_002898075.1 of bacterium BMS3Abin03. Taxonomy (GTDB): domain Bacteria; phylum Bacteroidota; class Ignavibacteria; order Ignavibacteriales; family Ignavibacteriaceae; genus BMS3ABIN03. The sequence goes on from BDSV01000207.1 coordinate 18,947, forward strand.
AAGCTTCATCCTGAATTCAAATATTCCTTTGATCTAATCTTATGTCCCATTCCATCACACTTTCCAGATAAAGGATCCCATGTTTAATGAACGGATCGTCTTTAAAAGTAATTCTCACTTCACTTTCATTCTTTGCTTCGTAAATAATCACTATTCGATCATAATGAATTATCGGTCCCGACATAATTATTCTGCCGTCTGCAAATAAACGATCGGCAAATTCGGTGTGTTCATTCCAGTACTGTTGTTCTTCGATTTCTTTTTCACTATTCCAGTTCGGTCCGGGATCGAAAAGTAAAATAAATTTCTTTTTCATATACTTTCTCTATTAAAAATATATTTGGCTGTTTCGATAATCATAAAAATAATAAAGGAGTTAATGATTGTTAATTGTTTACGGCTTATTTAACATTTTACGAATCTTTTCAGAATTCTCCTTGCTCGTTCTATATTTGATTACAACAGAATCATGATTATATTTTATCGATACTACTTCTGCAACAGAGTGAATATTTGCAATCAATTTGTTTTCAATGATGGGCAGTTTTACTTCATCCTCTACATAAGCTTTTTCAATTATATCGAGCAGCCGTGTTTTTAATTTTGAAATATTAATTCCCTTTTGAGCCGAGATAATTATACTGCCCGGATACGTGTTTCTTATATAATCAATTTTATTTTTATCGGTAATAGCATCGACTTTATTAAAAACTTTTATACTGATTTTCGATTTACTTCCAAACTCTTCAAGTGTTTCTTCCACTATTCCTAAATGATCTTCGTAGAACGGGTGGGACATATCAATTACGTGAAGAATAACATCGGCATCTCTTACTTCATTCAACGTACTTTTAAATGAGGCAACTAAGTGCGGCGGAAGCTTGCGGATGAATCCGACCGTATCGCTTATTAATATTTTTTGATTCCTGTTCAAATCCATCGAACGTGTGGTTGAATCGAGAGTGGCGAAAAGTTTATCTTCGGCAAAAACATCCGATTGGGTAAGCAGGTTAAACAATGTTGATTTACCGGCGTTCGTGTACCCCGCCAGTGAGATACGAATGTAATCCTTTCTGCCGCGGCTTTGGGTTACCCGCTGCGATTCTATTTTAATTAATTTTTCTTTCAGATGACTGATACGTGTGCGGATTATTCTTCTGTCGGTTTCAATCTGGGTTTCACCGGGTCCCTTTGTTCCTATTCCGCCGTATTGTTTTGAAAGGTGAGTCCATGCACGCGTTAAACGCGGAAGCATATACTGAAGCTGTGCAAGTTCAACCTGCGTTTTTGCCTCTTTTGTTTTCGCACGAAGAGCAAAAATATCTAGTATCAAACCGCTTCTGTCCAATATTTTCCTGTTGAACAGCTTCTCCAAATTTCTAACCTGAACAGGCGTAAGATCATCGTCGAATATCACTATGTCGATGTCGTTAAACTCTACAAGCTGGGCAAGTTCTTCGGCTTTGCCCTTGCCAATATAATATGCAGAATCGAACCGGTTTCTGGATTGCACAATTTTGAAAATAGTATCGGCGCCGGCAGTATCGGCAAGCTCTTCCAATTCGGAAAGATGTTCTTCGATCACTTCCCTGCTTACTTCCCGATAATTTATTGCTACCAGCATCGCCCGTTCTTTTGTTCTTTTCGGAATATCGATCATCCTGTAGCTTCCGTTAATTCTTTCTTCGCGCTTCTTGCAATTGTCATTTCTATTAAAGCTAAAATTAATGCGGCAAGCAGAAAATACCGCCAGAGTTCGGAGCCAAATCTTGCCTGAAGAATAACCTGGGAAATATCTTCATTTAAATCGATCTTCAAATATTTACCGCCGAATTTTATTTCTTTTAAATATTCATCAAACCCGCTGCCTTTAAGATACTTAGTAACGGATTCAGCCGGATCGACATTAACACTAATTGTTTCAAGTATTTTATCACCCGAATAAATTTTATATAATCCCGCCGAGTATGTATTGCTGTAAGATATAAAATCAGCGGATGTATTTTCATTAATGTTTATAAATTCTTCTTCTTTATCCGGCTTAACAATTTTAATCTGCGGTAATGTTCGCCCGGAAATATTAATATTCATCTGTTCCCCGGCTAAATAATCCGCTTCCTGGCTGCGCCCGGATGAGAGATAATAAACAGATTTATAAACCAACGGAGCAAATATACTTTTTACCGGAAAGTCGCTCCACCGGAGTACGGGGGCAACATTAAAGAGAAGGATTCTTCCGTCGGACACATCAAATTCGCTAAGAAAAGATGAGCCGTCAATTAATTTAATTACAGGTTTTCCCTTTGTACCCGGATTAATTTTATAATAAGAAAATATTTTGGGCGATTCGATTTCTTTCTTCTTTTTGTCTCTGAAAATATTCTGGAATATAGGATGATTAAAATCAACCTTATCAAAATCAACCACGGAGTTTGAATTTTCGCCTGCATTTATCAGTTGAATTTGAGAGGGCAATTTCAAGCTGCTTAACGATGCTTTGAAAACACTTTCATTAAATTCCGCACCGGGAAAAATAACAACCCCCTTGCCCTGCTGCAGAAATTCATTAACCTTTTGCTTTGAACCAGCAAAGTTATTACCGATAATAAACAGAACATCAAAATTGTTTAACTGTGTAGAATTTAAAAGGGATAATTTTTTTTCGGTTATTTTCAGATTGCCGTTAGTACCGCCTGAATTTAATGCCAGCTTAACGAACCGCGAATCATCTTTGTTTTCATAAGCTAATAAAACCTGAATTTCATCGGGAATATAAAACGCTGTGTAACGCACATTATCCTGCAGGATGTCGTCATCCTCAATTTCCACCAGGGCATCTACAAACCCCGTCGATTTAACATCCGCATCAAGAATTACCGTACTCGATTCGCCCGGCTGGAGATTTATGCTTCTCTGCGCCGATCGTTCATTATTCATGAATAATGAAACTACAAGATTATTTGCCGGTTCTTGTGAATAATTTGTAATCCCGGTTTTAAAGCTTATCGGTTTGTTCTTTTCAAAAATTTGCGTGTTTATTTTCAGCTCATTCACACCGATATTATAAACATCCCTGCCCGCAAAATCGAATGAATACAATCTGACTTTATCGTTTAGCAGCTTGCTTAAATCCGTAATATTATTTTTATCTGCTATTCTGTTTGCCTGAAAATCCGTAAGCAGGTAAATCTCTTTATTAAAATTCTTCGACTGCGAAATTAGATTGGCTGCCCTGATCAATGCATTATTTATAAATCCGGAAGCATCGGAAACAGTAATGTTATCAACTTTGCCGGCAAATTTTTTCAGATTAGCCGATAACCCAACCTCTTCAGATTTGTTCCCGGAGACCAGGATTAAAGCGGCATCGTCACCTTCTTCAAGCTCGTTAATTAAATTCTTTATTATTTGCTTCGCCTGATTAAAATAAGAGCCATTCTGCCCGATAACGGACATGCTGAAAGTATCATCTAAAACAAAAACAGCAGTAGTCTTAGCTGCTGATGTTGTACCGCCGATACTTACTCCTTCAAGTGTGGGTCTGGCAAAAGCAGTAACCAAAAAAAGGATGATCAGCATTCTTAAAGCAAGCAGCAGCCACTGTTTTAATTTTACTCTTCTTATCTTATTCTTTTGAAGTTCGTTCAGAAACTTCAGCGTACTGAAATTGATCTTTTTTAATTTTCTTAAATTCAAAAGATGTATAATTACGGGGATAGAAGCTGCAATTAGTCCGAATAACACAACGGGGTTTAGAAATATCATCTACCTTAAATTTCTTTCATCGTATTTTAAATAAATCAAATTCTAATTTAAATATTAAAATAAGAATATCGGGGTAAGAAAGCTATGTTGGATTTAAGCGCCTTTGTTAAATAATTACCCGGATAGTATTCAGTCTTTCCAATATTTCATATTGAAATTGACGGTACTTTAATTTAAATTTGTTTTACAATAAAATTCAATAAAAACGGATTAATATGGTACTAATCCTAAAAAAGCGATTAAAACAGAAAAAATTCGACAGCGCCGAGCAGGTAGCTTTATTAAACATTTTAGTAACAGCTAACTTTTTAAGAATGAAGATAGATAATGCTTGCTCTAAGTTCGGAATAACGGCAACTCAATTTAATATGTTGCGAATACTTAACGGGAAATATCCCGAGGGCTACCCGAGAAGAGAAATAATTAACAGAATGATAGAACCCGCACCCGATGTAACCAGATTGATTGACAGATTAATTAAACAAGGTTTAGTAGAGCGATTTACATCAGCCGATGATAGAAGACTTTCCGTAGCGAGAATTACAAAGAAAGGCATAAAAGTTTTGGAAAAGACAAAACCTAAAATTAATGATCTTAATAGTTTGATTTCAGATAATTTAACACCCGGTGAGATAAGAAAAATTTCGGACTCATTGGAAAAAATTTATGGACCATATATTTAAAATTTTTTTAGTATATATGTGTCATAACATTTATTAATAAGCCCAACTAATATTATATCAAAAACAAGAAAGGGAAATTTTATGAATACCAGGGAAATGGTGAGTGATTTGAATCAAATGATTCTTGAAAACAAAATGATGGACGCCTTCGAAAAGTATTACGCAGATGATGTTGTAATGCAAGAAATAAATATGGATCCGATTGTTGGCAAAGAAGCAAACCGTAAACGTGAGCAGAAATGGTTGGATGGAATAACAGAATTCCGCGGTGCAGAAGTAAAGAATGTTGCAGTAGGCGATAATGTATCGATGGTTGAATGGTTTATGGATTATTCACACAAAGAATACGGCGACGTAAAAATGAGTCAGGTTGCAGTTCAAACCTGGCAGGATGGAAAGATAGTAAAGGAAATGTTTTACCACGGGTAAATAATAAATTGTAGGAGCTGTCTAATAAGTTCAAATTTTTATGTCATTCCCTTGAAAAAGGGAATCCAAGACCTTTTTTATTAGTTAGATTCCCACTTTCGTGGGAATGACAAGACATTGAATATTACTTTTTAGACAGCCCCATAATTGAATAACCAGATATTCAGAACTTTACTTATTCTTCTGTGCAATCAAATTGAGCGCACTGCCTGCTTTAAACCACTCAATCTGTATTTCGTTCATTGTGTGGTTAAGCATTATTTCATCCTGTGACCCGTCCTTATGTTTTACTATCATCTTAACCTGTTTGCCGGGTGCAAGCTCCTTTAAACCAACAATGCTTACTCTGTCATCTTCCTGAATTTTATCGTAATCTTTCGGATCGGCAAAAGTTAAAGGCAGCACACCTTGTTTTTTCAGATTTGTCTCATGGATTCTCGCAAAAGATCTTACGATAATCGCTCTGGCTCCGAGATGTCTCGGTTCCATGGCAGCATGTTCACGACTCGAACCTTCGCCGTAATTTTCATCGCCAATCACAACCCAATTGATGCCTTCGGCTTTGTAATGCCTAGCAACTTCGGGAACGGTTTTATACTCACCAGTTAACTGGTCTTTCACTTTACCGGCTTCATTGTTAAAATAATTAATAGCACCGATGAACATATTGTTCGAAATATTATCGAGATGTCCCCTGTACCTAAGCCAGGGTCCAGCCATAGAAATATGATCGGTAGTGCATTTGCCCTTTGCCTTTAAGAGAACAAACATATCGGTCAGATCATTTCCATCCCAGGGTTCAAACGGAGTTAGCAGTTGTAGTCTTTCACTGTCCGGTGCAATCTTAATTTCAACGCTGCTGCCGTCTTCAACAGGAGGAACAAAACCGCTGCTACCTTCATCAAATCCCGAGGGCGGTAATTCTTCACCTGTCGGCGGTTCCAATTTTACCATCTCTCCATCTCCATTTTCAATTTCATCGGTTAACGGATTGAAGCTTAGACTTCCGGCAATAGCAAGCGCAGTTGTAAGCTCGGGGCTGGCTACAAATGCAAGCGTATTCGGATTACCATCGTTTCTTTTAGCAAAGTTCCTGTTAAAAGATGTTACAATTGTATTCTTCTCTTTATTTTCGGCTCCTACACGTTTCCACATTCCGATACAAGGTCCGCAGGCATTTGCTAAAATCAATCCGCCTAAATCGGTTAATTCTTTTAGCTGACCATCACGTTCGATTGTTGCTCTTACCTGTTCGGAACCGGGAGTAACAGTAAATTGGGCTTTTAGCTTTAATCCTTTTTTCTTTGCCTGTTTAGCAACGTTTGCAGACCGGTCGATATCTTCATAGCTGGAGTTTGTGCAGCTTCCTATAAGAGCGACACTAATTTTATCCGGATAATCATTTTCTTTTACGGCATCTTTCATCTTTGAAACAGGGCAAGCTTTATCGGGCGAGAAGGGTCCGTTAAGGTGCGGTTCCAATTCATTAAGATTTATTTCAATCACCTGGTCATAATACTTTCCGGGATTTTCCGTTACTTCCTTATCGGCTGTTAATACATCCGCCAAACCTTCTGCAAGTGCGGCAACTTCCACCCGGCGGGTAATTCTTAAGTAAGATGACATTTTTTCATCGAAAGGAAATACAGAAGTTGTTGCCCCGATTTCAGCGCCCATATTACAAATTGTTCCCTTGCCGGTACAAGAAATCGACTGTGTGCCTTCGCCAAAATATTCAACAATTGCACCTGTGCCTCCTTTTACCGTAAGGATTCCTGCTAATTTTAGAATCACATCTTTTGGTGATGTCCAGCCGTTCAGCTTACCTGTAAGTTTAACACCAATAATTTTAGGCCATTTAAGTTCCCATGGCATTCCAGCCATTACATCCACAGCATCGGCACCTCCAACACCAATAGCAATCATACCTAACCCACCCGCGTTGGGTGTATGCGAGTCGGTTCCTACCATCATCCCGCCCGGGAATGCATAATTCTCCAACACAACCTGATGGATTATTCCGGCGCCCGGCTTCCAAAATCCAATCCCGTATTTTTTAGATGTACTTTCGAGAAAATCATAAACTTCTTTATTTTCCTCCGTTGCCCTAAGAAGATCATCTTTGGCTCCGACCTCTGCCTGAATCAGATGATCGCAGTGAACGGTAGAAGGAACAGCTACTTTTTTTCTCCCGGCAGACATAAATTGAAGCAATGCCATTTGTGCTGTTGCATCCTGCATTGCAACACGATCCGGTGATAGATCAACATAATTTTTTCCTCTTTCATATTCTTTTTCTACCCCGTTCCAGAGGTGTGTGTAGAGAACCTTTTCAGTGTAAGTCATCGGGCGGTTTAAAACTTTACGAATTTCATCTAATTTACTTCTGAATTCTTCATAAACTTTCCGGATCATATCTAAATTTGCAGCCATAATTTTATCCCTTTTGATTTAATTAAATATTAAATTCATTTTTATAAAAATAATAAAATAAGCTGAAATTTGCTTTTGGCATTATAAGTGTATAAGATTTAATGTATAATTACTGCACTAAGTGTATTTATAACATATATTTGTAAAAAAATATTTATTTTCTAGACCGGATTTTAATAAAGGCGGAAAATGTATAGCAACAAAATTTTAGTCGTTGATGACGAGACATCATATCTCGAATTAATTAAAGGTTTGTTAGAAGATGAGGGTTATCCGCAGGTAGTTACAGAAAATAATCCTTTAAACGTTCTATCGTTAATCGAGAAGGAAGATATTGACCTGATCCTTCTGGATATTTATATGCCGCAGATGAACGGATTAAATTTGCTCGAGAAGATTTACGCACAACATCCTACCATTCCGGTTATCGTTGTTACGGCAGTAAACGAAGTTCAGATTGCCCTCAAAGCCATTAAGTTAGGCGCATACGAATTTATTACAAAACCACCCGACACTGACAGGTTACTTCTAACTATTAAAAGAGCATTGGGAACTAAACTGCTTGTTACCGAGCGGGATTCATTAAGAAAGGCATTAAGCGAGGAAGAACCCGAAAGAAAGATCTTCTCGGATATTATTACCGACTCGGCTTTGATGTTTAAAGTATTTGAACTTGTTGAGATATTTGCACCGACAAATGAAACTGTGCTTATTGCTGGTGAAACAGGTACGGGAAAAGATTTGATTGCAAAAAAGATTCACGACATCTCCCCCAGAAGGAACGGACCTTTTGTTGTCGTAAATTTAGCATCCATATCATCCAGCTTGTTCGAAAGCGAATTGTTCGGTCATAAAAAGGGAACGTTTACAGGCGCAAGTGAAGATAAATTAGGTTACTTTGAAGCGGCAAACGGCGGAACAATTTTCTTAGATGAGATCGGTGAGCTTCCCCTGGAATTACAGGGAAAATTATTGAGAACAATTCAGTATAACGAAATCTCACGGATAGGAGATCCGAAGCCGACTAAACTGGATATCAGGATAATATCGGCAACCAACAGAAACTTACTCGAAGCGGTGAACAATAAAGAATTCAGAGCAGACCTTTATTACAGGTTGAACAGGGGATATATTCATCTGCCGCCGTTAAGAAGAAGAGGAGATGATATTTTAATTTTAGCGGATTATTTTTTGGAAATTGGCAACAAAACTTATGACAGACATATAATCGGTTTTTCCGAGCAGGTGATACATGACCTTCGTACATACGACTTTCCCGGTAATGTAAGAGAACTCGAAAACATTATTCTCAATGCTGTTGCTTTAGCTTCGAACGGTCAATATATTCAATCGATTGACATACCGAAAATTTCAACCCGTGAAGAAGTTAGGGCAATTGAAACCGGAAAGCTTACAACGCTGGATGATGCTATTGAAGAACACGTTTTGTACGTAATGAACAGGATGGGTAACAGCATTCAGAAGTCGGCTCCCGTGCTCGGAGTAAGCGAAAGAACCCTGCAAAGAAGACTGAAAAAAATAAGAGATAAACACAGTCAAAAGTGACGCTTAGGACATTAAAAGCGTCTTAATTGTCACTTCCATTTCAATTTAAACTTTTTATTTATCCTAAGACCTACATTTCAATTAGTAAACCCAACTTTCTTAAATCCCGCAGTTTTAGCATACCCTTTGCATATCTAAACACGAAAAAAAGCTGAGAAAATAATTCAACAATCAACATAATTTTTACAATTATAAATTATTATGAATACTGGTCAATCGTTATTCAGTATAGGCGCTTTACTTCTTCTTTCATTAACTGTGTTACGTGTTAATAATAATATATTGATAACCGACAGTGTCTTACAGGATTCGAAACTAGGAGTGCTTGCAATTTCTTTAGCAACTTCGATGATTGAAGAAGCAAACAAAAAGGCATTCGATGCAGTTACAGCCGACGACGCGGTAGCTAATTTAAGCTCGCTTACATCTCCCGGAAGTTTGGGACCCGGCTCATGGGAAACTCCGGATACATTCAATGACTTCGACGATTATAATGGATATACGAAACAGATTACAAATCTTCCTTCTGCAGAGTTTAATATTTCCTGCGTTGTAAATTATATTTATCCAAACAACCCGGATGGAACTGCATTGGAGCGGACCTGGAATAAAAAGATTACCGTAACCGTAACAAGCCCTTCAATGGGCGATACGTTAAATTTATCATCAGTTTACAGCTACTGGCATTTTAGATAGGTGTTTTATGGGTTTTAGTACAATAATAGATATACTCGGTTCAATGATAATAGGCGGTATTTTAATGCTGACCGTCTGGCGATTAAGCGATGCTACTACCGAAAAAACTTATAACAACAGCGGTGAACTGGCACTGCAGCAAAATATGGCAACCTTAGCCCAGATGATAGAATATGATTTTAGGAAAATCGGCTACAGTGCCGATTGGAACAAATTGCCCGATCCAACCCGTGCGATTCTTTCTGCCGATACTTCGAGTATTCAATTTTTAACCGATGTTGATTCGGACGGGAACCTGGATTCGATAAGTTATTATTTAGGATCTGCATCAGAACTGACGGAAACAGAAAATCCGAGAGACAGAATGTTATACAGAGTTTTGAACCATGAAACCCCCGGCGGCTCGAATCTCGGTGTAACACAATTTTATATGGTTTACTATGATGCACTTGGCGATACTATACCTATGCCCATCATAAATACCGGTGAAATATCCAGCATAGAAATAAACCTTACGGTAGAAAATGTAGCAGCTTATGATACACTTTATTCCAGCGCATACTGGAGACAAATAAGGTTAGTGGCAAGAAATCTCAAAAACAGATAGGAATTAAAAAATGAGCGGCAAAGCATCGTTATTGGTTATAGCAGGATTCAGCTTATTATTTATGATAATTGCTAAGAATTTCGACAGCGTTTCTACAAGAGCTGTAGATAATTATGTTAATTATTATGATGAAACTACGGCGCATAATATTGCAGTCAGCGGTGCCAACATAGCGGCTAATCAAATTTATTTGGATCCTAACTGGACAACCGGCTATTCCAATATACCGTACCAGGGAGGGAAACTTGATGTTGATGTAAATATAATCGATGCATATCAAAACATCAGACAAATAGTTGTACATGGAGATTACAACGGTTATTCAAGCACCGTTAAGGTTACATTATCACCGAGTAAATTTTCAAAATTCGCCTACTTTTCTGTTTATGAAGGAGGAAATATCTGGTGGACTATGAACGATACAGTTTGGGGACCATTTCATACTCAGGATTACATGAGAGTTTACAGGCACCCGGTATTTTACGGTAAGGCAACTACAAAGAGAAAACTAATTTATTATACCAGTAAACAAAAAGATAAACCTCGCTTCTTCGGCGGTTTTGAAAAAGGTGTCGATTTGCCTCTTCCTGCAAATGCAGTAGATAACCTGGAGTTCCCGGCTAATGATAACGGCTGGAAAATTGAAAATCACGACACCGTTTATCTTACATTTGATCAGGACAGTATTAAATTCAAATTCGCCTTTAACGATCCCGATTCTACCGTTTATCTTCCAAACGTTGCACCCAACGGATTAATCTTCGCAAAAAATTCCATTGTGAGATTGAAAGGGACTGTTAAAGGTCAATATTCTGTTGCAGTTTCAGGAGGCAGCGGCAAAGGTAAGGTATATCTTGATGATGATATAATTTTCAATACCGACCCGAGAAATAATCCCGCATCAACCGATTTACTCGGAATAATAGCAAAGAATGAAGTTTTAATAACCGACAACAACCCGAATCATAATAACATTAATATTCATGCATCTATCTATGCAGAAACAGGTGGTTTTGGTGCTGAAAATTACAGCACCCGACCCGAAAGCGGTAACATAAACCTTTTGGGCGGAATTATACAACACACAAGAAGAGCAGTTGGTACATTCGGGTGGGGTGGTATTCAAACAGGTTTTTCAAAACGGTATCGTTATGACGACAGGCTGATGGTGGCTTCCCCTCCTATGTTTCCCGGCACCGGCGGATTTGAAATAGTCTCCTGGCTAGAATAGCAGCCGGTGTCGGTTGCCTGATTTTTTCTACAGGAAAAATCGCACTATTTATTTTTTAATAAGGGGAAACGATTATTAAAAATATTTACTAATAATTTCGTGGAGTTGGTATGGATATTACAAAAACAAACACAAAGTGTGTTACATACGCCCCGGCAAAGTTTGCCGGAAGGGTTGATGTAAAACAATTTCCTTTTCATAGTTTTATTAAAGCTATTATTGTGCTCTCTGTGCTTTTTTCAATCATTATGATTGCAATCCGGTAATTATTTAAAGAGAGCGTTAAACATAATACTATGGTTGTTTGGGGCTGTATAAATCAGTATGATAAAATACCGGGCGGATTTATCTGCTTAGATATTATAGTCATCTTCCCTAATGAGAAGCAAAATGGCAGAGTGCGGAACGATCAATAATTTTTCCCTGTCAAATTCAATTTCAATAGCTTCTTTCCTTAAGAATATTGCCAGATCGCCCTCTTTTGCCTGAAGCGGAATGTATTTTATTTTTTCGGCTGGCTCTTTCCATGGCTCATCATCTTCCTGCGCCGATGTTGCATAGCCGGGTCCGACTTTTATTACATAACCGCTCTGCACCTTCTCTTTTTCTTTTACTCCTGCGGGCAGGTACAATCCGCTTGAAGTTTTATTTGATTCTTCGTGAAGTCTGACTAATACCCTGTCGCCTACTACTATAAACTTATCTAAGCTTTTCAACGCAAGTCCCATTCTATCTTAAAAAATTATTTTATATTTATAAATATAATTATTAAACAGGTATCATTTATACATACCGTGTCAATTTTATTATATGAGGCAATAATGATGGAAATGTTTTTATAAGTCCGTATCCTAAGTTCTCTAACGACTTTTTTACCAAAAATATTATGAACAAAGCGGTTTTCATTCTTTACCGGAATAAATCTTCCGGCTTTTTTTGAATAGGATATTTCTAAATCTGTCAAATTATTTTTTTTGATGATCTATGAGTCCACTTTAAAAAGGTAATCAAAGTGGAAACAAGGATTAAAAATGCAGCCCCATCCTTAGAAATGCCGGTTCCGCCGGAATATTTGTTAACGAGTTTTAGTTCACTGAATGCATTTTCAGTTCTTTTACCGGTAATAGAAAAGTCGTCCATTATTTTTTTAGTTCTTCCGCTGCTTTAGTTTGTTTAACTTTGTATAGAGGAAATGCTGTTATAATATCTTTTACAAATTGGTTTTCGGATTTTGGTTTTATTATAAATTCACTTTTATCATCTCTTCCCGCAAAAGTCGGGATAGGTAAAAAGAGATGAGTTTATTATAAAATCCGAAAACCAATTTAAATAGTGCATATATCTATTAACACAAGATAGTCCTGTTTTATTGGTAACTCCGCTTAAATATTCAAACTTCAATATGGATTTTAATATTCATAAATTTGTTATCATAATCATAAAATAAGAAAGATATGACAATGAATAATTTCGGCAGCAGTTTTTGGGATGAACGATATTCGACCAAAGAATTTGTCTATGGAAATGACCCGAATACTTTTTTTAAGAATGAATTAGATAAGCTCACCCCCGGAAAAATAATTATGCTCGGCGAAGGTGAGGGAAGGAATGCAGTTTATGCTGCAACCAGGGAATGGAAAGTAGATGCCGTTGACTTTAGCCCGGTAGCAAAGGAGAAAGCATTGAGGGCAGCAAAAGAAAAATCCGTAACTATTAATTATAAAGTGTCTGATCTTTCGGATTATGAACCTAAAAAAAATTACTACGATGCTGCCGCAATTATATTTTTACATCTGAATCCCGGGTTAAGAAAATGGGTTCATCCGAGAGTAATTGATTCATTAAAATCCGGCGGAACATTAATTCTCGAAGTGTTTGAAAAAGAGCAATTGGAAAAATCTTCGGGCGGACCGAAAAATATAAATATGCTCTACTCAAAGGAAGAATTGGAGAGAGATTTTAAGAAGATGGAAATCTCTCTGATCGAGAAAAGAGTGGTTGACCTTAAAGAAAGCAAACACCACGAAGGTGAAGCAGTTGTGTTAAGATTGATCGCAGTTAAACCCTAAACAAAAAAAATGAAGAGGGTTTTATTCATAACATATTACTGGCCTCCATCAGGCAAAGCATCTATGCACTGGCCTTTAAGCATAATAAAAAACCTACCTGATTTTAACTGGCAGCCGGTTGTTTTAACTATAGATGAAGATACGTTTTCGGAAAAAGAGAATGCTTTTTTAAAAGATGTCTCACCCGATTTAAAAGTTATCAAAGCAAAATCTTACGAACCGTTTAACTTCTATAAAAAGTTCACCGGGAAGAAAACCGGCGATCAGCTTACCGCTTCCGAAACAATTTCAAAATCGAATAAAAGCATTGCCCATCGTATTTCAATCTGGATAAGGATGAATTTGTTTGTCCCCGATGCACGAATAGGTTGGTATATTCCGGCGGTAAAAAAAGGTTCTCATCTTTTAAAAAAAGAAAAGTTTGATGCAATAGTATCGATCGGTCCGCCACACACGACTCATCTAATCGGGAAAAAGCTAAGTAAAAAATTCGATGTCAATCATATTCCTGTTTTTATCGATCCGTGGGTTGATATTGTTTATTACAGGGAATTCAAAAGAAGTAAACTCACACTGTATTTTGATAATCACCTCGAAAAAAGTGTATTACAGAATTCAAGCTCGGTTGTATTCGTAACAAAGACGATGAAAAACGATTATGTTAAAAAGTATTCTTTTCTTTCAAATAAATCGTATGTTCTTTATTGGGGATACAGCGAAGATGTATTTGAAAGAGCAGTAGTTAAAAAGGAAGTTAAAGATGAAAAAGTAATTGTTCACGCCGGTAATTTGTTCGCTTATCAGAATCCGAAAAACTTTTGGAAACAGATAAAAACTGAAATGGAGAAAGGGAACAAATTCAATATAAAATTTATCGGTTCGGTAGATGAAGAAATAAAAAGGGAAATATCAGCGGCGGGATTGGAAGAAGCAACCGAATATATTGGCTTCCTTCCTTACGATGAAATGATAAAGAATATAATTAAAGCAGATATATTACTTGTCTGTGCCACGGAACCGAGGCATGTACCGGGTAAGCTATTTGAATATTTAAGAACCGGTAATCCAATCATTGCATTCGGAGATAACAACACGGAAGTAAAAGAAATACTATCACAATCAAACGCAGGTATGATGTTTAGTTATGATGAAGCAGGGGAAGAATTTTTTAAACGTTTCCAATCATTCAAATCACTTCCCGAATATGTAACCAGGTATGATAGAAAAATAATTTCCAAAGAGTTAAGCGGGATATTGGATATCACTTCATCAGGATCATCTTCTTAACCTCGACATAACTACCCGATTGCAATTTATAATAATATATTCCACTCGAAAGATTCGCTCCGTTAAAATCAACTTCGTAAATACCTGGCGATGTTTCCTCTTCCCATAAAGTACTCACCTCATTTCCCAACACATCAAATACTTTCAATGTTGTAAACCCGGTTTCGGGAATTGTAAATCTAATTTTTGTTGTGGGATTGAAGGGATTGGGAAAGTTTTGTTGTAATGAATACCCTTCAGGTTGATTCACTTTCACTTCAACAACCTTTGAATATTCATACGATCCATCAAAATCGACTTGCTTTAAGCGGTAAGAAATTACATCCTTAAAAATTATGCTACTAATATTATCTAAAAAAGAGTAATGGTGCATTTGCGTTGTTGTTCCGTTACCTTCAACAAAACCCAATTTAGTCCAATTGTCATCAGTCGCAGATTTCCTCTCTATCTCAAACCCCTGATTATTAATTTCAGTTGCAGTTATCCAGGATAGTTGGACTTCATGTCCAGATTGTACTGCAGAGAAACTTACCAATTCAACTGGTACACCGCCATTATTTGTTTTGAGTATAATACCATTTTCACCCGATACCCAACCGGTAACATCATTTACAAATGACAAACCGAATAAACTACTTGAAGTATTACTGTTTTGTATATTCCATGAATTCCCCCCATCAATCGAATGTAAGATTATGCCCCCCAAACCAACAATCCAGCCATTATTTAGATCTGTGAACCTAACATTTCTTAATTCTTCTACTACTCCGGATGGAACTAATTGCCAATTTGTACCACCATCTGTAGTTTTCATAATTCTGCCTCCCCACCCGACTGCCCAACCATGATTAGAATCAAGAAAGAAAACCGACATTATTCTATCGTTCGTTGGTGTACTTTGGGAAAACCAGGTCCAACCTCCATTAGTTGTTTTTAATATCTCCCCGAACAGACCACCACTAATCCAGCCAACTTGATTATCTAAGAAGCAAATTGAAAAGAGCCAATAAATTGTAGGTGTTATATCAATCCAACTTTGACCACCATTGGTTGTCTTAAAGGTAACTCCGCTACTTCCAACAACCCAACCATTTTCTTTATCGGTAAAATAAATTGAATGGAATGTAGCACCATTTATAGATAATTGTGTAAGCCAAGATTTACCACCATCCGTAGTATGCATAACACTACCATGCCGCTCCGGGACAAACCCGTAAAGTGCTATCCACCCATTTAATGAATCGACAAAGAAAATTGAATGTATATTATCGGATATATTAATAGACTGGGAAAACCAGATATCCCCGCCATTCGTAGTCTTAACAATTATTCCATTATTACCGGCTGACCAGCCGGTATTTTCATCAATAAAATAATTAGATAAAAATCTTTCTGTTGTCTCGGAATTCTGTGGAATCCATTGAGCAGAATTTTGCGTATTGAAAAAGATTACAAATAATAGAATAGTAAATACGACTTTCATAATCACCCCCGTGATAATGATAAAATTATTAATTATACTTTTCCCCGAAGGGAGTCAAAATTCAGAATTATGTTATTAAATTTTATTAAAAATAATCGTTGAAAAAATCATACTTAAAATAATTTACAAATCGAGCAATTTTATTTCAATAATATCATTTTCCTAACTTCAAAATATGTTCCCGATCTAAATCTATAATAATATGTTCCACTTGATAAATTCTCTCCGTTGAACTCAACCTCATATAACCCTGCCGGTTTTTCTTCGTTAACTAATGTTGCAACTTCATCGCCCAGAATATTATAAACTTCTAATGATGTATGCCCTGCTTTCGATATTGAAAACTTTATCTTGGTCGAAGGATTAAAGGGATTGGGATAGTTTTGCTCTAATGAATATTTTTCAGGCTGATTTACTTTTACCTCAATAACTTTTGAATATTCATACGATCCGTCAAAGTCAATCTGCTTTAAGCGGTAAGAAACTACATCCTTAAAAATTACGCTACTAATATTATCCGAAAAAGAATAATAGTGCATTTCTGTTGTTGTTCCGTTGCCTTCCATAAAACCTAATTTAGCCCAATCATCATCGTTCGCAGATTTCTTCTCTATTTCAAATCCCTGATTATTAATCTCTGTTGCCGTTATCCAGGAGAGTTGGACTTCATTTCCCGTTTGTTCCACAGAAAAGCTAACTAATTCAACGGGGATAGGATTAAGCAAATCATTATTTACAATTCCTAAACCGTAATCCCAATTAGCAATATAAGAGATACCATCCGAAACATCTAAATCCCTGCATTTTCCCGGAGTAATATAATAACCTACTTCCTTCATGTTAGCCGGATCGCTGATATCAATTATTCTCAATCCTCCATATTCCCAGGCGGCAACATACGCATAATCACCTTCGATCTTAAGTCCTAAAAACCAAAATGGACTGCCCAAAGATCCAACTGGTTGAATATTAAGCGGATCAGAAATATCAACTACTTTAAGTCCTTCAAAGCCATCAGTAAAAAACGCATAATTATCTTTGATTTCTACATCAATTACATCACCTTGCGTCTCAAAAACATTTACTTCTGTTGGATTATAGGGGTCAGTAATATCAACTACTTTCAAACCTTCTGAATAGTCAGCAATGTAAGCATAATTATCTTTGATTTCTAAATCAAATATTTGCCCGGGAGTATTTAAAAACCCAACTTCAATCGGATTCGTCAAATCTGTTATATCTATTACCCTCAACCCTGCTGACTGAGTAGCCACGTATGCATAGTTATTAAATATTTTTACATCACGTGCAGTTCCCGATAAACTATAACTGCCAATTTGAAACGGGCTATACGGGTTTGAAACATCTATAATTTTCAAACCTGCAAAACCATCAGCAACAAACGCATAATTACCATTTACTGTTACGCCGTAAGAATCTGATGTTATAATATTGCCAAGAGAGACTGGATTTGAAGGGTCTTTCACATTGATAAGTTGCAAATTGGCATCATACCAACTAACTACATACGCAATACTATTAGATAAACTAACATCAAATGATCTTCCCAATACATTTGCAGAACTAAGGTATGTAGTATTTGGTTGAGGCAACATTAAGTCATTACGAATAACTTCAATTCCCGGATCCCAATCGGCAATATAGATATAATTTCCTCTTACATATAAGTCTCTTGATTTACCAGGTGTTACATAGTAACCAACCTCGGTCATATTACCCGGGTCGCTAATATCAATTACACGCAGCCCACCAAATTCCCAGGCAGCAACGTACGCATAATCACCTTCAACCTTTAACCCCAAAAACCAAAAAGGACTGCTTAAAGATCCGACCGGTTGAATATTTAATGGATCAGTTATATCAACTACTTTTAACCCCTGATATCCATCAGTAAAAAAAGCCAAATTATCTTTAAATTCAATATCTATCACATCTCCCGATGTATTATAAACATTAACTTCTACCGGATTAGTCACATCACTAATATCAATTACTCTTAATCCCCCTGAATAATCTGCTAGGAATGCATAATGCCCTTTTAATTCAACATCGAATGTTTGTCCGGGTGTATCATAAAACCCTATTTCAATAGGATTTGATATGTTTGAAATATCCAATATTCTTAGTCCCGCAGTTTGATCAGCTACGAATGCATAATTTCCAGAGATCTTAACATCCCTTGCAGTACCGGGTGTATCAAAAGACCCAACTAGATATGGATAAAGCG
>BDSV01000208.1 GCA_002898075.1 bacterium BMS3Abin03
TTACAACATTTAAAATGTTTATAAGTTTAAAATGATCTATTGCGTTCAGTATTCTAATTCCTGCAGTTCCGTTCGGCTCACCGTCATCAGAATACTTGATAGTATCGCCAAGTAACTTATAAGCAAAGCAGTGATGTGTTGCATCATAATATTTTTTCCTGGTTCTGCTTAGAATCTTTTCTGCTTCGTCTTTTTTTTCCACGTGATGAACCTGCGAGACAAAAACAGATCCCTTTTCTTTAAAAGTAGATTCGAAAAAATTATCTATCGTATTTATTTTCTCGGGATATTCCATTCAAAAAAGTGAAATATGCATTCCTATTATAATTGATTATCAGAACTTGTATAAGTAATATAGTTATTTAAAAAATTATTTAGGAAGGAATTGGAAAAAGATTCGATTATAATAAAGGGTGCGAGAGAGAATAATTTAAAAAATATCGATCTCGAGATTCCACGCGATTCTTTTACGGTTATTACCGGATTATCGGGTTCGGGAAAATCTTCTCTCGCCTTCGATACTATTTACGCCGAAGGTCAGCGAAGATATATCGAATCGCTCTCTGCCTACGCCCGCCAGTTTTTAGATATGCTTGAAAAACCGGACGTCGATTTGATCGAAGGTCTTTCACCGGCAATATCCATCGAGCAAAAAGCTACTTCCGGTAATCCCCGTTCCACCGTTGGTACGGTAACGGAAATATACGATTACCTGCGCCTTCTATATGCAAGATTAGGAATTCCGCACTGCTATAATTGCGGCAAGCCGGTTCAGAAGCAAAGCACTGCGCAAATCATCGATGCAGTCCTATCGAAAATGAAAGGCAAAAAAGCACTCATACTTGCACCTGTTGTGCGCGGCAGGAAAGGGCACTACAGGGAATTATTTGAAGAGGTGTTATCCGATGGATTTTTAAGAGTTAGAGTCGACGGGGAGATATTCGAATTAGTAAAAGGATTTCAGGTCGACAGATATAAAATTCACAACATTGAAATTGTAGTCGACCGCATAACCGTAAGAGAAACTTCGCGCAGCCGTATAAGTGAATCGATAGAAGTTGCAATTAATTACGGAAACGGTATTGTTATTGTCAGCGACGGAACAGAAGATAGAATATTCAGCCGCCATCTTGCCTGCCTCGACTGCGGAATTAGTTACAGGGAACTCGCACCGAATTCATTTTCATTCAACTCGCCGTACGGTTCCTGCCCGGATTGTGAAGGGTTGGGTGAAAAGAAAGAGCTGGATTTGAATCTGCTAATTCCTGATTGGGATAAAACTATAAATGAAGGAGGGCTGGCGCCTTTCGGCAAGCCCCGTTCTATCTGGTACTTTACACAGTTGGAAGCAGTTGCCAAAAAATTCGAGTTCGATTTTGACACACCATTAAGGAAGTTATCGGATGAACAGATTGATATTATAATGAATGGAAGTGAAGAACGGATTTCCTTTACGTATAATTACGGCGGTGGGCGACCGGTAAAATATCAACACAGGTTTTCCGGTCTGCTCCGGTATCTTCGCACATCTTATGAATCAACAAGTTCTAATAATATAAGAGAATGGGTCGATTCATATATGAACACAATCCCCTGTCCTTCCTGCAAAGGGGGAAGGTTAAGAAAAGAATCTCTTGCAGTAAAATTTCAGGGAAGAAATATTAGTGAAATAACAAAGCTCTCAATTCAGAGGTCGGCAGAGTTTTTTGATTCATTAGCGATTAAAGGTAAAGAAGCAATTGTAGCAAAGCCCATTCTAAAAGAAATAAGAGAACGGCTTCACTTTCTTTTAAATGTTGGATTAGATTATTTAACATTAGACCGTTCCGCAAGGACTTTGTCCGGTGGTGAATCGCAGAGAATTAGATTGGCAACTCAGATCGGCACACAGTTAGCCGGTGTACTTTATGTTCTCGATGAACCTTCGATAGGGTTGCATCAAAGCGATAACATAAAGCTGATTAACTCGCTTAAAAATTTAAGAGATCTCGGAAACACTGTAATTGTGGTTGAGCATGACAGGGAGACAATTGAAAGCTCTGATTATATTGTCGATCTCGGGCCGGGAGCCGGTGAGCATGGCGGTGAAATTTGTGTGCTCGGTGAAACAAAAAAACTTATTGACTCGGGAAATGGTTTTAACTCGCTTACTTTAACTTATTTGAGAAGCAAGGAAAAAATTAAAACGCCCGATAAGCGCAGAGAAGGGAACGGTAAATTTATCGAGCTTATCGGAGCATCGGGAAACAACCTGCAGAACATCGATCTTAAAATACCGCTGGGTACACTAACATTACTAACAGGAGTAAGCGGATCGGGTAAATCTTCAGTGCTTAATGAAACACTGGTTAAAGTATTGATGAATAAAATTTATAAATCGAAAGCTGTTCCGCTGCCTTATAAATCGTTTAAGGGCTTGGAAAACATCGACAAGATTATTGAGATAGACCAATTACCGATTGGAAGAACACCGAGATCGAATCCCGCGACATATACAGGATTATTTACTTATATCAGGGATTTATTTGCGCAGCATCCCGAATCAAAGATACGCGGCTACAAAGCGGGGCGGTTCAGTTTTAATGTTACCGGCGGAAGATGTGAGGGCTGCAACGGTGACGGGCTTAAAAAAATTGAAATGAATTTTCTGCCGGATGTATATATCATCTGTGATGTTTGTAAAGGAAGACGTTATAACAGGGAAACTCTTGAAGTATTATATAAATCAAAATCAATTGCCGATGTATTGGGAATGCGAATAGACGAAGCGCTTGAATTCTTTGCAGAACTACCGCGCATCAAAAGAAAACTTCAGGCAATTCACGATGTCGGATTGGGATATATAAGACTTGGTCAGCAGGCAACTACGCTTTCCGGCGGTGAGGCACAGCGTGTTAAATTAGCTACCGAACTTAGCAAGGTTAGTACAGGTAAAACGCTTTATGTTTTAGACGAACCGACTACCGGGCTGCATTTTGAAGATGTGCGGATACTTCTTGATGTGTTGAATAAGTTAGTGGATAAAGGCAATACGGTAGTTGTGGTTGAGCATAATATGGATGTTATTAAAATGGCAGATTGGATAATCGATCTTGGACCCGGGGGCGGGGAGTACGGCGGTAAAGTTATTGCCGAAGGTAAGCCGGAAGAAATCATTAAAAACAAAAATAGTTTAACCGGGAAATATTTAAAAAGAGGACTGCTTTAAAAAATACCTAACAGCTTTACTGCCATAATAAAAACCGCAACAATAAGAATAAGCTTAATAAGCTTTTCTCCCTTTTTAATTGAGAATTTTGCCGCCCACCATGCACCCGTTGCACTACCGGTTGCCAACACAATTCCCATAACCCAATTAATGTTATCGGTCACAATAAAAATAAGTAATGCCGGAACCGTATAAATTAAAACAATGAAAACCTTATGCATATTTACCAACACAAGATTTAGCTTCATTAAATAGCGTAATGATGCCATTAGAAGAAAGCCGACACCCACTTGAATAAAACCGCCGTAAAATCCTATTCCTATCATCGACAAATAAGCCGGCAGATTGCTTTTTACCGTATCGTTATCATCCGGATTATTATTGCGGGGGATGAGAATCGAAATTATAATCCCGATCATTATCACCGCTAATATTTTCTGAAACAATTCATCGCCGATTTTTGTTGCTATTATTGCTCCTGCTATTGCACCCGGCAATGTAAAAAGTGAAAGCTTAAAACTGGTTTTAAAATCATGGTAATCCTCTTGTTTAAAAGAACGCACTGCAGAAATATTTTGAATTAATATTGCCAACCTGTTTGTTCCGTTTGCAACAGATGCGTCAAGCCCGAGAAAAATTAATGCGGGTAATGTTATCGAAGAGCCTCCGCCTGCATTAACGTTGATAAACCCGGCAGCGCATCCCACTAAAAACAATATTATTATAGTATAAATCTCAGGCAATAAAACAACTTAATTTTAAGAATGAATGGCTTTAATTTATTAAATTTAACCCGATTAATCTTTTTATTTTGATTAATCATAATATTAACGAAGAAATGTTGTAATCAACGGAGAAATAATGGAAGAGTGGAAATGGGAAACTGAAAATGAAGATTATCTGGAAAAAACTATCGAACGCTGTAAGCAAAATAAGATAATCCTTCCCACGTTTGAACAGTTGAAAAAACCTGAAACCATCCCTCGGGAAATAAAAAATAAACTTAAAAAAATTAATATGCAGGAAGTCAATCCGTTAAATCTTTTTAGAATTAATTGGAGAAATGACCCTGCAACAGGGGAAATCGGCGATATTAATTTTTTAGAAATACCGGAGGAAATTACGGGAATAAAAGCCCGCGTAATCGGTTTGGTAGGAAAGTTTTTTCCCACCGGCGCACACAAAGTGGGTGCAACGTATGGCTGCCTTGCTCCATATTTAGTTACAGGAAGATTCAATCCTGAATATCACAAAGCTGTTTGGCCCTCAACAGGAAATTACTGCCGGGGCGGTACGTTTAACTCTGCTTTACTCTCCGTTCATCCCGTTGCAATATTGCCCGAAGAGATGAGCCGTGAAAGATTTGAATGGCTTGAAAATCTCGGTGCCGAAATTTATGCAACACCCGGATGTGAAAGTAATGTAAAAGAAATCTACGATAAATGTCACGAACTTGAAGCCGAAAGCGATGAGTATTTTATTTTCAATCAATTCGATCAATTTGGCAACTCTGTTTGGCATTATGAAATAACTGGATTCACGATTGAATCGTTGTTCAATCAGATTAAAACCGGTAAGCAAAGAATGAGTGCATACGTAAGTGCAACAGGTTCTGCCGGAACAATTGCTGCCGGAGATTACCTAAGGACAATCAATCCCCAAATAAAAGTTCTTGCAACCGAAGCTTTGCAATGCCCCACACTTTTAATGAACGGATACGGCGGTCATCGTATTGAAGGAATCGGCGATAAACATGTTCCGTGGATTCACAATGTAAAAAACACAGATGCAGTTGCAGCAATCGATGATGAAGATACATTGCGGGTTTTAAGATTATTCAATGAAGATGCCGGCAAACAAGTTTTAATTAAAAAAGGTGTTGATAAAAATGTTGTTGAAAAACTTTCCTACCTGGGAATATCATCTATTTGTAATTTACTCGCATCAATTAAACTTGCAAAATATTATGAGTATAATGAGAACGATATAATCTTTACAATTTTTACCGACTCGGTAGAAATGTACAACTCCCGTCTTAAAGAAATGAACGATGAGTTCGGACCGTATGATAAAACAAAGGCATTAATTGATTGGAACGCTGTTATTAAAAAACAAGGCGTAGATTATTTACTCGAATTAAGTTATGTTGATAAAAAACGAATCCACAACTTAAAGTATTTTACCTGGGTCGAACAGCAGGGTAAAGATGTTAGAGACCTAGATGCACAATGGTACGATGAAAATTACTGGAATGAAAGATTTTCTATCGCCCCGCACTGGAATGAATTGATAAAAGAATTTAATGCTAAAGTCACAACATAATGTAGCCCGACTTTCAAGTCGGGTAACAATTTGAATTTGTCATTCTGAGCGAAACGGAGTGAAGCGAAGAATCTCCTAATAATTTAATAAAAAAAGTTATTTTAAAATGAAAATAACCAACGCATGGATTTGCAGAATAAGTAATGATAAAATCGAACCCTTGTTCGGTGATATTGAAATTACTAACGGTAAAATTGTAAGTATTGATGAAAAGCAGTTCGATCCTAACAAAGTATTTACGGATAGTTCAGAAGATAAAGACATACTTAATGCGAAAGGACGAGTTGTTACAATTCCCAACATAAATTTCCACGATCATTTTTATTCACGGTTGGCAAAAGGACTGCCGATTACCGGACCAATGGATAATTTTTATAACATTCTCAATAGCTTGTGGTGGAAAGTAGATCGTGCGCTTGATAAAGATATGATAACTGCATCGGCGCAATTGGGAATTATCGATTCGATTAAAAACGGTGTTACATATATTTTCGACCATCATTCATCTCCCGGTAAAACTGATGGAAGTCTTGAAGCAATAGCAAATGTATTAAACGATTTTGGAATTAGAGGAGTATTATGTTTTGAAGCTACGGATCGAAATGGGCATCGGCTTGCCGAAGATGGGTTGAAAGAAAATCAGAATTTTCTGAAAAACTATGTTAATGATAATGTAAAAGCTTTATTCGGTTTACATGCTTCGTTTACAATTTCCGATGAAACTTTGCAAACAGCTTCAAAAATTGTGGAAGAAAATAATCTTGGAATTCATATTCATCTTTGTGAAGATAAGATTGACAGGGAATTATCAGAAAAAGCTTACAATGATTTACCTCTTAACAGGTTAATTAAATATAATCTGTTAAATGAAAAAAGTATCCTTTCACACGGAATTCATTTAACAAAAGATGAATATGAACTAATTGTACAACATCAATCCGCAATCGCATTCAATCCCGATTCAAATATGAATAATGCAGTCGGATTGCCTGACTTCAATATCATTCCGGATGATATTCCTATATTAATGGGAACCGACGGTATGCATTCAAATCCTGCAAAATCATTAAAACAGTTTTTCCTGTTATTACGTCATTCGGGCAAATCATTTGATGAATCGTTTGCGAGGTTTCAAAAAGTGTATTTCAATCAATTAAAATTTGTTAAAAGATTTTTTTCTGATTTTACTCAATTGAATGTGAATGACAGGGCAGATATGATTATTTGGGATTACGTTCCGCCAACACCATTTACAAACGAAAACTTTTGGGGACATTTTATTTACGGCATTTTAGAAAGCAGGATAAGTGATGTTATTCATAACGGTAATGTGTTGATGAAGAATTTCAAGCTTGAGTTTAACGAAGATGATTTCATTTCAAATATTATGAAAGAAGGAAATAGATTGTTTAAGAAATTTAAGGGCTATTAACAGATATTTTATGTTGTCATTCTGAATTCCGATGACCCGGCAAATGAGAACGTATTATCGGGATGAAGAATCTTATGTATGTTATTTTTTAGATTCTTCGTTTCACTCAGAATGACATAAGTGTAAGTATAGCAGGAAAAATATTGACAGGACTAAATCTCGAAGGAAAAAATATGGAACAATCAAAAATTATTTATGACAAAGCAAAAGAATATGCCGGTTATACGGCGAATAATTTATCAAAACTTATTCGGATAAAATCATTAAGCACAAAAGAAAAAGGTGTTGCTGAAGCAATGCTGCAAATGATGAAAGATGCCGGTTTCGATGAAGTAAAGATAGACGGTTTGGGAAATGTAATCGGAAGAATTGGAACAGGGAAGAAAGTTATTGCGATTGACGGTCACATCGATACTGTTGATATGGGCAATATAGATGACTGGGATTTCGATCCTCTTAGCGGGGAAATAAAGGACGGGTATGTTCTCGGAAGAGGATCGGCAGATCAAACAGGCGGACCCGTTGCAGGAATTACCGCGGGAAGAATTTTGAAAGAGGTTGGCGTTCCCAACGACATTACTCTTTATGTTACTGGAACAGTGATGGAAGAAGACTGCGACGGTCTTTGCTGGAAATATATTGTTGAAGAGAATAAACTTAAACCTGATTGCGTGATTGTTACCGAACCTACAAACCTAAATATTTACCGCGGTCACCGTGGAAGAATGGAAATTGAAGTTTCGTTTTACGGTCTTTCTGCTCATGGCTCGGCGCCTGAAAGAGGAAAGAATGCAATTTATATGGCATCGCATGCAGCACTTGAAATTGAGAAGCTGAACGAACGCTTAGCAGTTGATGAGTTTTTGGGAAAGGGAAGCATTACTATTTCGGAGTTTGTTTCATCAAGCCCGTCGCTTTGTGCGGTTGCAGATTTTGCAAAAATACATCTCGATAGAAGATTAACCTGGGGTGAAGATAAAGAGTTAGCGCTGAATCAGGTTAGAGAAATTGTAAAGGATATGAACGCAAAGGTTGAGCTTCTCAATTATAAGGAAACTGCTTTTACCGGACTCGAATACCGAATGGAAAAATACTATCCGACATGGAAAATTGAAGAAGATCATCCGGTAATTCAAACGGGAGTAAAAGCATTTACGGAACTGTTCGGTAAAGAGCCGCTTGTGGATAAATGGACATTTTCAACAAATGGTGTAACTATAAATGGCATATATAAAATTCCCGTAATCGGTTTCGGTCCGGGAAATGAAGAACTTGCGCACGCACCGAATGAGAAAGTCCCGGTTGAGCATTTGGTAAAGGCATCGGCGTTTTATGCAATGTTTGTAAATATATATTAAACGGAATAGAACGCAGATGGCACAGATTAAGCAGATACCCGCTGATCAGATTAAAGTTTTTAATCAAAAAAGAGATTAACAATCAATAGAGGATTAAGCGATGACAAACGAATTAAAAGGTAAGCACTTCCTTTCCTGCGATGACTGGACAAAGGAAGATCTCGACGTTGTATTTAAAACATCTTTCGAATTAAAAGATCAGTTTAAAAAAGAAATACCGCATCTGCACCTTCCGCATAAAACTTTGTTTATGATTTTCTTCGAGCAGTCAACGCGTACAAGAAATTCAATGGAAGCGGGGATGACACAGTTAGGCGGTCATGCTCACGATTTAACTGCCGACAAGATGCAGCTTTCTCACGGTGAATCTCCAAAAGATACTGCAATTATTCTTTCACGTATGGGACATGGTATCGCTTCCCGCAACTGTTTTTACGGTATCGGCAACGATTACTTAAACGAAATGGCTGCACACTCAACTAAACCTGTTATGTCGTTACAGGATGATATCTACCATCCGTTTCAGGGCTTAGCAGATTTGATGACGATATATGAGAAGTTCGGGGAAAATGTTAAAGGATTAAAAGTTACAGTTTCGTGGGCTTACGCCGACACACATTCAAAACCATTATCTGTTCCGCAAACACAGGCATTGCTGTTTCCGCGCTTCGGTATTGATTTAACAATTGCACATCCGGAAGAATTTTCGCTGAGTAAAAATATAATTGAGCGGGCAGAAAGAAGGGCGCAGGAAGGCGGCGGAAGTTTAAAGATTGTTAATGATATGGATGAAGCTTTTAATGGTGCACAGATTGTAATCCCAAAAAACTGGGGAGGTTTCGGTGCTTACGGTATGCAGGAATATCTTGATAACGAAGAAGAATGCAAAAAAGAAATGGCAGCTAATTTAGGAAAACATCACGATTGGATTTGCGACGACAGAAGAATAAAACTTGCGGATAAAAATGTAAAACTTATGCACGCTTTACCGGCAGATAGAAATCACGAAGTGACCGACGAGATTATCGACGATGAAAACATTTCAGTTGTTTACGATGAAGCAGAGAACCGGCTGCATACGGCAAAAGCAATTATGGCTTTAACAATGTGATCTGTTCTTTTTGTTTCATTTATAGGACGGCAGGCAGCGGTCTTGCTATGAGCAGTGCCGATTCTTTTTTTCGGCATTGCTTATAGCTTTTGTTAGGCAATCATATTTTTCCCATACTAATATTTATTTCGGGTCTTCAATAGTTATCGTCCAGTCCACAGATTTTAAACGTTCCTTTATTATTTTTAACGAATCGAATATTTCATTTTCGCTCGGTAGATCACCAAAAACTAAATTTTTGAATTCATCTGAATAAACTGACTTAAGCTCTTCCCAAACTGTTTCTATCTCTGTAAATATTTTTGCTTTATTTGGGTGGTGCTGTAACCACGCATTATTATTTTTGAAACTTTCTACATCATCATTTGCTACTTTCAGAATCATTTCATCAAACTCGGTGGATTCAAAGAATTTAGATAACTCATCATTCCCAAGTAATTGATATAAATCATAAGTATGACGTACTTTTTGTTTTAAATCTTCAACAGCGTTTTGGGTGTAAGAGAATCTAACCAAACTCATTATTTTTTCGCACAATGTTCGCCTTGGTTCCAAAACTTGTACTTCAAAAGGTAATAAGTTATTTTCTTGTGCTAATTTTTGTTGTCCAGTGTTTATCATCATTTCATAGATATACGAGCTCACTTCTTTTTTAGTGTAGGGCTCAAAATACCCAAGCCAAGTTGCTTCAACAATTATTACATCTCTAATTTGTCCGTAATCGCCGGTAAATTCTTTGGAATATTTATGAGCTGTTTTTCTGCTCATCCCCACTTTATGTGTTACTTCAGACATTTGAATTTCCGGCAGAAAATCAGATACAACTTTAGTAACTTTTTTAATTTTTCTTTTTAGTTGATTATCCGTTTCGCTTTTATCTCTTCTAACAACCAAATCAATATCTTCAGAAAATCTCTCTATTAAACCAAAACATTTTGAAAGTGCAGTACCACCTTTGAATATTGTTTCTTTGCCAATTTCATTTTTGAAAATTGTGTAAAGAGCGTAGGTTACCCAATAATCTTTTTCTACATATATATCAAGAATCCCTTTTCCCTCTGCAGTTTTTTGAACTGCTTGTTTGAACAGTTTTTTATCTTCGTGTAACTTCATTTTATATTCCACTTTTCTGTGGTGGAAAGAACTTTATTTACATCGGCAATTGTATATTTTGTTATTGGATTTAATGATTTCAACAAAGGTTTTGTTAATTCAATTTCCCCAATTTCATCCAACATTGCACCTAGCAAAGCCCTTGTTGAAGGTGGATATTTTTGTGCCAAGCGTACTATTGTTTTGATATCCTTTTCTTTTAGGTCTTTTAGAATTGTAATTAACCTTTTACAAACAAACTCATTTGTGCTGTCTGGTATTTTTTTTATGTAACGAATCGAATCCAATATTTGTAGTAGAGGGATGTTCTCTTTTGTAATATTGTTTTTCTGTTTAATAAAAGAGATTTTAAAGCGTCCTCGGTTAAAGGGAGAGCGTATTTCGTTTTTACCTATCTGGATTGTGCTGCTTACTTGCGTTGTTAAACCTAATTGATTGTAAATACTGAAGCCCGTTAAGTAACCAATTGTTTTTCCGTTCTGCTCCAATAAATCTTTTACTATTTGGTATTGGTCCGGCTGTAAAACACCGAAGACCGTTTTTTCAGGTTTATAATATTTCCCTTTTGATAGTTTTGTAATTTTGCCCGAAACAGCCATACGGTTTAATGCTTTTATTATTGCTTCTTTTTTATTCACCTTAGTAACAAAGTCTTCATAGGTGAATACATATCCTTTGGGGAACCGATTTATTGTAAACGCTATGTATTCAGTTGTTTTCATAGAATATTCTTTTTGCAAAGATAGTGAATTGTCCAGTAAATTGTTGAAAAAACTGGACATATTTATTTAATTGTTTTTAAGAATATCTTTAATAGCATCAATTGAAATTTCTTCTACCCCAATAGGAAAAAACTTCACGTTTTTTTGTCAATTAGTACAGAATCGGGACGAGTTTTATTAATTACAATCATTGTCTGATTATCATTATTTATAAAACAATCTGATAAAAATTTATTTATTTTAGAATCACCAAAACCATAGCCGATAACAATTAAATAATTGGAAGTTATTAGATTATTCTTAAATCTTTCAAATATTTTTGAATAGTAAACCTTCCTTTCATAATGTTTAATCTTTTCTGTAGTTCCTGAAAGAAACTCCGGGACAACATCTACATAACCATCAAAATATAAATGCTCTCCGAGATGAGTAGTGATTTCCTTTACAATTCCTCTTTCAAGTAGTCCATACTCCCATTTAATCATTTCATATACTTTGTTATTTGTATTAAAAATATAGTTATCAACACTACCGTGAAGTTTATACAGGTTAAATATCGCATCATATCGATTAATAAATCTTTTTAATCTAATTCGCTGGGTAATATCCTTATTGCTAATTTGACCATAATATGGTGAAGCAAAATCATCAAATCCATCTGATGTCTTACCAGCAATAGATTCAAAATGAAAATACTTTTCCATAAGCAAGTCGTGATTTAACGTATGAATGTGAACTTTGTGTTCTTCTCCCAAGTATTCAAGTAACTCCAGATAATTTTTATGAGGAAACCTGGTAGAATAGGGCGTTAAATATGAAATAGATTTAGGCCATTCAACAGTAATATAATCGGCAACTAATTGTTGAAAAGTTCTGTTGAACTGAAAGAGTAATTGATGATGGTCCCAATTATAATTACGGTTTCGCTTAAATTCTTCAAAAAAGAATTTCTCATTTTCATTTGGTTCTCTTTTCATTAATTGCATATAGTAATCGAAAAAAGTTTCATAGTGAAAATCTTTCTGATCCGATAAAATAACTGAGCAATAGAATTGAATAAAATCAACAACGAAATAATGTTTCTCTTGAGTGATAATCCAATTAGGATTTTGAGTGTCGGTTAAATGCGCAGATTCACTTGTATGGATAAAGAACTCTGCTAAAGATAAGTCCCTAAATTTTAAATTTATTTCACTAGCAAGAGGATAGTTCGCCGGTTTTGAGAAACCAGCACCTAATAATAAACTAATATTTTCCATTTTCACAGAATCTTAGAATATGTTGCCTAACGGTGAGTATAAGAATAGTAGCCGATTACGGAACTCAAAACTTTCAAATTACGATGAAGTTGAGGCGAGCTACAAATCATGAATTTACTAATATCTCGGTTATTATTTTTATACATTGTTACCCAACGTAATTTCCACTTTCCGTGTCGATTACTCCAAATTATTGTGATAGTATTAAGATGTAAAGTTTATTTATTTAACCATTCAATAGCTCTATCAACAACCCATTCTGTAATTCTTTTATCTGGTAACAAACCTTCTTCTTCAAAGTAAATATTTTTTCCTTCAAACATTTTATTCGTTTTTATTGTATGACCCATCATTAAATAACCTGAATTATTCGCCATATTTTTTACTCCCATTGATAAATACATGCCAATGACAATTACTTTCTTTTTCTTTTCACTTGCTTTTAGAATTGCTTTAACGCCATCAATAGCAAATGATTGACCAACTTCAACAAAGGCTTTGTCAAAATACTCAATCCCTGTTTGTCCAAGAATATAGCCGCCTGTTTCGTCAACAAATTCTCCCCATATTTTTTTAAAGTTCTCATCGCCATGCGATAGTATAACTATTGCTTCTTCTTTGGGATTTGTTGATATTTTGCTGACCTTATCTAATAAAATATTTTTTATAATATTTTTATAATTTAATGATGGACCAACTGTAATTTTAATTTTTGTCTCAACCATTTTTGTTCCTTCTTCTTCAAGTTTATTTGTTATTCCATCATCGTAATACAAACCAAGTATTGTAGGTATATCATAAAGCGAATGTTCCGAAGGTGCAATAAATAATGGCAACGCATATATTTTTGTAATGCCATTATTTTCCATGTCTTTTAAAACAGTAGATATTGATGGTTCATTAAATTCCATTAACGCAACCCGAACTTCATCGAAGTCTGAAATATTTTTTGTCTTTAATAATTCTTTAACCTGATTTTCTATATATAAAACAGGTTGGTTCCATTGTTCTGAAGGGGAACCATGTGCAATTATCAATAATCCTATCTTTCCCTGAGCAAGGGAGTTTATTGAAATTAAGACTAATAATATTAAAAATATTTTCTTCATTTTAAGCTCTCCTATTTTTGTTCTTTATTATGTTGCACAATGTTATCATCTTTTGCTCATTTTTTTCTGCCCATGAGCGACAAAAGTATCCTCTTATTACATCGTTGATAGAAGTAGAATTATTTTTTCATTATTTTCTTAATGTATGTCTATAAATAATCTTGTCTTGGTGGAGTGAATACATCAATTACTTCCCCATCTTTAATTACTTTCCACGAGTGCTCAATATTTTCAGGTATCGAATAGCTATCACCTGGATTAAGAACCTCGCTTATATTTTGATATTTTATTATATACTTTCCAGAAATCACATATCCACTTTGCTCATTGGGATGGAAATGTAAAGGTACGTTGTTGCCAACCTTATAATTCATTTTTGTTACCATTGATTTCTGTCCAACAGCTAAAACATCAAAAGAGACTCCTTTAAACTGCTTTTTCTTTGCATTTTCTTTCTTCGTTATTATTGTAGTAGTTTTTTTTAGCATGACGACCAACTTTGTTATGCAATGTTAGTTAAACACAAATTCATATTTAATTTCTTATTGCCCCCAAATACCATTTATAGTGTTATAGAAGCTTTTGCAAAACCTATATAAAGTAAACAAATAGCATTAATATTAGTGTCAAAATTAATCAATAAGGAAGGCGAAGCATTGAAAAATGAATAAAATAGCACTTCCAAACCAATAAAGTAACATTAAGCATTTTGTGAAGAATAAGTTTCGCGAAGCCTCCTTATAAGCAATATTCTATTTAATATATACATAATTTTAATTAGTTTTCAAATTTTGGTTTATTATAAACTCAACTTTATCATCTCTTCCCGCAAAAGTCGCATAGGCGTCAACCTAAGAATTGTTTTCTGATAGCCGAGCGATAAAAAACCAATTTTTATTGAATTGCAACGACCTTTAGGTCGTGGATTAAATTAACTAACGGACTATTGGCTTTAGCCAAAACTGAATAAAAGTTGTGGCTAAGGCCATAATTAACTTGGGTTTACAAGTTCCCCGACTTAAAGATACCGTGTGGAAATTAAAACCAAACTTGTAGAGCGAGCTTTAGCTCGCTATTTTTCATAAAATTTGCGACTTAAAAGTCGCGCTACAAAGCAAACATAAATTTTCACACAGTCTATAAAAGTCGGGGCAATTAAGTTGACGCACATGCGCAAAAGTCGGGACAGGTAAAAAGAGATAAGTTTATTGTAAAATCTGAAAACCAAATAGCAATTATATTACACAACAAGTCGGAATTAATAATTAGGAAATATTTTATCAACCCAACCGGGCGTTAGAAGCTATTTAAAACTTTTGAAAATTCCAGAATAAATCACATCATAACCAACAGGAATAAAAACAACATCCGGGATAATAGGAAAAGAATAAAGGATATGGATTTATATAATAATTTTAATTTGATATTTTGTAAATTAGAACTTGAACCCTGGTACTCAATTAGGTAACGTAAAATTTACTATAGCTGCAAGCTTTAAATTGGCAAATATTAATACCAATGGTTCGTTTATAAACTTTTACTAAAGAAGGAGAAATTAAAATTAAAACTTTACTAACATTCTTGATTTTTGTGTTTATTTTTTCATTAAATATCTTTGCACAAAAAACATCCGGTAAAAATAATGAAGGATTACTTTTAGATTTATCTTTTAACAATTCCTTTATCGATAATTCTAATACGGTTCCCGGAATTAAACCCAATAATGTAAAATTAATTAAAGACAGATACGGGAAAGAAAATTCAGCAGCCGGATTTAAAGAGGCAGATTCTTACATAAATATTCCATTAAATATTAACCCTGATAAGCAACCTGTAATCACCATTATTCTCTGGGCAAAGATTGATGATATGAGAAATAAAATGGCGATATTATCACAGGATAACGGCGACTACGATAGGTCTGTTTACGTTGTTGATAGAAGAGGGGCAATGTTTTGCGGAAAAGATGAACGGGTTTTAACCGGTTCACAGGTAGCTGCCGGCAGCTGGTTTTTTATTGCTGCGGTTTATAATCAATCCACTGCGGACATTTTACTTTTCGTAAACGGGAATGTTTTTAAACGGAAAGCCAAAACAGGGCAAGGATTAAATTATTTTTACATAGGCGCAAATCCATCATTCGGTGATTCTTTTTCCGGTGCTATCGATGATGTGAGAATTTATGATAGAGCACTTAATAAAACGGAAATTCAAAAAGTTTTTGAAGAAGAAAGTAAAGATGTAAAAACTGAACCAGGCGTACTTCAATACTTTTATTCGGATAAAGGTAAAGATGCAGATATCAAGATTAGAGTTGGCGATATTGATAACTTAGGATTCGGCTGGGCTGTAAATTTCGATCCGTTCTGCGGTAATAACACTCCAAGTCATCCATACCCCTGGCAGCCCAACGAGAACGACTATGCGGGTACCGACAGAATAATAGTTGGAAGCGGTTGTGTAAAAGAAGACATGAAGTTAGACGGTTATTCTAAATATACAAACAGACCTGAAAACAACCCGGTGCCTATAAAAATATCATTTCCAAAACCGGCGATAAAAATTAATTCTGTTGTATTACAAATGCTCATCGATGATTTTCAAGCTCCAAAATTCGGTTCGTCTTTTCAGTTTAGTATTGATGGCAAAAGAATATCTTACATCGAAAAAATATTAAACTCTGTTAATCAAACCGGTCCGGTAGGTAAACTGGTTACCTTTGGCATTTTACCCGAAGATATAAATCTTTTTGAAGACGGCAGGATTGAAATAATGATTGATGACCCATTTACCGGGATAGGCGACGGGTTCGCATTGGACTTCGTTCAAATACTTATAAATCCCCACCAAGAATACACCTGTACGGGAAATATAAAAGGAATAGTAAAGAACGAACAAGGTAATTTATTAGATAGTGTTCTGGTATCGAACAGTGCGTTGCAAGAATTATTAACTAATAAAAATGGAGAGTTTGCTTTAAACAGTGTTCCCTCCGGATTAGCAAATGTAACAGCGCAAAAATCAGGTTACGAATCAAAAAGTTTAATGTTCGATTTGAAGAGAGACGAAACTAAAGATGTTGTTATTATCTTAAAGAAAAAAAGCAAAGAAGATAAAGATTTCATTAATAATGAGCTGAAAAAAAACGGAACAATTAATTTATACGGCATTCATTTCGAAACGAATAAAACGCAACCTATGCCGAATTCAAAAAGTACATTAGAAGCATTGCTAAACGTTTTAAAATCTGACCCCAAATTGAAGATTATCATTGTCGGGCATACCGATAGCGATGGATCATCTGGATTCAATCAAAAACTATCCGAACAGCGTGCAAAAGCTATACGAAGCTGGCTTATTAAAAACGACATCGCAAAAAACAGAATGTTATTTAAAGGAATGGGAGAAACTTCGCCTATTGCCGGTAATAAAACAGCAAACGGAAAAGCTTTAAATAGAAGGGTCGAAATTATTGTTCGATAACCGGTATAAATAATCACTTCGTTTAATTATTACTGATAGTTACCACTCCTGTGAGATTACTAATTTAA
Source organism: bacterium BMS3Abin03 (assembly GCA_002898075.1). Classification (GTDB taxonomy): domain Bacteria; phylum Bacteroidota; class Ignavibacteria; order Ignavibacteriales; family Ignavibacteriaceae; genus BMS3ABIN03. The sequence goes on from BDSV01000208.1 coordinate 17,186, forward strand.
TGATAAAAGACGAATGCCCTTTCGCTCCGTATGAGTTTTGTTGTCTCATCCATCATAACTACTATGGGCATATCTTCTTCTCTATAGCCAATCCATAATTTCGTTGTTCACTTATATATGCCTTTTACAAATTTGTTTTCGGATTTTGGTTTTATTATAAACTCACCTTTAGGAATTGTCTAAAAAATCCTTTGTGTACTTTTGTGCCCTGGAAACTTTGTGGCGAATGTTTGGAAATTATTCGACAATCAAAATTTTTTATTGCCACGAAGACTCCAAAATTCACAAAGAAATTTTGCTTTTTAGACAGCCCCGTTTATGGTAAAATCCGAAAACCAATTAAAAAAGTGTAAACATTCTGCTAAAATTAAAAAGGGATATAAGGACCTGACACTATTTGATCACGCGTGCAGGTATAAAACCAAATTATTTAAAAATGATAATTAAATCGACCGAATCAAAAAAAAAAGAAGAGAATTCAATGGAATTAACTTTGAACTTCTCTCAAATGGAACTAAATTAATGATAATCAAAATGAACTACAAAATTGGTAATAAAGTTCCTTTTCATAATCACCCTAACGAACAGGCAGGTTATGTAATTTCAGGAAAAATACGAATTCGGTTTTCCGGCAACAATCAATTACTAACTGCCGGTGATTCGTATGTAATACCGGTAAATACAGACCACAATGCAGAAGTAATTGAGGCAGGTGAAGCAATCGATGTTTTCACACCGCCGAGAGAAGATTATATCTAAAACAAAAATCTATGCCAATTATTGATTTAGAAACAATAGAGAAAAAAGAACTACTACCCGGTTATAAAGTCAGGTTTGTTCACTCCGACAATTTAACCATTGCTTTCTGGGATGTTAAGGCGGGAAGCAAACTTCCTGCTCATTCACACGTCCATGAACAGGTATCGCAAATAATTGAAGGAGAATTTGAACTAACCGTTGACGGAAACACTTTTGTACTTAAACAGGGAAAAGTTGCAATCATTCCTTCAAATGTCGAACATTCGGGCAAAGCAATTACCGACTGCAAAATCGTTGATACATTTTATCCTTTAAGAGAGGACTATATGTAAATATGACTAGGGAATTGCAGGATATAATCGGGTGTTGTGTGCCGTTAGATCGGAACACTGAAAATAAACCAAAGCATTTAAAATCTTTTTGATTAACAATATGAAAGAAATCGAATTTATAATTTATGTTGCCGACCTAAGAAAAAGTAAAGAGTTTTACGAAGAACTTCTTCAGACCAAGCCAATCCTGGACGTTGCCGGTATGACTGAATTTAAATTGACTGATTATGTAAAATTAGGTTTAATGCCTGAAAACGGTATTGCAAAAATACTTTCAGACAAATTACCACATCCGAATAGAGGAAAAGGAATACCAAGATGCGAGCTATACCTAAAAGTTGAAAATGCGGAAGAATATATGGAAAGAGGAATTCAATTAGGCGGGAAAGAAATCAGCGAATTAAAAAATAGAGATTGGGGCGATAAAGTTGGATACATTTCTGATTTAGACGGTCACATAATTGCATTTGCCGGGCAGATGATAATTGAATAATAAAATAACAATAAATAAAATACGCTGTATGTTGAAAGCTTTGTGGTTATAAAACCACCGCAAGCCATACATTAGCTATAATGTTAAAACCGAAAATAACCCGATGAAAATAAACAGTTAATGAAATCATCTTTAATAAAAAAAAGAAGACCGTGGAAGTCGGATCAAAGATTTATTGATGCCGATACGAAAAACTTCAGCTTAATATTTTTTGCTTTTGTAGTAGGAGCAATTGCAGGAGCAATAGGTTCAATTTTTCGGCTCACACTTGCCTACATCGACGTTTTCAGGGACAGGTTGTATGCTGGTACCGGCAATGCAGAGTTTGTCAATTGGTTGCTGCCGTTATTGTTTGGTGTTATCGGAATTAGTATTGCATTATTATTAGTTAGAAAATTTGCCCCCGAAACTTCAGGAAGCGGGGTTCAGGAGATTGAAGGTGCTTTGGATGAAATAAGACCTTTGCGATGGAAACGGGTTTTGCCTGTAAAATTTATTGCTTCGCTGTTTTCGCTGGGAAGCGGTTTATTATTAGGGCGTGAAGGTCCAACCATCCAGATTGGTGCTAATGTTGGTAAAATGATTAAGGACATTTTTAAGCATCCTGATAATAAAACCAACCCTTTGGTTTCGGCGGGTGCGGCTGCCGGGCTTGCAAGCGCTTTTAATGCTCCTCTTGCAGGAGTGATTTTTGTTATTGAAGAAATGCACGGGCATTTCAGATATACTTTTTTTTCCGTGGCAGCAATTATGGTTGCCTCGGGTACGGCAGATTACGTGGTGAGAATTTTAGTCGGCGCCGATCCGGTAATTAAAATGATGGTTTTCCCAAGCCCGCCTTTATCGGGTATCTGGTTATTTATAGTCCTCGGTTTTTTATTCAGCTTAGTGGGGTATTTATTTAATAAACTATTAATATTATCATTGGATTTCTTCAGCGATCTATCGAAGGTTACAATGGTATTAAGTGTAGTTATTGCGGGACTGGTTATAGCAATAGTAGGAATATTTTATCCGAAGATGATTGGAGGCGGTTACAGCACAATTAGAACGGTGCTCGACCATTCATTAACTCTACAATTTTTAATAATTTTATTTATCGGCAGGCTGCTGTTGACAATTTTTAGCTATGGAACCGGTGTACCGGGTGGTATTTTTGCACCCTTGCTTGCCCTCGGGGTTGTTTTCGGAATGTTGTTTGGAGGTGTTATGCAGCATTATTTTCCGGGGCTTATTTCATATCCCGGTGTTTTTGCCGTAGCAGGAATGGCAGGTATATTTGCATCGACAGTAAGAGCACCTCTTACAGGATTGGTGCTTGCGGTTGAAATGACATCGAACTTTGAACTGATATTACCTCTGATAATTACCACCGTAACAGCATCGTTGATTACAGCCCAGCTCGGCAACCAGCCGATTTACACAACTTTGTTGGAACGAACCAGGACAATTAATAAATCTGCATAATGAAATTTGTTAAAGCAATAAAAGCACAATAGCTAAAAAGAACCTGTAAGCAATACATGGTTTATCCGCAAAATTGAAAGTAATGAAAATAGATTTAGACAAGTTAAGTACTAAAGAATTAGGAAAGTTATTTCCCCTGTTTATCGTTGAACCGAATTCTAAATGGAGAGAACTATTTGAAATTGAAAAAATTGAGTTAAATAGAATTTTAAAACAAAAAGCCATTAGAACCGAACACTTTGGAAGCACTGCTATTCCAAACCTTGGGGCTAAACCAACTATCGATATATTAGTTGAAATTTCTGAAGATAAAAAAACAAAAAATAAAATAATACAAATAATGAAATCGGAAGGTTATCATTATATCCCGAGAAATGATTGCCCGCCGCCATATATAATGTTTGTAAAAGGATATACAGAAGAAGGAATAAAAGGACGATCGTATCATATTCATCTCGCAGAAAAAACTCATTCCGGTCTTTGGGACAGTCTTTATTTTCGGGACTACCTGATTAACCATAAAGAAATTGCGAAAGAATATGAAAAATTAAAGCGTGAACTCGCAAAAAAATATAAGTACGACAGGGAAGCTTATACAAATGGAAAAACAGAATTTATAATGAAAATAACCGAAAAGGCAAAACAAATAAGTATAAAGTAGTAATAAACGCAATGTGTTTGTTGAGATGCCGGATGCAGTTACATGAAGATGAATAAAAGTAAAAAAATTGATATAGCTGAAAGGTTCGGCGGTAAAGGAATATTTCCATATCAATTAGCATTTACTTTGCTTATGCCGATTAGGAATATTTTTTTATCACCAAAGAAATTAATACAAAGACTTGAAATAAAGGAAGACTCAATTATATTGGAAATTGGGTCCGGTCCCGGATATTTTAGTATCAAAATTGCCGAATCAATTTCAAAAGGAAAATTAATTTTAGCAGATATTCAGCAAGAGATGTTGGATTATGCAAAAAAACGTATCGATAAGAAAGGACTTAAAAATGTAGAGTATTATTTGTGCGATGGGAAAACACTGCAGTTTCCGGATAATAGTTTCGATAGAATTTTTATGGTAACCGTGATTGGAGAAGTAGAAAACAAAGAAGAATATATGAAAGAATTTTACAGGATATTAAAGAATGATGGTATTCTATCAATATCGGAACTGGCGGGTGATCCTGATAAAATGACAATTGAGGATATAAAAGTATTGGCGGAAAATTCGGGTTTTAAATTTTACAAGATTTATGGAAATAAAAAGAACTTTACAATAAATTTTAAAAAGCATAACGGTACGCAACATGGCAAAAAGCAGTGAAGTGGTAAATTGATAATAATTCCGTCCGTTCAAACTTCATCCCGGGTCGATAGAAAAATCTTTATCAATCTGCCTCATGCAATATTGCCCTTTATCGGCAAGCTGGCTTGAAAAAAATGAATAAAAAATTAAACAGCGGATTTGTTAATTTCAGCGTGAAAGTTTCGTAACATTCGGACGGGTACGGTAAATTTACAGATAGATAAGAATCAAACCGCGAGACACAAAAGTAACGACAGACGATTTACTGTTTTTCGGAAAAGCTTGAAATTTTTCTATTTTTAAAGTGATAAAACAAATATTATTTATGGCAAAATTAGGAAGTACAAAAAAACCGGCAATAGTGCGTGTTCAGACATTTGAACGTGCTGAAGAAATAACAGCAATATGTGAAAAGAATAATTGGGAGGTTATTGTAGGTATTGAACCCGACAGGGTTGAAGATATTTCAGATGTGGAATATTTATTAAATCCATAATTATTCGGAGGGAAACCTCCAAAAATGAAAAACGAGATTATTCAAACAATAAAAAAGAAGTACCTGTAATAGGAAGGAATGATCCTTGTCCTTGTGGAAGTGGATTGAAATACAAGAAATGTTGTATGAACAATAAAATAGATATGGCAAAGAATAAGAAACGCGAAAAACATAATGCTTCTCGAACACAAAAGAAAAAGCTGAATAGAGAACAACTTAATATTGCTGAAGAAGCAAAATACATTATCAAACAAGCTAAAGACAATGAATCAAGAGTCGTTTCCCCTTGGCTCTTTAATCTTCTTTTCTACTGAAACAGGAGATGCCTGGGTGCTTGATTGTGAAGATGAACTTGCTCTATGTTTGGCAAAAGATGGAGAGGAACAATCTTTTACAATTATTGATACACCAGCACAATTTAGTATTGACTGGAATTCTAATTATTACATCGTCGGTGAGAAATTCATAATTATAGAACCTTCAGGAAAAATCAGGACTATTATAGGATACCCTATAATGCAAATTTTGCAAACTTCAAAAACAGAGAATGAATGAAAAATAAAAAATGGATAGATGCAAAAAACAAATTTCACTTATCTGATACTCACATACAGATGGCACGAGAACTTGGAATGAATCCAAAAAAATTTGGAAGTCTTGCTAATCATAAACAAGAAAAGTGGAAAGCGCCATTATCTGAATTTATTGAAGATATATATTTTAAGCGATTTAAAAAAGAAACACCTGATATTATTAAAAAATTATAAATGATTAAACATAAATACACATTCAAACAGGGACAATACTTAGCATTTATTTATTACTATACGAAAATTAATGGTCGTCCTCCTTCAGAATCAAACATTCAAAATTATTTTAAAGTCACCTGGCCTTCTGTTCATCGAATGGTAATAACATTAGAGCAAAGAGAATTAATAAAAAGGACACCGGGGAAAGCTCGTTCTATACAATTACTAATATCAACAGATGAATTGCCAAAATTAAAATAAGTATACTGAATGATAATTATAAATACCGGAGATGACAAAATACCGCCATTGCGGACTGACAAGAGACACGGCTGACCCGAATATTTATAATTTAATGCTTTTAATAAGTGAGACGGAAACGTAGTTTTTAATACGCAACATATAATAGCGAACCGCCGTTATGTGCAACCCTAACAAAACAGAAATAATATGACAGAACATTACTTTTTCTACATTGGACTTGCATTCATTTTGACACACGAAATGGACGCTATTAAACTTCAGGAATGGAGAATGTTCCCATTTTTATCAGGATTAAAAGAACATACCGGTTATTTGATTTTTACTTCTTTGCAT
>BDSV01000209.1 GCA_002898075.1 bacterium BMS3Abin03
AAACAGTTTTACTGGAAAATTATCAATCTCTTAAATTGGACCCTGGTGAAGATCACCCGGCTACAAAACGTACAATCAGATACATTATTAATCTTTACAATGCCTGGGGCAAACCCGATAAAGCCGCAGAATATGCAGCATTACTTCAGGGTTCGAATGCCGATGCCGATTCATTATAAATCGAATAAGAATTGAAGAATGGAAATATTAAATGAGAAAACCTGAACCGATTCCTTTTCGTCTGACGATTGGTGTTACCGGTCATCGACAACTAAATAATTCTAAAGTATTAAAAGAAAAAGTTAAAATTATTATCGATGAAATACTGGCGTATTTTCCACCGTCTGAAAAAACGAATGTTCTTTTGAGAGTGATATCGCCTTTAGCCGAAGGAGCTGATCGCCTGGTTGTCGATGAAGTTTTAAAATATAATAATGCTGATTTAAAGGTCGTACTTCCGCTTTGCCCGGAAGAATATTTAAAGGATTTTTCTTCGGCGACATCCAGAGATGAATTCAATTCTTTACTACAGAAGGCGGATGATATATCTGCGATAAATAAAATACAATTAGAAGGAAATATTCCGGATGAACTATTACCGGATGCAAAAAAGCAAGCTTACGAAGATGCAGGCAGATATATCGTAAATCACTGCGATGTTTTAATCGCCATCTGGGATGAACTGCCGTCACAGGGTAAAGGCGGTACGGCAGGTATAGTGCAATATGCAAAAACAAAAGAATGTCCGCTCTATATTATAAATCCAAATTCACCGGGTGAGATTAATTTTATTGAAGGTAACGGAATCGATAAAAATTTGTTTCGACAGATTAACAACTTTAATAACTTTAATGCCGGTGAAGAGTTATGGACAAAGTGTACTAATGAAAATTTAAAACAATTTTTTATCAATAAGGAAACCGAAGATGAATACGACCTTCCTGAGCATAATAAAACAACAGTTAAAGAACTCCTTTTACCTTATTATACACATTCTGAAATCTTTGCTGTAAAAAGTCAGAAGTTGTATCGCTATATTGGTTTAATTGTTTTCTGGTTGTCTTTCCTTTCAGTGGCTGTTGTGGGATATGGCGAAATATTTTTCGAGCACATACCGCGATACATTTTTATGATCGAATTATTTTTCCTTGTAATAATCAGTCTTCTAATATTTCTTTCGCACAAGCAAGCTACTCACCGCAATTATGTTGATAACAGGTTTTTAGCCGAACATCTTAGAACGGATATTATATTAACGTTGTGCGGTGTTAAACTCTCTCCGCCACAATACGTCCGGCATATTAAAAGCACTTACATGCAGAACGGCTGGATGATTTTAGTACTGGAACACATTTTATCACAAATACCCGAATTAAAATCATTCACAGACAGTAATATTCAAATATTCAAAAACTATATTAGAAAAGTGTGGATTAAATCTCAAATAGATTACCATAGACAAAGAATAAAAGATGCCTGGAATAAAAACGAAAAACTGGAATTCTGGGGAGAAACAATTTTTTATCTCGCTGTAATTATCGCAGTCATTCATGTTCTGTTTACAATCGAACTTCATGAAGTAGAACGGATACTCGTGTTTGCTGTTTTATTACTTCCGGCATTAGGTGCCACAACCGGAGCGATAAAAACCCATCGTGATTATAAAAAAATAATAACCGACAGTACAATAATATTAAACGAGTTAGAAAACCTTGATTATGAATTCGGTAAGCCGTTAAGCAAACATAATTTACATAAGCTTATACGAAAAGCAGAAAAAATTATGAGAAGTGAAAGCGAGGATTGGCTTACACTATTGGCTTCGAAGGAACTTGAAAAAGCAGTTTGAAATTAATTTGCATAAATGAGCCAACTTAAAAAAGCTAGTATTTTTAAGTGTCATTCCCACGGAAGTGGGAATCCCTTAAATTTTTGTGTCCTTTTGATCCTTATTTTCACTACGATTACTCTTTTTAAGTGGACTCATTAATCATAATTGCATACAACAATTTATTATAGAGCTTGTGTAAAAATCATATTTAACTTAGCGAACTCATCCCCAAACCCCTTCCCTTGAGAAGGGAAGGGGCTTAATTTGAGTTAAACTCACTATATTTTAAAAGTCCATCTCTTTTCAAAAGATGGATTTAGAGCTTGCCCCGAATTTATTTCGGGGGTGAGTTACTAATATTCACAAAGTCTCTATAGCAATACACTGTTCATCATTTCGTCTTGTTCAAATTTCAAATCAGACTACAAATAGAATAAATTAAATCTTGTTCAAATCAATTTTACTTTGCTAATCTGATAGCAAGTATTACCGCAAAATATTTTGTAAGCTTTAATGTTTCCTCATCGCTAAAAACTTTTTCCAACCGGGTTTTCGGTTTTATTATCAAAACATTTTTGCAGATCAGCAGTTTTACCATTTACAAAGTATAATCCTGTTAATTATATCATTTACATCTTAAAATAGCAAAGCTTGCGCCGTAACTCGTTTCATTACAATAACTTCTGAAACCCGACTAAATTATTGATAACAAATTGATGCTTGCGGTATATAATAAACTACATACCGCATAAGATTTGAATTTCCCCGAATTCGGTCAAAATCACTTATCTCTCTTTCATTTTTACAATGTGTGCCAAATATTTAATCAAATTTTACCTGAATCATAATGACATCCTGTTTCCAAATGAGGACACGGCGACAAATTAAGTGTTAAAAAAGTTCATTTAACGCCCGGGAACGAAGGGTAATTTGGCACTCTCATTGACTTAACTAAGCGATTTTTCCGGGAATAGCTAATTACCGGTAAAATAATTTTTATTAACAAAAATGGATCTTTATGAAAAAGGTTTACATAGGAATTTTCTTCCTGTTATTAATCTTAATAGCAGGTTTAAATTTATCGCCGGCAGAGGACAATATAATTAGCGTTAAAAATTTACAGGAAGAAAAACCCGATAAAATAAATGATGAAATAATGCTTGAGAAATCTACTGGTATTAAATTTATAGATATGGGTATTATGCGCGCCTCATGGTATGGTCCACGATTTCACGGAAGATACACAGCTAACGGTGAAATTTATAATCAGATGGGATTAACAGCAGCTCATAAAAGTTTACCGTTCGGAACTCTTTTACGGATCACTAATCCGAAAAATCACAAATCAATAATTGTAAGAATTAATGACCGCGGTCCATATATACCCGGCAGACAAATTGATCTTTCAAAAAAAGCCGCTCTTGAATTGGATACATATTACAAAGGTGTAGTAAAGTTACAAGTTGAAAAAATAATTCTTAGCGGATTAGAATTACCATTAATAAATTAACGTATTATTCTGACTTTCATTATTATCCAAAAAATATCGACCGGCTTTTCCCCTTCAACAACCTGTACAGAACCATTTTATTCGGGATGATGAACTGATCTTTTATCCGACTCCATCCGTAAAATAGGCAGGTAAACCATAATTTTTTCTTTTGACTTTCGGCTTGCTTTTGTTGAGGTTTTGTAACAATATTAATATGGTTTTTTTTACTCTGACAAATCATATTAAAATCTCTGTTTATATTTATGAATATTTCCGAAGATTCTAATGAGCAATAACCAGGCATCGATACGGCAAGAACACTATGACAAAAAATATATAAAACGTTGTATAAAGCTTGCAAAAAACGGAGGCGGTTTTGTAAGCCCTAATCCTCTTGTTGGTGCAGTCATCGTTAAAAATGAAAGAATTATCGGCGAAGGATGGCATGCCAAATACGGAGGAGCGCATGCAGAAGTAAATGCTCTTGAAAACGCAAGTGATGATGTTAAAGGAGCGACACTTTATTGTAATCTTGAACCCTGCTGCCATTTAGAAAAACAAACCCCGCCATGCGTTCCGTTCATAATAAGCAGTGGAATTAAAAGAGTAGTAGTAAGCTGCCTGGATTCGAACCCCGATGTAAATGGCTTAGGAATACAACTTTTAAATGAATCGGGGATTAAAACAGATGTGGGTATTCTTAGGGATGAATCTGAAGAATTAAATAAATTTTATTACAAATACATAACTCATAAAATCCCTTACGTCACAATTAAAATAGCCCAGTCGTTAGATGGAAAGATTAGCTTTTCGAGGAATGAACAAACATGGTTAACAAGTAAAAAAGCCATAAGGTTTGTTCATGAACTGCGTGCCGGGTACGATGCGGTAGTAGTTGGTGCAAATACAATTAAAGTTGATAACCCGTTTCTAAATGTAAGGGAGGTAAAAGGAAGAAACCCGGTCAGGATAATAATTGACGGTAAATTAAGCATACCCTTTAAAGCGAATGTGCTGAAAGCTGAAGATATTAATAAAACATGGATTTTTACCGATACGAATGCCGATAGAAGAAAGCTGCAAAAACTCAAAAGTATGGGCGTAAATATTTTTAAACTTAAACCGGGTAAAAGTGGTTCAATAGATTTTTCAGAAGTATTAAAAACATTAGGAGAAAAAAAAATCACATCGGTACTTGTCGAGGGCGGAGAACAAATATTTTCTCAATTTATTTCAAAGGATTTGTTCGATGAGATAATTATTCTTCAATCACCAAGAGTATTAGGCAAGGGTTTAAGCGGAATTACGGCTCGACCTCCCACTGGTTTAGAATACAGGATAATTGAGAAATTGGGTGATGACCTCAAATTAATTCTAAAAAGAAAGAAGTAATTTCTTTCTGGGTACAGTTAAAGATAGAAAAATATTAACTTTACATTATGTTTACTGGAATTGTTGAAGAAATAGGAAAGATTTCAATAATCAAGGCGGTTGCCGGAGGTAAAAGAATAAGAATTTCTGCATCCGGAATTTTATGTGATATTTCGGTTAATGATTCAATCTGCGTAAACGGTGTTTGCTTAACGGTAATAAATATTGAAGATAACGGCTTTTGGGTAGATGCCGTAGGCGCTACATTAGAAAAATCTACATTTAACAAAATTCAACTCTCTTCTTATGTTAACCTTGAAAGAGCTTTAAAATTTAGCGACCGTTTAGGCGGACACATAGTACAGGGACACATAAACGGAACAGGGATTATTACCGGTATAAGGAAGTTAGGCGATAACTACCAAATAACAGTTAACGTACCGGGAGAACTCGAAAAATATCTTGTTGATGAAGGTTCGATAGCAATAGACGGAATAAGCTTAACGATTGCCGGGCTGAACGGCTCTGATGTTGGAATCTCTGTTATTCCTCATACATGGAATAATACTACGATCCGGTTTAAGCATGTTGGCAGTATGGTTAATATTGAAATTGATATATTAGCTAAGTACATCGACAAATTAATTTCAAATAAAAAATCAAATCAAAAAAAGAATTTATCGGAAGATTTATTAAAAGAATTGGGTTACTAATATGAATAGCAGTAATATGGAAAATATAGATTTAAAGCTTAATTCTATTAAGGAAGCAGTAGAGGAAATCAAAAAGGGTAAAATGGTAATTGTTGTCGATGATCCCGACCGTGAGAATGAAGGTGATCTTGTAATGGCGGCAGAACTTGTTAAACCGGATGATGTAAATTTCATAACTAAGGAAGCGAGAGGTATTCTCTGCCTGACATTAACACAGGAAAGAGCAGAAGAATTACAAATTGCTTTAATGGTACAGAACAATACTGCTCTTCACCAAACACCTTTTTCTGTCTCGATAGATTATAAGCATGGCACCACAACAGGAATTTCTGCCTATGACAGAGCAAAAACAATAAAGATGGTTGTAGATGAAAACGTAAAGCCGGATGACTTTGCCAAACCGGGTCATATCTTTCCGCTCATCTCAAAAAAAGGAGGTGTGTTAAAAAGAGCAGGACATACTGAAGCCGTTGTTGACCTTGTTAAATTAGCAGGACTTAAACCGGCGGGTATTTTATGTGAAATTTTAGATATTGACGGATCGATGGCACGGTTACCGCGCCTGATGAACTTTGCTAAAAAACATAATTTAAAAATTATAACAATAGCCGATTTAATTGAATATCGCCGTATCCGCGAAAAATTAGTGAGGTGCAAAGTTGTAGTCGATCTTCCATCAAAATATGGAAATTTCAAATTGCATCTGTATGAAAATATACTCGATTCACAGGATAACCCGATCGCATTAGTAAAAGGCAATATCAAGGATGATGAGCCGGTTCTCGTTCGTGTTCATTCGGAATGTTTAACAGGTGATGTCTTCGGCTCAAAAAGATGTGACTGCGGCGACCAGTTAAAAGCATCGATGGAAATGGTTGAAAAAGAAGGACGGGGTGTTGTTCTTTATATGAAACAGGAAGGAAGAGGAATTGGTTTGGTTAATAAACTTTTAGCTTATTCACTTCAGGAAAAAGGTAAAGATACAATAGAAGCAAATGAAGCTCTCGGATTTAAACCCGATTTAAGAGATTATGGAATAGGCGCGCAAGTTCTTAAAGATTTAGGAATACAGAAGATCCGGTTGCTAACTAACAACCCCAAAAAGATAATTGGGCTTAAAGGATACGATCTTGAAATTGTTGAAAGAGTTCCGATTGAGATACCGCCGAACGAAATAAATGAAAAATACCTTAAAACCAAACGTGATAGATTAGGTCATTTTCTGAACTCAATCTATTAGTTTTAAAATATTCATCACAGGAGATAAAATGGCAAACATTATTGAAGGAAATTTATCTGCTAAAGGGAAAAAGTTTGGAATAGTTGTAAGCAGATTTAATGAATTAATATCTGCTCAATTACTCAACGGTGCTCAGGATTGTTTAATAAGGCACGATTGCAAAGATGAAGATATTACTATTGTCCGTACTCCGGGTTCATTCGAAATTCCTTTAACAGCAAAAAAAATGGTACAGTCGGCAAAATTCGATGCCGTTATCTGTTTGGGTGCTGTAATAAGGGGCGGTACGCCTCATTTTGAATACATAGCATCGGAGGTTTCAAAAGGAGTTGCAAATGTAGGATTGGAAACCGGTGTGCCTGTAATATTCGGAATAATAACATCTGATTCTATCGAGCAGGCAATTGAAAGAGCCGGAACGAAAGCCGGTAACAAAGGATGGGACGCGGCACTCTCGGCAATTGAAATGGTAGACTTGTTTAATAAAATCTGATTACATATTGTTTAAATGAGGAACCCGGGTTTAACTTCAGGATATATTTTTTATACTTCCGGAGTCTGTTAAAATCAAAACATCTATGAGTTGTCTTTAAAAAGGTAATTCAATGAAATCGAGTATTCACGGACCTCAAATTTTAGCACAGATTCCCACAATGACAAAGTGAATAATATACTTTTTAGAGTGGACTCATCTATGATTATTTATAACTATTAAGTTATAGTATTGGCACTTGAATCTTTTGTCTTTTTACGTTAATCTTTTTTCCAGCAGTTTCGTTGCTACAGGAACTATTCGTCAATTACTTTCAGCACTACAAAAGTAATATCATCCTGTGGCTCTCCTCCGCCGGTCCATTCCAAAGCTATATTTTTCAAGCTTTTAATAATATTATCCGGTGAGTTTTCAGCCATTTTACCGAACTCTTCCGTTACCCTGCTGTAGCCGAACATTTCCATATTACTGTTGAATAACTCCGGCAAGCCGTCGCTTAACAATAATAACGTATCACCTTCATTTAACTCTGTTTCTTTCAGTTGGTATGGAAAATCATTAACGGCACCTAAGGGCATTCCCTTTAAAATAATTTCTTCTACTTTTTTATTTTCACTTCTATACAGTAAAGCATGCGGCATTCCGGCAGCAGACATTGTTAGTTTATTCCCATTAATCTTTAGCAATGAAAGACACATCGACATCGATGGTAATTGCATTCCTTTAATCACGCGGGTTATCTCGTGAAAGGTTTTAATTATATCCGGGTTCGATGCATAAGAATTGAACAGACTTTTAGTTGCGGTAACCATTGTACCTGCTTTTAAACCATGTCCCGTTGCATCGCCTATAACAATCGTAAGTGTCCCGTCCAATCCGAGATGGAAATCGTAATAATCGCCTCCGACTTCCGTAGCTGTTTTCATATAAACCGCAATATCCAGAAACGGTAGCTGCGGTAGTTCTTTCGGAAGCATTGATAATTGAAGCTGTCTAGCTTCTTCAAGTTCTTTTGTTTTACGCTCGTTTTCAGCTTCGGCAATTTGTGCTCTTAATTGGGCTTCCTTCTTGGCGGCTTTTTCTTTTTCAGTTTCAAGTTCTAATTCGGCAGCTCTTTTTTGATGTTCTAATTCCTTTTCCAATAGATCTTTTACGGTTACTAATTGCAGTTCTAAGTTTTTGTTTGTTGAAGCAATATCGCGTGCAAGATAAACCGACATCGATAAAGGTAAGCTGATTAACCCGATAAAGAACAATATCACACCAATTAATGAATTTATATTTCCCATTCCTAATAAACCGATTACAAACAGAGTTGTAACAAACACAAAAAATACAATCACCCCAATTCCAATGATTCTTGCATTCTCTTTTTTCCGTTTGATTGCAATTAAAATTGCACGCAAACCTTCAACTGTAGTAAGTAACATAAAACCGTAAACTAAGTAATTAATTATTCTCTCAGGTAAATAAATCAGCAAACCGAAAATAGTTATTGCTGCAGCTACTATTATGAAAAACCAAAATTGTTTCGGAAATTTTTTATAAAATATTGAGTATATAAACGCAAGGTAAGCCGAGAAAGCCCAAATTATTGCAACGAATGAAATTTGGCGTAAAAGGGCAAACAGTTCAAGGTTTGATTGATTAAATCGTCCAAACATTCCGGCAAGAAAAGAAGCAGCAATAAGAAACGTGAAAAATGAATAGTACAGATTTTCTTTTTTCATTGAGTAGAATAAAAAGAGAATAAAATATAAGATAGATAATGATAAAAATATTCCCGAAATGCCTATATTAATACTCATTGTAGTTCCTTCATTCAAAACGGAACTAAGGATTGCATTGTTTATCTTAGATATCCTTACCAGAAACCCCGCATACCCAAACCAATTTTTAAACCAATCTCTATTATTTATCACATTAAAATTAGAATACCGAACAGCCAAAACATATTGAGTATCTGTCCCGAATGTCATTGTTACCGGGATATATCTTCGCTGGTAAATTTCTTCGTCATCCAAAGATGTACCGACTATACCGAACTTGTGAACCAACTTTCCGTTTAGATAAATTTCCGATGCACCGTAATGTTTTACAGAAAGTGCAACCGGCTTATTCATTAATGCAGTATCTATAACAATTACTCTTCTGAACCAGCCAATTCCCTGCCACCTGTTATATGATTGATCGTCTGTATTGATTTCGGTTCTCATTGTATCCCAACCGGAATCATTAAAGCCGGGAGATGCCCATTCCGGGTTATCGCCCTGCTGATATTTCCATGGGAAGAACAAAGATGTTGAATGTACTTCTAAAGTATCTGCATAAAGATGCACTGGGTCTATTTGCACGGCAAATGATTTGAATGTGCCGAAAATAAGAACAGATAAGAATAAAAATATTTTGGAATATTCCCGTAAAATCATATAAATAAATTTAACGATTTTATTTTAATCAATTCGAATTTTAATATTAGGGCTTCAATCCCATTTCTATTATTACCCGTGCCCGTCACTAAAAACTACGTGGCGCAGGACAGTGTCCTGCGAACCTGCCTGCAAAAACATATTGAACAACGAACATCCATCAACGATTTTTGATGTTAATCTTTTTAGCAGGATGGCGCGGGTATTCATCTCTTATATTTCAACTATACCTAAATCCCCTTAGGCAAGGGGGACTTACAGTAAGCGATTACGCAGTTATACCTTTTACAAATTGGTTTTCGGATTTTGATGTAAAAGTAAATTGAATGATAAAATTTAATTTTAGAGAAGTAATTTAATTCAGTGTAACAGATTACAAATTTGTTGTACATTACTTCCCTGTCATTGTCCTCTCCGGTAAATAAGATATTCAAAATCCCATTATTCGACTATTCTATATTTTGATGAAATATTTACTCTTCATATTAAAGCGGAGGGTAAGCAATATTGCGGAAGTCGTAAGCCCGGCAAACAGCCCTATCCAAACACCTTGTACATTCATTCCTAAAACAAATCCCAACAGGTAACCGGTCGGAAGCCCGACAATCCAGTAAGAAACAAAAGTTACTAAAGTCGGTATTTTAACATCAGTCAATCCTCTTAGAATTCCGATACCGACTGCCTGAACACCATCTGAAAGCTGAAACATAGCAGCGATAATTAATAAAGAGGAGGCAATGCTCTTCACCTTTTCATCATTAATATAAAGCGCTGGCAGAAAATCGCGGAAAATTACAAATAACAAACCGAATACCGACATTACACATAGCGCTAAAAAGATCGATGTAAAACCGGCTTGTCTTACCTTTTCAACATTTTGTTCTCCGACAGCATTCCCTACTCTTATACCGCCAGCCATCGAAATTCCCAGTACAACCATAAACGATATCGAAGCTAAGTTAATTGCAATCTGGTGAGCTGCAAGCTGATCGGTTCCCAACCAGCCAATCATAATTACTGCGAATGAAAAAGCCCCGACCTCAAAAAAATACTGAAAGCCGCTCGGCAGCCCTAAAGAAAGTATCTTCTTTATAACAGGAAAATTTACATTCTTAAAATGGAATGAAACATCAAACTGTTTGAAATATTCTCTCTTCATAACATAAATCATTAATGCAGCCGCCATAAAAATTCTTGAAGCAAACGTTGCCCATCCGGCGCCATTTAATCCAAGAGCCGGAAAACCAAAATTGCCGAATATTAAAACCCAGTTAAAAAATGCATTAATAGCATTCGCAGAAAGAACAATTACCATTGCTGGACGCACTACAGACAATCCCTCGATAAATTGTTTGTAAGTTTGGAAGAACATTAGAGGAACAGCACTGAAACCTAAAATACGGGTATAAGATTTTGCCATTAATGTTACATCGGGAGGCTGATTCAAATAATCCAGCAAACCTGCACAAGCAAGTGTAACGGCAACAAGTATGAAACCTAATACCGTATTTAACAACAAAGACTGCCTGAAAAATATACCGCATTTTGAATAACTTTTGGCGCCGACTTCAATGGCTACTAAAGGAGTAACAGCAAATGAAACACCTATCCCAATGATAAAAATCAGAATAGTTAAGCTGTTTCCCAAAGAAGCCGCACCCAATGGAGCCGCTCCCAACATTCCAACCATTAAACTATCAACAACACCCATCATAATAAAACCGAGCTGCCCGATAATGACAGGATATGCTAATTGAAGTGTTTTATAAATATTTTCTTTGAATGACATGTAAATTTATGTGCTACGAAAAACTTGAGGACAAAGATAATTAATAACCTGAGAACAGAAAAATTATTTACACTTACAAAAATTTAATATGCTGCGTTAGGTTTAAAATGAAAAGCCCCGATTATAAACCGGGACTTTTCGGGGTAGTATGTTTTCTGTAGTACGGAGTAGACTTTTTACCGTTTGAAAATATTGTTCCTATCTAAATAAACCGACAAATTTCTTCGCATATATCATGCTTTATAACCCTTATTATATATACCTTTTACAAATTGGTTTTCGGATTTTGGTTTTATTATAAACTCACCTTTATCCTCTATTAAAAAGAGAGTTTATGGTGAAATCCGAAAACCAATTAAAATAGTGT
Source organism: bacterium BMS3Abin03 (assembly GCA_002898075.1). GTDB lineage: Bacteria > Bacteroidota > Ignavibacteria > Ignavibacteriales > Ignavibacteriaceae > BMS3ABIN03. The sequence goes on from BDSV01000209.1 coordinate 11,726, forward strand.
ATATTATGGATACTTAACAAGAATAAATCACCATGCCGCCCTTAATCTTTAGTAAAGCAAGTACGGGTTTTCTTTTCACCGTTAATTTTTATTCTTTTTTAAATTCCCTGGAATGACAATAAGGATGGAAGATTGAGAAACAAACTGAAAGTTGATAAGAGGTTAATATTTGTGATTACCAGATATTATGCATATTCGAACGAAGCAAAAGTACAACTAATTTAATGCATTCTTAATTGTAAAATTCAAATCTTCTGTAGCGGTCATTAATTGTATCGCTTTAATTGAGGCAATCTCCGGTTCTTCTACAAACTTAACCTGCATTTCTGTTAATGGCTTATTCGCTTCGTCGCTGTAAAATTTTGCTGAAATAAGAATTCCAATTGCAAGAAAAACAAATATTACTGTTAAAACTAATTTGATCATGCCTACCTCTGAAAATAATTAACCGGTAAAATAAATCATTCGAAATCTTCTAATAAGAAGATTGAAAATTAAGCAGTTAAAGTCAAGAAGAAAATAACATTTATATGTAAGAAGAGTATTGCGAAAATTAAATGAGACAGATCTCTGATTAACAGAATAGAAAATATTTTAAGTTACTCAAAGCAAAGATAAATCCTTTATCGAGGAAATAATCATATATTAAAAAAAGGGACAGCAAAATTAGCGGCTCACAATAATCCATTACTTATATACTTCGTTTAGCTTTTTTGTTATCTTTAAAACATATTTATTTGAAGAAGTACTCATTAAATAAATCCATAAAAAATGATTACATACAGAAAAATTGAAAATATTAGGTCGGTCAGAAATTGAATTACCCGCAAGCACTAAATTTGCTAAGGAAAGCACTTAATAACTCAACCGCGGAATTTAGAAGTGGGCAATGGGAAGCAATAGATGCTGTTGTTAACAAGGATAAAAAGCTTTTATTAATTCAGAGAACAGGATGGGGGAAAAGCATTGTCTATTTTCTATCAACAAGAATTTTACGCGACAGAGGAAAAGGAATCACTATTATAATTTCTCCGTTGCTGGCATTAATGCGAAACCAGATTGAGGCAGCGGAGAGAATAAATATTAGAGCCGCAACAATTAATTCCTCTAACCCTGATGACTGGGAAAATATAAAACGAGAAGTTCTTTCCAATAAAATCGATGCTCTTTTAATTTCACCCGAAAGATTAGCAAATGATGAGTTTGTTGAAACAGTACTTTTACATCTCTCGGATAATATCGGTTTGTTCTCATAAGTGCATAGATCGTATCAAAGTAACCCACCGGATATTTATTACTGAAAATACTTATGTTATGTTTAATTGTAAGGATTTATTAGGAGATACCTGTAAGTTCAAATAGAAAATATATGGCGGAGAGAGTGGGATTCGAACCCACGGTACCCGTAAAGGTACACACGCTTTCCAGGCGTGCCAATTCAGCCACTCTTGCATCTCTCCTAAATTGGAAAGGCAAATATAATTATTTGCGTTTACTTAGCCAATTATAATATAAAATCAAATTTGTTTTTAAAGATGAATGGAAGATTTAAAAATTAATTTGACGATTTCTTAATTTTTGATAAATCAGTTATATTTATTTAATTAGTGATAAGAAAATTATTTATTATCGGAGAGGTGCCGGAGTGGTTTAACGGGGCGGTCTCGAAAACCGTTGTGGTACTTGTTGCCACCGAGAGTTCGAATCTCTCCCTCTCCGCCACTTTATATAAATACTTTTAATCCATCCAATCCCAAAAAGGAAATAAATTATGGCAGATTGTTCTTTTCAATTCAATATCGATACAAGTCCGGGAGAAATTATTATGAAAGTTAAATCGAAAATAGAAAACGATGGCGGAAATTTTACAGGTGATGAAAACGAGGGAAATTTTAACTTACCCACACCAGTCGGTTCAATTGAGGGAAATTACTCGGTTAGTGATAATGAATTGAAAATAAATATCACGAAAAAACCTATGATGCTTCCCTGCAGTATGATAGAATCGGAATTGGAAAAACGATTGAAGTAAATATTGCCGGTTATTTTACATAACAAATTATTCTAAATACTCTGCAATTATTTCTGAATGGATGACAATTGCCGTTCCTTTTTTATCTCAACCATTGTTGCCGGATAATTCAAGAGATTCAATAATAAAATCTAAAACCGGCACGGAACATAAATCCGCTCATATCATACCTTCTTTCAAAAGTCTTTTTGCCAACAGGTTGAACATCGACCTCGTAAGTCCAGCTTGGTTCTGATTGATTATAATCTATTTCGAGCAATAATTCTGAGCGTGCACCTATGTTATATGCAAACCCGGCACCTATTCTCCAGCTAAAATCAAATGCGCCTTTTAATTCACTATTTTCAGGATTTTCAAAATTCCTGTAATCAATTATAAGCACATCAATACCTACTGCGCCCGTTGCATATATTTTAGAACGCGGTGCAACCGGAATTTTTGCAGTAATATTCATCATTATAGGAAAATCATAAAGGTTTGTACTCGCACGAAGTTCATTCAGACTTTCTTCAATTCCATAAATTTCATTAAATGAGTTTGCCAATGTTTTATCGACAAAGTTTTTGCGGAACCAGTCAATGCTCCAGCCGAAATTAAAATTTTCATCAATGTATTTTCCACCCTCATAACCGATAATAAATCCTGCATCGGAAGCCCCGGGATTAAAAATACCGAGTTTTATTGCAGCCGCACTTGACTGTCCATAAACATTGTAACAAAGGAACAACAAAAATATTAGTATTAGTTTTTTCATTTTCATCTCAATTTATGATTATATTCTTTTTCAAATTAAGTGCCGACATAAAAGTTATAAATAGATGAATTCCAGCATCTATTGTAGAAAAGTGTATGTTTAAATTGACATCATATTGCTGAAAATAAACACACAGTATTATAAACCCATGCTTCATAATAACAAAAATCGAGTTTTACTACAATTTATCGGCTCTAAAAATAACTAAAGAAAATATTTAATTTAACAACTATTTAAACTATGTCTTTAAGTACGGTAGCTGCAAAGAATAGGACAAAATTATATCATCGTAAACAATATCATAAAAGAAAAGCCGCTGAGTTACAAGCGGCTTCAACTAACACACTATTTTTAAAAAATATTTTTAATTCCCGAATACGTTCTTTTCCCCGTTAATATGTTTCGTTTGGTCGATGATGTTTCCATTTGCATCAACGATATCTATATGGCATCCGCTGCAGGTAGTAGCATTCGGGTCGCCGCCGGCATTTTGATGCCCTTGTGGCGGCAAATCGTGACAGGTTCCGCACAGCGCTTGTGTACCGTCAACCTTATTCCAGATGGGGCTAAATGCATTGCCAACTATCATACTATCAACGTAAATGAACTGATAATCCGATGAATCTTTTAAGAACGCCCAATCACCATGGCAATAAACTTCAGAACATGTTGCAGCAGGATAATTATAAACAGGATTCACAGCAATGTTATGTACGGCAAGATTTCCAAAAGTTATTTCAGCCGGCAGCCCTGTATCTATATGCCCCGGATCCGAATATTTATCTGGAACGATATGACAGGTAGAACATTCAATTTGATGCCCAAGCTCATTTTCGTAAAGATGAGAAACGTGTGCACCTACACCTACCGAATCAGTTGTGATATTTTTATGCGTATCCTCCGGCGGTGCTATTCGTGTTGAATCCTGAAAATCGCCGTGACACGTGTTACAAGCTTCCGGACCGTTAGTTTGTGTATGACACGTTAAGCAGCTTGCACCAGTTATACCACCGGAATAATCTGCTGCGTGACAGCTTTGGCAAAGCGCTAAATCCCAATTATTTTCTCTTACTAATTTCCCATGAAAATCAGGTGAACCCTGGTCAAGAATACCGGTTTTATGTGTAGTTATATCGGGTGAAGCGGGTAACGGTTCATTCAACTTACTACAGCTTGAGATTAAAAAGCTGAGTAATAAAACAGACGATATGATAATAAAGTTATATTTCATTTTTTTATCTAAGACTTTCATTCCGCTTCAGATCCATGACAATAACCGCAAAAACCTATTCCTGCCGGTGTTGTTGGTGAAGCGCTTGTATGGCAGTTATAGCAGATAGAACCCATGCTATTGTGCCAGTCTCCTTCAACATCTCTCATAAAACCGGAAGGATGAGTCTTGGGATTAGTGCCTTTAATTCCATCACTATCGAGATGGCATGTAATACAAACAGGATCGCCGCCCTGAACATCATGGCAGGCGGCACAACTTTCAATATCTCTACTTGCAAGAATAGCATGCTCTCCGCCTCCGCTGCCTACGCCAATAGTTTTGAAGTCAGGTTGTAAATGTGACAACGGTGCTACCCCGCCAATAGAAAAATCAGCATCGTCTGAATTATGGCAATTCGCACAGAAGCTTTCGAATTGATGACACGTCTGACAGTCTCTTGCTTTCGATTTTGCATCGATGCCGTGATAAAACCTGTAATCCAATTCATGAACGCGCTGGATTACTTGCTGCTTATTTCCGTCTATTCCCTGGCTTGGCATATACGGCTGGTAGAAATCATCTGCTGTATTGCTTTCTGTTATTGTTGTTGTAGCAACATGACACTCCTGACAAGTGGAATTATCATGGCACATCATACAATTTGCATCGATAGAATTTGCAAGGTATTTGTGATCTCTAATAAAATTAACACCAATATGATTTTGCGGGGTTAAATTCGCTGTTGATATATGACAATTCTCGCAGAAGTTAGGAGCAATATTTTCAGGATTGTGACAGCTTACACAAAACTCCATTGGCGGAACTTTCTGCTTAGCTTCTACACTGTAATTAATCGCGGTAAAATCTTTATGACAATCCTGACATTTCAAATCTCTTTTAAGATGATCTTTATGGTTAAACAATAATTTTGATTCGGTTTGAATTAACGGTTCATAAATTCCATTTTTATGACATGTACTGCATTCATCTTTGTTATCAACTTCATGGCAACTTGCGCAGTCATCATGATTCGGTAATAACCTGTCGTTCAACGAAGTGCTTTCCTCAACCGCTGAATGACAATCGGTACAATCGGCAATATCGGCATGGAATTTATGAGAAAAATTAATTAACTCTTCGTTCCCTTCAGGCACATCTGATTTTTGACCGAGAAATGCAGTAAAAGTTAGAAATGTAATAATTAGAACCGATGCAGTTATGTAGAAATTTTTAATACTCATATTCACTTAAAATTAGTATTAAACCAGTAATTTAATTTGGCTAACAAACGAAAATCATCTTTATAAATTTTATTATTCAAATACTGTCCCTGCACATCAAACGAAAGCATTCTGATCGGTCTGTAATTCAAACCGACAAGGAGAGTAGTCATATCATTTGCGCTAACATTCTTTTCCAGACGGTATCTTGTATAAGAAAATCCAAAACTCGGAGTAAGCAATCCGCCTAAAATGGTTTGTGCGGTATAAATGGAAATCGAACTCAGCTCTCCGGCATATCCAAAAGTTTTCCTGCCGGAAATTGTTCCCCAGGGCGATGACAAACCAAGAGATAACCTCTGAGAGTTATCATCCTTATAAGAAACATTAGCAAATTTACCGAATAATTTATAGCTGCCCTCGATGAGATAATCACCTCCGAACTCTATTTCCTGAGTAGTTCCATAGTCGAAAACAGAGAAAATAGAATTATATCTAATTCTCGGTGCGCGGTAGTTATAATAGACTGATAGTCCAACATTATCAATTTTTTCATACCTGCCCGTTACTTCGAACTTGGCTGTTGTAGAAAAATTCAAATCATATTCATACCGTGTATTAATTCTGAAAGTCTTTGGAAGATTATAAGAAACTTCACCTGAAAGATATTCAAATTGCCTCGAATTATTATTAATTAAAACCGTTGTATCTAATAATTCATCCGTTAAGCGCTGCGCAAAATAAGAAATGCTTTTAAAATTCTTATTTGTATAACTTAAAGCAATCCTGGCATTTTTAATTGAATGAATGGTAAGCTTACCCCCGGCGACGAAATCATTTTTTAAGTCATCGGTAAATTTAAATTTTTGATAGGCAGGAACATTTCCGCCGTAATAACCGTAAAGGTCGTAGCCGTTATATTTAGCTCCAAGCGTTAACCCGTCGAATACACCGCCTGCGGCACTGTTAAAAAGAGGCTGTCTTCCTAATTTAAAATAAACCGTGTTCCATAGTTTTTTAACATCGAGATAAAAATTATAGAATCTGAATCTCGGGTCGAAGGTCATAGATTTTATTATATCGCCTTCTAAATTCAAATATGATTTTAAGGAGACGTTATCCTTGGCGAAATTAAAGTAAAGCATCTGATACGTTCTTGCGTAATTAAACGAAGTACTTGCAGTATCAAATCGTTCAAACGTATAAACGGCACTTGTAAAGCGCCCGTTTAAACTTTGAGAATATGAAAAGACGGTGAGCCCGAAAAACAGGCTCACCAATAGTATAATTTTCTTCATTAACAAACGTTAGTTTGTTTAGTTTTTAGCAGAAATAGGATGTTTAATTTTATCCCAAAATTCGGTGAATTTAAATTCTTTATAAAAAGGACTCTCTTCATTATGACATTTAATACAAAGTTCTTCCGGCTTTTTATACAGAAGTAAACCGTTTGCTATCGCTTTGTCTTTGTCTTCCATGATAGATTTTTTCTTATAGTCTGAACCGGGACCGTGGCAGGTTTCGCACTGAACACCGTCTTCCATCTTAAACTTTTTGCCCAACAAGGATGCATCAACATTATAGCCGGTAACATGGCATTTTAAACACTCTGGAGATTCCGAAGCTTTTGTTTTAAGACCTTTGTCTTTAGCTACCTTATCGGCTTTCTCGGTTAAGAGGGTTTCGAAAGCTTTTGAGTGTTGAGAATTTTTCCATATACCTAATTGGTTTCCGGACTTCTCTGATCTGTGGCACATCCCGCATGTTTTAACTCCAACATAGGAATGTTGTGCAAATAAAAAGACGGGTACAAATACAAGTGTGATAGTTAGAAATAATTTAGAGCGCATAATATCTCCCTTGAATATTAATAATGTTTATCAAAATTATGAATTATTTTGATAAATAAAAAGAAAGCCTCGCAAAAGAAAATAATTTTTACGAAGCTCTCCTCTGGAATTTGAAATGCAGATCATTTAAATTCACCCCCGGAATAGCTCAAACAGCATCTAAATAATCTAATAACTATTTCCCCTCTTCCCTGATTTCAGTGGTACACCGTTAATAGCTTAACAAAAACTGAACCATTGCAAATATTTTATAATTAAGCTATTTTCAAACATTATTTTATTGATATAGAGAAAATCAAATTACCCGATTCTTAGTATTGAGAAAACATTCATTTTAATTATCCTTCATCATTTTAATCATAAGTGATTGCTTAATGCTCGACTTAACAGGAAAGTGCACAGATAATTTTATTCAATTCATTATAAATTATTTATATCTTAGTATCATTAAATAATATTTTAAATTCAGGTTATAAATGAAAAAGAAATTTTTTATCCCCTTGCTCTTCGCAGTTATTCCTGTTTTATTATTCGGGCAGACTATAGAAAATCATCGATGGAAGAAACTTGAAAATAATACGGGTAAAAAACTATGGTACGATGTTTCCCCGTTTGATACTTTAAGAGGCGACAGGTTTGATGTATGGATTCTTGAAGTACATACTCCGCCGCTAAAGTTTCCGGGCATTGAAGGTGAAGTTTACCGTTCGAAAACATTGTATTCCGTTAATCTAACAACTGTTCGTTACGGTATTATGAAAATACATTATTACGATGTAAAGAATAAAGAGATTTACAGTTTTGATTATGACACTCCCCCGCCCCCGACAGATGCAATAAAATATCCGTATCCCGTACTCGAAAATTCCCCGGTACATTTAATAATTAAGGAATTATTTTCAGGTAAAAACGGTGGTAAAAATTGAGCGGGAAAAACGGCAAAGATTTCGAAAATTTTGTTTACGTTGATAATTCGGGAATCCACGGGAAAGGTATTTTTACGTCTGCAAATATTCCAAAGGGCTATAAAATTATGGACATAAAAGGTGAAGTAATTAACGGTAAAGAATGTGAAAGACGCGAAGATGAAGAAGATAACGTTTATATTTTCTGGAATGGAGATAACTGCTATATCGATACTGTAAAAACTAAAAAGATAAAGTATATAAACCACAATTGCGATTTTAATTGTGATGTGGTAGAAAATGATAAAGACGAACTGATGTTAATTGCTTACAGAGATATAAAAGCCGGTGAGGAATTAACAATCGATTACGGCTACGAAGACATCTATGATGGCTGCGGTTGCAATGATTGTACGAATTTGGATAATTAAGAGAGGAACTTTGGGTACGAAGCTCCTCTCGCTCAATATTAATTTTCAGCTAAATGTTTAAGAATCCCTTTCAGCAATTCATAAAATTTTCTTACTGTTTCTATATTTACTCTTTCATCGGGTGAATGTGCTCCCTGAATCGTCGGACCGAATGATATCATATCCAGCCCGGGTTTCTTCCCTTCCAAAATTCCACATTCAAGACCGGCATGTATCGCTTTAATTTCCGGCTCTTTCCCGTATAAATCTTTAAAAACTTTTTTGGAAATCTGCAGCACTTTGGAATCCATATTCGGTTTCCAGCCGGGGTAACCGTCACCCAATTCAATTTGCGCATTAGCAAGTTTAAAAACCGAGGCAACACTTTTAGCAATATAATCTTTCGAGCTTTCAACCGAACTTCGCTGACTTGTTCCGATTGTAATTATATTATTATTAACTTTAACTGTAGCAAGATTTGTTGATGTTTCAACCAATCCTTCAATATCTTTGCTCATAGCAATTACGCCATGAGGCAGTGCGAGTAATACATCAACAATTCTATCTGAAAAATCTCTCTTGTAAACTTTATCAAATTCATCATCTGTATTTTTAAAAAGAATCTCTACTTCGGCATCGACAGACTTCAATTCGTTTTTAACTTTCATCTCAAATTCATCGATAATATCCTTAGCTTTAGCCGATTCTTCATCGGTTAAAAACAGAACTGCTTCTGATTCTCTCGGTATGGCATTTCTTAAACTGCCTCCGTCAATTTCAGCTATTCTGTAATTTAAGCTTTCTATCGAGCTTAAAGTCCGTGTTAAAATTTTAATAGCATTGCCCCTGCCGAATTGTATGTCCAATCCGGAATGACCACCCTTCAAACCGGTTACTAATATTTTATAAGCTTTTGTATGCGCGGATACATGTTCTGCCTGTATTTCAAACGAACCGAGTGTATCGACCCCGCCTGCACACCCGACATAAAAAGCACCGTCTTCTTCAGAATCCATATTCAGGAGTATGTTACCGGAAAGCAGGTCCTGTTGTAAATTACTCGCACCTGTTAATCCTGTTTCCTCATCCACGGTCATTAAAATTTCAATTGGTCCGTGAACAATATTATCATCTGAAATTACGGCAAGCGCCGCAGCAACACCGATTCCGTTATCACTACCCAGCGTGGTTCCGTCAGCAGTTATCCATCCGTCATCCCTTAAAATAGTTAAAGGGTCGTTCTCAAAATTATGTTCTTTGTCTTTATTCTTTTCGCATACCATATCGATATGACCCTGTAGAATAACAGTAGGTGCATTTTCGTATCCTTTTGTAGCAGGTAAATATGCAACAATATTGCCTGCACTGTCTTCTTTGAATTCAACTTTTAATTCACTCAACAGGTTTTTTAAATGTTCTCTTAATTTTTCTTCTTTTTTGGAAGGATGAGGCACCTGGGTAATTTCATAAAATCTTTCCCAAAGAATTTTCGGTTCCAAACCCTCAATAGCATCCTTTGCCATGATAATTCTCCTGATAATTTTTTGATTATAAAACGATGTAAGTAATATTTAAACTAATTTACAAACATATAAATACATAATCGCATTAACAATGAAATGTTGCATAACTGATCAATACGGATAGTATGTAAATTAGAATTTGTACTTTGGGATTTGTTTAGGTTAATTAGATCAATTAGATCAATTAGAAATTAAATAAATTATCCAATAATACAGCGACATTAAACAACATCATTTAGCTTAAAACTTGCAGTTTGCCGCGCTAAGTAACTATCTGAGTATGGAGAGCAATCTCTTCTAAAATAGATGAAACACGCAGGCAATCCTTGAACTCACCATTATAAACCGTTGCCATTCCTTTAATGTGTACTTCAAAAGCTTTTGAACGCGCTTCGTCATAAGAGCAGCCGGTTGCTTTAATGAGCTGGAGAATAACTTCGTCAAAAGTGTGCCAATCATCGTTATAAAGCATTACCCTGCTCTCCAGTCCGGCGTCTATCCTCTCTTCCTCATATATTTCTACTTCGGGATTTTCTTGTATCGGTGTTTCCATATAAAAAATTTAACAAATTAAGAAACAAAATTAAAGCTATAAAAAATATAAAATGATTGCTCTCTACAAACTATGTGAATTGATTTTATAAGGGTCTGTCTTTATATTTTGAAACCTAATAAACGTAATTTAACGGAGGACAAATGAAAATAGCAGTTTGTGTTAGTCACGTCCCGGATACTGCTACAAAAGTAAAAGTTAGCAGCGACGGTGTATCGATTGATCCCACCGGTGTTACTTACATAATAAATCCCTACGACGAATACGCAGTTGAGGAAGCTTTATCTACGAAAGAAAAATTAGGAAACAACAGCGAAGTAGTAGTTATTTCAGTAGGATCGGATAAATCGAAAGAAACCATAAGAAAAGCGCTCGCAATGGGTGCTGATAGCGGAGTCTTGTTGAAGGATGATAATCCGAGAGATTCCTTTGCAGTTGCAAAAGCTCTGTCCGAAGAAATCAAGGCACAGGGCTGTGAATTGGTTTTTTGCGGAAAGCAATCGGTTGACTATGATAATACTATCACAGGTCAGCTTGTGGCTGAAATGCTTGGCTACTCTTGTATTCCGGTTATCGTAGAATTTAATTTAGAAGGAAACAAGATAACAGCCGAAAGGGAAATTGAAGGCGGAAGAGAGATCGTTGAAACCGTACTTCCCGCAGTATTGACAGCACAGAAGGGTTTGAACGAACCGCGCTACGCTTCCCTTCGAGGCATAATGACTGCAAAGAAAAAAACTATTGAAGAAAAACCTGCCGCCGATGCAGAGTCTTTAACCGAAGTACTGAAGATGCATCTCCCGCCGCCAAAGAAAGCCGGCAGAATATTGGGTACAGACAGTTCCGCAGTTCCGGAACTCGTTAGTTTATTAAGAGAAGAAGCAAAAGTTTTATAAAGGAATTCAACTTATGGCAAATAAAATATTAGCAGTATTGGAACAACGTGAAGGGCAATTAAAAAGATCTGCTTTTGAAACAGTTGGTATGGCAGCGAAACTGGCTTCGGAGCTGAACCTTGAAGTAGAAGCAGTTGTTACCGGTAATGAAATATCGAACATAAACGATATCGGTTCATACGGAATTTCAAAAGTTATTCATCTTAAAAACCCCGACTTCGAAAATTATTCTTCGAGCGGCTATCGTGATGCCGTTACCGATTATGCAAATGAATCGGATGCAGATTATTTACTTCTGGCAAATACATCTATGGGAAAAGACCTTGCACCGCTTCTCGGGGTAAAGCTGAATGCCGGATGTATTATGGATTGCGTGAATATTGATGTATCTTCGGGCAATTTGATTGCTACGCGCCCTGTTTATGCCGGTAAGGCACTGATCGATGTAAAACCTAAATCGGCAAAAATAGTTATAACGATAAGACCAAATGTATTCAAGCCGGTTCCGGGTGGTTCATCCTCACCGCAAATTGAAGTAAGAGAAATTTCATCTCCTAATTTGCAAACCCGCGTGGTTGAATTCAAAAAAGCTGAGGGTAAGCTCGACGTTGCGGAAGCAGATATTATTGTTTCAGGCGGTCGCGGTATGAAAGGTCCCGAACATTTTGATCTTATTGAAGAGCTTGCCGATTTACTTGGAGGAGCGGTAGGAGCTTCGAGACCGGTAGTTGACGCAGGGTGGAGACCGCATAGCGAGCAAGTAGGACAAACAGGTAAAACTGTTTCTCCGTCACTTTATATTGCATGTGCAATTTCGGGGGCAATTCAGCACCTTGCAGGAATGTCTTCATCAAAATATATTGTAGCTATAAATAAAGATAAGGAAGCACCTATCTTTAGCGTAGCCGATTACGGTATTGCCGGAGATGTATTTGAAGTGTTACCGGCTTTGATAGAAGAAATAAAAAAAATAAAAGCATAAAGAAGGATTTTTGTGGAAAAAGTTCGATGTGAAATATTAGGATTATCATCAAGCCCCTCAACGGGAGGGGCTTATGCTATCCTTCTCCGGGAAATAGCCGGCAGCCGCCGTCTGCCGATTATTATCGGAGCGTTTGAAGCACAGGCAATCGCATTGGAAATTGAGGGTATAAAACCCCCGCGCCCGTTAACACACGATTTGTTAAAACGGGTGGCAGACAATTTAGGTGCAACTGTAGTTGAGGTTATTGTTGACGAACTGAAAGAGAATACCTTCTATGCGAAAATTATTCTTGAAGTTTCCGGGCTTACGCAGGATATAGACGCAAGACCGAGCGATGCGATAGCACTTGCCGTAAGAGCAGAAGCTCCTATTTATGTAGCCGAATCCGTTATGGAAGCTGCATCTTTTATTCCTACCGAAGAAGCTGCCGAAGAGGAATATCAGGAAACTAATTTCGGGAAAGCTCAGGGTAGTAAAAAACCACAGACAAAAGAAGCCAGGTTAGCAGCTTTGCAAGCTAAGCTCAGGGAAGCGATTGAAAGTGAAGAATATGAAAGAGCGGCAAAAATAAGAGATGATATAAAAAAATTATCCAGTAACAATTAATCATGTTTCAGCCGAAAATCGATTTGCCGATTTCGCACTCGAGGCACTTTTCTTTAACACAAAAATGTCTGAATAATTCAACCATTCCCTGGTAATATACACTTTTCGATTCTACTTTTTTCAGCTTCAAACTTTCCGCCACCTGCTGTACAACCTGGTTAGTACTTTTCTGACTATAATTCAGGAACAGAGCTTTAACTTTTCGGGCAGCTTGCTTGTTTGAAAAAATATCGAAGTAAACTGCAGCAACCGGTAATATTACATTTATTATAATTTCATCTGCTCTGGATAACCCGACAAAATATTTTATTTCTTCTTTCGCTTTTTCTTTAAACACATAGTGTTTTTTCCAAAATCCTTCGGCTTTTACAATTAGTAAATTCCTTAACGATGAAGCTAATTTTGCCTGGTTATTTCCTTCTGCGAATGCGTCGATTAGTTTTTTTAGAATGTTATCATTAGTAAGTCTTTTTAAAATTTTACCTCCACCGGCTAACCGAACAGTAGGGAAATTCTGCGGTCTCAGCTTGAAGAAATGCCATTTATCTTCGGTAAAGTATGGACCATCATATTTTCTCTTTATCTCCGCCCATAAGCCAACGAGATCACGCAAATATTCCGAGGCATCTTCCTCCAGCCCTGTATGATTTCCAGGTAATAATCCGCTAACATTGAATAATGCACTTTCAATACAGTTAAAAAAATTCTCCTGCGCTGCAAACTGACTGACAAAATCGAAGTTTACTGCTTTTGCCAATCTCAACATAATATCTTTATTTTTTGAATAACCGAGAGCTTCGAATATCATTTCATAAACCAACTGCTGCCATACAGCCGGATCGTTAAATTCTTCGGGAGAGAATTTTTTATCATAAAACTCTTCTCCGAAATCGTAGCGGACAACAGGTTCCCGGATATTCATTTCCTTTAAGTAAACTATCTCTTTCAGCCGCTCAAAAATTCTTTTCTCTTTCTGCTTGAATCTTTCAATTCCTAACCCGGCTAATAAATCCAATTTTTTCTTTTCAGGTATTCCGCCGTTAAACTGTGCGCAAGGCATAACAAACAAGCGGGTTTTTCTCTCGGAAAGAATTGCCTTTTTAACTGCATCGCTGTAGCTGTCTTCCAAAAAATCCGTCAGGCAAATGGAAATTACTCTCCTTCCGTCCTGCGTATAAACATGCGATTGAAATCTTTCTTTTGAAAGGACTACATGTAGAATTACTTTGTTATATTTTTTATCGAGGTAATGACCATGTGCTTTCCAATCGGAATGCCAGATATCTATTTCAACATCGCCGAGGTAAGTAATATGCCCAATTTTTATTCTCGTGTTCAGAAAGTCCGGACCGCCGCTGTCTTTATTATTATCGCCGGCGTCTATTATTTCAACTTTCTGATCATCAGCCGTTTTAATACCGTTGGAGAATTTCTTCTCCTTCCATATTTCATATAACAACTTTTCCTGAATTTTAGAATTCCTGAACATTGCTTTTCTAAATTCAAAAGTATTTAAATACCAAACTATATTTAATTAAAAATTTTGTAATAATAAACTGCTGCTAGTAACCACTCCTGTGAGGTTACTAATTTAATGATAAAAGGCAAATGCCTTTTTAAAGGTCTCAAGTTGACCGCCTAAAATATTAAACTGTTAAAACAGTTAATAATTAAAGCTATCGTTTCATTAACACCGGGATAAATTCCGGTGTGTGTTAATGAGGAAAAAATACTAACAATTTAACCATCTTAACGGTTTACCAAAGCTAACGGTCAACTTCAGTAAACTTATTAAAACAAAACTAATAATCTTATCGGGTTTGATTAAATGGAAATATTATTCCCACTAATATTATTAAAGTCATAATTATTTATCAAAACGAAGTATTAGCCAAAAGGTTTTATAAGCAGGCGGGAAACTTACCCCGCTATCACGAATCAATTATTAATTGAACCTGTTTATTCATACGCATCAATTCATATTCTGCCTGCTCTGCAAAGTCATTCCCGTTACTCTTATAAATTATACCCCGGCTAACATTTATTAAATAATTTTTCCTGTTTTCTTTTTTAAACGCATTTACAACATCGGGCAAACTTCCGCCCTGGGCGCCGACTCCCGGCAGCAGTACGGCTAACCGATCGAACATTTTTATATTTTCATTCAGCTCGCTGCTATTGGTTGCACCGAATACAATTCCGCAATTATTATTATCATTCCACTCATTAACTTTTTCAATAATTTTTTGATAAAGAAAAGAACCGTCGTTCAGTTCCAATTTTTCGAAATCGTCAGCACCAGGATTTGATGTTAGAGCAAGAATAAAATTCAGTTTATCTTTATAATTCAGAAACGGCTGTAGAGAATCCTTTCCCATCAACGGGTTGAGCGTAGCTGCATCAAATTTAAAATGGTCAAAAACTGATTTAGCATACATACCTGATGTGTTTCCAATATCACCTCGTTTAACATCTGCTATTACGGGCAAATCCGGCGGTATAAGCGTAAGGGTATCCGATAATAGCTTAAACCCGTTAACACCGTCTTTTTCATAGAAGGCAAAATTTACTTTATATGCTGCGGCGTGCTTGTATGTTGCAGTAATAATTGCCCGGTTAAATTCTAAAGCCGGATTTTTTGAGGTTAGTAAATGACGCGGTATCTTTTCAATATCTGTATCGAGACCGACACAAATAAACTTATTAACACTATTTTTAGCCGCAAGCTTTTCAACTGCATTCATCAGGTAAAACTTTTTCTCGTGCGATAAATATTTGCTACAATGCCAAGCATTATCATATTTGTTAAAAGCGAGCTTCCGCCGTAACTGACAAATGGAAGCGGTAACCCGATAACAGGCATTATTCCTAAAACCATCCCGATATTAATCATAAAATGAGTAAATAAAACTGCTAATATACCAATAGCGGCAAGACTCAAAAATTCGTCTTTTGAAGAGAATGAAATCTTTAATATCCTCATAAATAAAAATACAAAAAGAGCTATCGTAATTATGCTTCCAATAAAACCGAATTCTTCACCGATTACACAATAAACGAAATCTGTCCATTGCTCCGGGATGAATTGAAGCTGTGTTTGATTACCGGCAAGGAATCCTTTACCGAACAGCCCTCCCGACCCGATCGCTACTTTGGCTTGAATAGTGTTGTAACCCGAACCCAAGGGGTCGGACATCGGGTCTATAAAAGCTTGAATTCTACTTTGCTGGTGCGGGCTTAGTGCGCGAAAAACATAATCGGCGAAAAATCCGCTTGCTAAGTTTAGTGTAAATATTGAGCCGCTGAAAAACAAGTCTCTCCTGAAAAGAATTAGCGTTACCAGTATAATAGCCAATGCTCCGAAAAAATAATATAATCCGAACAGCGATGAGACCGCCACGAATGCCGGTGATAAAACGACAAACATTGCAAAGACACTTATTCCTTTCCAAAATATTATTGTAAGAATGAATAAGATGAAGACAATTGCAGTTCCCATATCCGGTTCCAGAAGTATGAGAAGTACAGGCAGCATCCCGATACCGATTGTAATACTTAAATCTTTAAATGAATCGATATCCATGCTTCTTTTACTAAGAAATCTCGAGAGTGCCAGGATGGTTCCTATTTTCGCAAATTCAGACGGCTGAAAACCTATCGGTCCGATTGTCATCCAGCTTTGAGCGCCCGAAATTCTTCTGCCGATAAGTAAAACAATTATCAGCAATAATACTGATAACAGGTAGGTTGGAATGGAAATGAGTTTAAAGGTATTGGTCGGTAAGAAATATGTAATAAAAAAAACGATCAGGGCGGCAATTCCCCATATAATCTGTCGCTCGAAATTGCCCTGAGCCGAGGGATTGTTATATGTAGAGCTATATATTGCAGCAAGCCCGATAAAATAAAGTATGATAACGGGAAATATCAATCCGAAATCGAATTTATCTTTTAGGTTATAATCTATGCGCAAATTAGTTCTCCGTTAATCAATTATCCAACCTAACGATGGAGTTATCTAAAACTTTGGAATTTTCTTTTAAGCCGTTTAAATATGTTTCAATTATTTTTTTTGCAATAGGTGCTGCATAAGTGCCTCCGAAACCGACATTTTCCACAAGAACGGCAACTGCTATTTGCGGATTATCGTATGGAGCAAAAGCAATAAACCATGCATGGTCTTTACCGTGAGGATTTTGTGCCGTTCCTGTTTTACCGGCAATTAAATATTCCTTCGATCTGATATGTGTAGCGGTTCCTTCGCCGTTAACAACAAGGAACATGCCTTCTTTAACCTCGTCGAACACTTTTTTATCAATCTTTACATCTACTTTTTTGAAATTGTATGGTACAACATTTCCTGTATTATCAATAAATCCTTTAACGAGATGAGGCAGGTAGGTTACACCGTTATTGGCTATTAGTGCAGTAAATTGAGCAAGCTGTAATGGAGTAACACTTGTTTCACCCTGCCCGATAACTAAGCTTGCCATAATGCTGGTAGGCCATTTAGGTCCGTAAATTTTTTCATAGTATTTTGAATCGGGAATAAGTCCGGCATTTTCTTCACCGATATCAATCCCCGTCTTCAAACCAAAACCGAACCTGCGGCTGTAATCTGCCCAGCGGTCTATACCAATTTTAAAAATTAAATTGTAGAAAAACGAGTTGCAGGATTTTTCAATAGCGTTAATAACATTTATATTTCCGTGAATGCCGTGACATTTGAAAAATCTCCCTCCGATAGTTAAACCTCCGTTGCAATAAAAAGTAGTAGAAGTATTTATCACTCCTAAATCCAGCGCTGCAATGGCTGCAAGAATTTTATATGTAGAACCCGGAGGCTTAACCGACATTGTTGCACGGTTGAACAACGGTTTGCGCGGATCATTGTACAACTTTTGTAAAAAATCTTTTGGAGTAATGTATGAGAACTTGCTCAAATCATATTCCGGTGCGCTTACTAATGCAAGTATTTCACCTGTAGCGGGTTCGATTGCAACCAGGGCGCCTGTTCTACCTTTTAATTCTTCTTCAGCAACTCTCTGCACGTCCTCATCGATGGATAAAACAATATCGGAACCCTTAACTGCCGGCAAATCCTGCAAACCGTTTCTATATTTACCAATCCGTTTTCTTCTCGAATCAACAAGAACATAATTCCACCCTTTCTTTCCTCTTAACTCGGTTTCATAAGTCTTTTCAATTCCTTTAGACCCTATATAATCGCCAAGATTGTAATAATTATTTTTTTTATTCAATTGTCTTTGAGAAACTTCTTTAATATACCCGAAAATGTGTGATCCGTTAATACCTGCGGGATAATCACGGTGCATTTCAACAATATAATCCACCCCTGGTAAATATTCCTGATTCTCTTCGAGCCAGGCAATAGTATCGAAACTAACACCGCGTTTTATTTTAATCGGTTGAAACCTGGAGTAAACTTTGTACTGTTTTAAAATGTTGTCGATATAACCAGAGTCGACCTCGAGGACCGCTTCTAAAAGATGGTTAAGCTTTTTATTGTAACGATCGGGGGTAATTCTAATTGTATAAGCAGGAATATTATTTACCAGTAAATTCATATTCCGGTCGTACATTACACCCCTCAGAGGAATTTTCTCGATACTTTTAATACTGTTACCGGCAGATTTGTTTTCGTAGGAATTACGGTTAAGGATTTGCATTTGAAAAAGGCGAAAACCAAGTAACGCTGCACTGATAATTATCAGTATAGAAATGATTGTTCTACGGTTTAATGATGCAAATTTTTCGCTTTTCAAATTTTTCTCCTTCTGAATGGAAAAAATATAAATAAAATACTAATAAGTGCAGTATATAAAGATGGTAGCAAAGCATGTTCAAACAGAAGAGTAACTAAATTTGTATTCAAATCGAAAGCGGAAAAGAAGGCAAAGATAACCGAATCAACCAAAGCACAAATAAATACTATTATTGTAAAATTAAATGAAGAGATGTTCATATCTCTTTTGGTTTCACTTGAAAAATATCCTGCAATAAATCCTGCAAGTGTTTTAGCCAGCATGGCACTGCCGAGTAAACTGCCTGTTATCAGGTCACCTGATAATCCGTAAAACGCTCCTAATACGGTACCGTATAACTGTCCCCTCGATATTGAGTAATAAACAAGTGTAACTAAAATTATATCCGGAACAATCCCCGCGATTGATATAAGCGGAACTATTGTAACCTGTATAAGCAGAACAAAGAAAAAAACAAGGAAGGGGGAGATGTAAAAGAATTTCATCTTATTTCCGTTTGTAAAAATTGAGTTCTAGGTTTTCTTTTTGTTTACTCTTAACATCAGCAAGGATAAACACATTTTCAATGGAAATTAAATCAATAAACGGCTTTACCCTCACATAGCTGAAAATTCCCGTCTCATTTTTTCTAAACTCGTCAACCACTCCTATGGGAATAGGCACCGGTACGATTGAACTAAGCTCCGAGGTTACTATTCTGTCGCCGGTTTTTATATCAAAGGTATTGGGTATGTTAACAACTATAAGCTCTTCGCCCGTCCATTTCATTATTCCGTTTATCCTGCTTCTTTCATCCATCACCGTTAACTTAAGATCTACATTCTGCAAAGTTCGGGCAATGGAAAAATCTTCAGATGTGGAGTGGACTAACCCGATAAACCCGCGGTCGTTAATAACAGGCATCCCGGGCAGCACACTATCCTTGCTTCCGACATTTAGTGTTATCATATTCTGCGTCATAGACAGCGATCTGGAAATAACAGTAGCAGGAATTAAAGGAAGATTTATAGTGTCTTTAAATCCTAAAAGATCTTTCAGCTCACTGTTAACAATACCGTAATTCCGAAGCTTACTAATTTGCAACATGAGTTCGGTGTTAATTTTCCGTAATTCTTCGTTTTCTCTTTTTAAATCGGTTACACTAAAGGCATCAGATATTAAAGAGGTTATAGTAGCAAAGCTGCCGAAAGCAATGGCTCTTACTTTTTGAACCTGTAAAGATTTATTTTGAGAAAGGATAATTAAGCTGGCGAGGACAAGAATTACTAATACAATGTATTCTTTAAAATTATTCCATACTTTGGTAAATAATCTTATCATCAATATCTTCTGTTACGAATAAGTACCTTTGAATAATCGTTAAGATTCTCAATTACTTTACCGGTTCCCCTAACAACGGCAGTCAGCGGATCTTCGGAAACATGAACGGGCAGGTTAGTTTCCATTCTTATTCTTTCGTCTAGCCCTTTTAAAAGTGCACCGCCGCCTGTAAGCATAACCCCACGGTCTAAAATATCAGCCGACAGTTCCGGCGGAGTTCGTTCGAGTGTTTGACGCACGGCATCAACTATCTGAACGATAGATTCATTTAGCGCTTCTCTTATTTCAACCGAGCTGACTTCGGTAGTTTTTGGAATACCACCTACAAGGTCTCTGCCTTTTACAGCAATTGTAATCTCTTCTTTAAGCGGAACAGCGGAGCCGACTTCACATTTAATGGCTTCGGCTGTTCTTTCACCAATAAGAATATTATGATTCCTTTTGAAGAACTGCATAATTGCATAATTCATTTCATCACCGGCAATACGGATAGACTCTTCATTAACAATTCCCGACAGGGCAATAACAGCTATTTCTGTAGTACCGCCGCCAATATCTATAATCATATTTCCAACAGCCGCATCAACATCAATACCTATACCGATAGCAGCAGCCATCGGCTCTGCAATAAGATGAACTTCTTTGGCGCCGGCATGTTCTGCACTGTCTCTTACGGCTCTTTTCTCAACTTCAGTTACACCGCTCGGTACGGCTACAACAACTCTTCTGCTGTTTATAACACCGGCTCTAACTCTTTTAATAAAAGCACGGATCATACCTTCTGCAATTTCAAAGTCAGCTATCACACCATCGCGCATCGGGCGGGTAACACGAATTTCTTTATGTTCCCTTCCCTGCATCTCCTTTGCTTTGTTGCCTAACGCAATTATTCTTTTCGAATTTTTATCGAAGGCAACAATAGAAGGTTCATTTAATACGACACCTTTTCCTTTGATATAAATAAGAGTATTTGCCGTTCCAAGATCAATGGCTATATCAGTAGCAAAGAAATTAAAAATTCCCATTATTCCTCTTAATGTTTAAAATGTCTTATACCGGTAAAAAGCATAGATATTTTATGCTCGTTCGCCGCGTCAATTACTTCCTGATCTCTAACGGAACCGCCGGGTTGAATTACTGAAGTAGCACCACATTTAATAATTTCAATTAAACCATCTGCAAACGGAAAAAATGCATCGGAAGCAGCAACAGATTCTTTAAGGTTTAAACCATGTTCTTTCGCTTTCATAAATGCAACCTTCACAGAGTCCAGTCTCGACATCTGTCCAGCCCCAACACCGAGTGTAGCTTTATCTTTTACAAACACAATTGCATTCGATTTAGTATGTTTTGCTACCTTCCAGGCAAAATACAAATCTTCCAACTCATTATCATCCGGTTTCCTGTTTGTCGGAATAAAAATTTTCTTCCTGTCGAGGTCAATTCTGTCCGCATCCTGCTTAATAATTCCGCCGGGAATCGATTTATACTGCATTGTTTCTTCCGAGACGGATTTTAATTGTTTAATCAGTCTTCTGTTTTTCTTTCTTCTCAATATAGTTAATGCTTCATCGCTGTAACCGGGAGCGCAAATTACTTCAAGAAAAATTTCATTTAACTTTTCGGCAAGCTCTTCGTTTACAATTTCCGGTACAGCAACAATCCCGCCAAATGCCGAAACAGGATCGCACTTTAATGCTTTTGTGTAAGCATCAAAGCTGTTAATGCCAATAGCCGCACCAGCCGGATTAGTATGTTTAATAATCGCACAGGAATTGCTGCCGAGGTCTTCAACTAATTCCACCGCCGATACCAAATCTAAAATATTATTGTAGGAAAGTTCTTTACCATGCAATACTTCGAAGTAATTACCGAAGCTGCCGTAAATATCAGCACGCTGATGCGGATTTTCACCATACCTCAAAGATTTGTATAGCGAAAAATTTAGCCGGAGCGATGAAGGTTCCAGGTTAAATCTTTTCTCAAAGTAGTTTGCAATGTATGCATCATATTCGGCAGTATGTGCAAAGGCAGCAACAGATAATTTTTTCCGGGTTTCAATTGAAATTTCTCCAGCCGCAAATTCATTGATAAAAGATTTATATTGCCCGGGTGAAGTGAGTACAGATACATATTTAAAATTCTTTGCGGCGGCTCTTATCAAACTTGGTCCGCCGATGTCAATATTTTCTACCGCTGTATCTAAATCAACATCCTGATTATGTGTTACGTTTATGAATGGATAAAGATTAACACAAACTATATCAATCGGATAGATATCATTTTCTTTGGCTTCTTTAATATCAGCCCTTTTATCCCTTCTGAAAAGAATTCCGCCAATTATTTTAGGATGCAGAGTTTTAACCCTGCCATCGAAAATTTCAGGAAAATTTGTCAGTTCGGAAATTTCGGTAACCCGTATCCCTGCATTTTTAAGCGCAGCGGCTGTTTTTCCGGTTGCAATAAGCTTATATTTTTTTTCTGATAACTTACCGGCTAATTCTACAATATTCGATTTATCAGAGACACTTAATAGCGCAAACTTCTCCAACTTTAATGTCCGTTTTACTGATTATAAAAATGATTAGTTAATTATTCTTATTCTGTTTTTTCCGATTATAATTTTGTTACGTGCAAACTTTTCAAGCACATAAGGCAGCAGCTTGTGTTCTACAATCAAAACTCTTCCGGCAATTTCTTCAGGTGTTTCTACATCTGAAATATCCACACATTTTTGAGCAATGATTTTGCCGGTATCATAACTCTCATCAACAAAATGAACCGACGCACCCGAAACCTGTGCCGAAGAATTGAATACAGCTTTATGTACATTCATCCCGTACATTCCTTCCCCGCCAAACGACGGGAGCAAAGCCGGGTGAATGTTGATTATCCTGTTTTTGAATGTTCTAACCATATCTGAAGGAATCATCTTTAGAAATCCGGCTAACACTACAAGATCAATTTCAAGGGATACTAAAAAGTTAGAAAGTTCATTATACGCGATACAGTTATCATCTTTTCCTAAACAATAAGTCCCGATCGAATATTCCCTTGCAATTTTAAATGCCGGACAATCAATTTTGTTGCTGATGACTGCTTTTACGTCGATCAGTTCTTTGAGATTTGGGGAATTTAATATCGCTTTTAGATTAGAACCTCTACCCGAAACAAAGACAGCAAGCTTTAACACTTTAACACAAATTTAGTTTTACAAACCTACTTAAAGAGTCTTAATTAATCAATATTCTATAGTTATACAAAATAAGTTATTGATATACAAACAAGACAAAAATTAAAATGGATTACAAGTACAAATAATTACTACAGCTATGAGAAAAACTCATCCCTCTTTAATTCACCCTTCCCTTTCAAAGAGGAAGGGGACAGGAGGTTGGGTTTATTGAATTGGTTAAAAGTTTAAATTAAAATTAAATGAAAAATATATATTCAGCCAAAAAAATAATTTGGACAGCAGTGCAATATTCTACCGCTTATGCATGCTCTTACTTACTCGTTTTTATCTTGTAAGAGAGGGCGTTCAGAAAATTATTCAGTTCATTTTCATAAAAATAATCGTTAAAATCTTCGGCTTCACTAATAAACTCTTCCGCTTCATTAATATTTCCCAGGTTAAAACTTGCGCGGGCGGCATAATAATAAGCAAACGGCTTCAACCAGTCTTCTGTTTCCTCCTGCTCTATTACCGAAAGAGCATAATCGAAAGATTTGGTTAAACTGTCAATCTGAAATGCCACATCACTAAGCATTAGATTTATTTCTCCGGTAATCTTTTCTTCAGGTTCTAATTCATTCTTTAAAACCATTAATGAATCTGAAGCTGCGGCGTAGTTACCGGCATTAATTAAATTCCTGATTAAAATTGTTTTAAGAGTTAAAGAATCCGGATAGTTGTCATCAAACTCCTCACCTTTTACAGCAGCATAACGGTCTTCATCAATATCGGAGTTGCCTTCATCGGTAAGTTTAAAATATTCTACTGCAGTTAATGAATCTCCGGTAAAAGCATAGCACAAACCCAATCGTAAAGCTGCTATACCGTGAAAATAATTATCGGAAGAATTAGTGAAAAAATTCCCATAAAAATATTTAGCGGTGTCGAACTCATTTTTATAATAATGAAGATTTCCCAAAGAAAAATTAGAGTAAGCAATAAGCTGAATAAATGAACTGTCATTACTATTAATAACATACTTAAATGTTTTTTCTGCTTCATCAAGGTTTTTCATTTTCAATTGTAGAAGTCCGAGCGAATATTTGAACAGCAAATTCTTAGGATACTTTTTGTTTAAACCTGTAAGTATTTGATCGGCTTCTTCATACCCCAGGTAAAATTCAATTAAAATCTGTGATAAATAATACTTTGCTTCTACGTCTGAATATTTTCCATTTTCAACTGCAAGGCGAAGATACTCCATTCCCGTATCTGCATCACCGCTAATGCCGGCGATGTTCATTGCCCATCTTAATGCTGCGGGCGTTTGTGCAACCATAAAATTATATAGCCCTAAACCGAGATATGCATCGTAAAATGTACTGTCAATTGCCAGAACTTCGTTCATGTAAGAATAAGATTTTTTTGTTGACCAAACCACATCGAGGTAACTTTCTTCGCTTGCCGAAGCCATTGCCCGTAATGAATAAGTTGAACCGAGTATATAAAAATTAAACGGATTGTTAACTGCATTATCACTGCTTATAACTGTTTTAAGTAACACCGAATCGGACAAAGAGTTGAATTTTACTAGATCGGAATCGTTCTTATTATCTAAATATCTCCAGAGATACGGAATGGACTTAAAATGATATCCCACCGGGCTATCAGGGTATTTACGGATAATCTCGTCAAATATTTTTTCGCTTTTATCAAAATTAAACTTAAATGTTTCATCCAGCCCTTTCAATATTTTTTTCTCTAAACGGCTATCGGTTAAAATATTCTGCGGAAACACTGATAATGAAGCTGCTGTTACTATTATAAAAGTAAAGAAAATTTGAAACACTATTTTTTCCCGGAATTCCATTGATGATAAGAACTATTTATTTGAAAATTTGATTACTTTGAATTTACTTTTCGGTCTTCACCGTATTTAATAGATGCCCTTACAAATTCCCTGAATAAAGGATGGGCATGTGTAGCGCGGGATTTCAGTTCGGGGTGAAACTGACAGGCAACAAACCAACTGTGATCCGGAATCTCAACCATTTCAACCAATTCCCTATCCGGTGATAATCCGCTCAGCACTAAACCGTTTTCAATTAATATTTTTCTAAACCTGTTGTTAACTTCGTAACGATGCCGGTGGCGTTCGGATATATAATTTTTTTTATAAGCTTCCATCGCTTTGGTTCCTTCGGCAATGGTGCAGGGGTAAGCTCCTAATCTCATCGTTGCGCCCTTGTACTTTATGTTTTTCTGATCGGGCATTAAATCTATAACGCTGGTTTTTGTTTTTTTAAATTCTGAACTGTTTGCTGTTTTCAATCCGCACACATTGCGGGCAAATTCAATTACCGCACATTGAAGACCGAGGCATATACCTAAGAACGGAATATTATTTTCGCGGGCATACTTTACGGCTAAAATTTTACCTTCTATTCCGCGTTCACCAAAACCGCCGGGAACTAAAATGCCGGATACGCCCTCAAATAATTTTCCGGGGGCTTCTGTTTCACATTCTTCCGCATTAACCGGTTTAATAACAACTTTTGCATTGTTCTCTGCTCCGGCATGTACAAATGATTCTAAAATACTTTTATACGCATCAAGATGATTTATATATTTGCCTACTACGGCTATCTCAACGGTTTTCCCTGGGTTCTTAACGCCTTCAACAAAAGCATTCCATCCATCTAACTTAATTTTTCTTTCCGGAAGATGGAGACGTTTTAAAACTAACAAATCGAGTTTTTCTTTATGAAAAACAAGAGGAACTTCATAAATAGATGAACAGTCGTAAGCAGAAATAACAGCTTTGTAATCGACATTACAAAACAATGCTATTTTATCCTTTATATCTTTCGCCAATTTCTTCTCAGAACGGCAGATCAACACATCGGGCTGAATTCCAAGTTCCAGCAGGTTTTTAACGCTGTGCTGTGTAGGTTTTGTTTTTACCTCCTTAGCCGAAGCAATATACGGCACAAGCGTTACGTGAAGACTAATACTGTTTGCCCTTCC
Source organism: bacterium BMS3Abin03 (assembly GCA_002898075.1). Classification (GTDB taxonomy): domain Bacteria; phylum Bacteroidota; class Ignavibacteria; order Ignavibacteriales; family Ignavibacteriaceae; genus BMS3ABIN03. Next base: position 37,981 of record BDSV01000209.1, read on the forward strand.
ATAGTCGAGCATATGCTGTCTCATCGCTTCAATAAACGGCAGCCCTTCAATATCACCAATGGTACCGCCGAACTCAGTAATAATTATATCATACTCGCCGAGCTGGCTTAATCTTACAAGTCGTCTTTTAATTTCATCGGTAATGTGCGGAATAACCTGAACAGTTGCACCGAGATAATCACCGCGTCTTTCCTTTGTAATCACTTCGTAATAGATTTGTCCTGTAGTAGAATTATTAGCATGTGTCATATTTACATCGAGGAAGCGTTCGTAATGACCGAGGTCCAAGTCGGTCTCCGCGCCGTCATCGGTAACATATACTTCTCCGTGCTGGAACGGGCTCATAGTTCCGGGATCTACATTAATATAGGGATCAAATTTTTGGATGGTAACTTTATAACCACGCTGTTTAAGTAATAATCCTAAAGAAGAGGCAGTTATCCCCTTTCCCAAAGAGGAAACAACACCGCCTGTAATGAAAATATACTTAACTTTTTTTCTTCGAGCCATAAATTTTTTTGCTATCAAATATAGAATAAGATTTAGTTAGATACAATTTGAATCATTAATTTAGCGTACAAATAATCAAACTTAATAACATACCCACTACTAAAATTAATTGACCAATTCATCAGCTATTTTACCCTGCCTAAAATCCGGTTAAAATTTTCTTCAATAATCAATTGCCATTAGTTGAGTTTTTTATTATTCTTATTTTCAATAAAGAGATTTTAATGATAGAAGAAATAAGAATATCCGAAATTTTCCCGGTCAGCGCGAAAAGGCTTTTCGATGCATGGCTCGACAGTGAAGAACATAGCGAATTCACCGGAAGTAAATCAAACATTAAACCTGTTGTGGGTTTGAAATTTTCTGCCGGCAACGGCTATATCACTGGAAGAATTATATCGCTTCAACCTTACGGCAGGATTGTGCAATCCTGGCGCACTACAGATTTTCCTAAAAGCAGTCCTGATTCAAGATTGGAAATACTGTTTGAAAAAGTGAATAACGGTACGAGAATAACACTTATCCACACACGGCTTCCAAAAGGACAGGCGAGCGATTATGAAAAGGGCTGGAAAAAGAATTACTTCAAACCGATGAAAAAATATTTCAAAAAGAGTAAGTAATTATTTTTTATTTGAAAATTCAGCATCACTAATCGTATCACGGAAATCCGATAGCTCCGGCACTGCTTTAGGTAAGATATTTGCCTCCATTCTTTTCTAAAATAAATATTATATTTAATGTTTAATTATAGATGAGTCCACATTTAAAAATGTAATCACAGTGGAAACAAAGATCAAAAAAAACTTAATTTTTAATGAATTCCCACTTTCCCCGATAAATCGGGAGGAATGACAATCAAGAATACCGGCTTTTTAGATCGAACTCATGTTTAATTATAGATATTTCAAACAGATTATATATCAAATATCTCAGTTAAGAATTCTCTGTAAATTTCGAAATACTAAGAATCATTTTGAATACAATAGTAAAATTATTAGGAATTATATTCTTTTCACTCGCTCTTTATCAAACTGCTGCGGCTCAGGATACAAGCAAAAGTTTAGCGTTCAAGAACAATCGTCCGTATCGAAAATTCCCCTATTTCTACCGCCCCGATCTTGGGTACCAGATATGGCAGCAGTTTAAATTAATTCAGGAAGCGAACGGCGGAGATGCCCTCGCACAACACGAATTGGGTTTACGCTATCTTTTAGGCGAGGGGATAGCTGTCGATACCAACAGGGCAGTTTACTGGCTAAAGCAGGCAGCCAACCAGCACTTGCCTTCTGCAATGTACAATTACGGAATTCTGCTTTTTAACGGCTGGGGAGTTGAGTGGAATCCTTTTTCTGCGTTTAAATATTTTTTAGGGGCGGCTAAAGCTGGCATGGTTCAGGCACAGTATATCGTAGGTATTTTGTACACCGATAACCTTTTACTAAAACGGGATTTTAATTATGCGTACTACTGGATTAAAAAATCCGCTGAAGGTGATTATAAAGAAGCGGAAGATGTTGTAAAGAAAATTGAACCGGAGATACAGCAATCGGTTGTCGATTCGATAACCCGGGTAATCGAAGGTCAATTATCTAAAGAAGACAGGGGAAAAGACAATAACCTCAATTTAACTTCACCAGCCGGGTTAGTTTATATCGATTTTAACATACAAAGAGATACAATAAAAACAATTTCTGATAGTATGCTAATAGTTGATCTTCGATACAGCGCAGCCGACAGCGTAGTTGAAAAATTGAACATCGATTCTCTAAAATATCTCACAGACTTTCCCATGCAAAGCATTGTTTTACTTGTAGAGCTTGCAGAGAACGGAAGCCCCGAAGCACAGAGTATTATAGGCAGAATGTACGAAAAAGGCATTTACTTTAAAGAAAATAAGATAAAAGCAGCTTCTTATTACTTCAGGGCACAAAGAATTGATTCACCAAAAGGTCCGTTCCTTCTCTGGAAGTTAACCAGGTCGCTAGGTTTCTTAGAAAAACTTCAGAAAGCAGTCGATTACGGCAGTCCCGAAGCAAAGTTTGTTTGGTACGGTTTAAGTTCTGCAAATTATGATAACAGGATTGCAATTAGCGATGCTATGAATATACTCGAAGATGCTTCGAATGAAAATTATATTCCTGCAATGGTTGAATTAGGATTAAATTATTATACCGGGCGATTTATAGACCGCGATATGAATGAAGGATTAAAAATCTGGGAACGGGCAGTTTCTCTCGGAAGTACGGAAGCTAAGGTTAGATTAATTTCAGCTTCAATTTATAGCAAAGATCCTTCTTTAGACAGGGCAAATGCTTACCGGCAGCTTCTAAATGCTTCTGATAACGGTTCACTGCTTGCAGAAGTAACACTCGCTTATTGTAATGAAAACGGAATCGGCATTTATCCATCCACAGCAGAGGCGGTAAAGTACTACCGGTATGCAGCGCAGCGAGGCAGCCAATATGCCTTTAGAGAATTGCAGCGCCTATACGATGATATTAGACCCAATGATCCCGAATTTACAATTAATTAGCTGCAGGTTTTTTAATTTTGTAGTAAGAATTTTTTGAGGTGAATCCTGAACCGGTCAGATAATAAAATAGTAATCGAATCAAAATTACCCGAAATCGGTACGAGTATTTTCTCCGTAATGTCTCAAATGGCATTAGATTACAAAGCCATTAATCTCGCCCAGGGCTTCCCTGATTTTAACTGCAATGAAGAACTGCTTAAATTAGTATCTTATTATCAGGAAAAGGGATTTAACCAGTATGCTCCAATGGCTGGTGTTCCTGTGCTCCGCAGAGAGATTTCCGGGAAGATCGAGAAATTACACAGCCGAAAATACGACGAAAACAAAGAAATTACAGTAACTGCCGGAGCAACACAAGCAATATATACCGCAATTACAACGGTAGTTCAGCCGGGCAATGAAGTAATTATTATTGAACCTGCTTACGATTCCTACGTGCCGGGAGTAAAATCAAACGGCGGCATCCCTGTATTTGTTTCCCTGAACCCAAAAGATTATTCATACAATTGGGAAACCGTGCGAAAAAGTATAACCGGTAAAACTAAACTTATGATATTCAACTCGCCTCACAATCCTACAGGCAGCTTAATAACTAAAAACGATATCCGGCAGCTCGAAGCAATTGTAAAGGACACAAATATTTTAATCATTAGTGATGAAGTGTACGAGCACATTGTATTTGATGAACAGATACATTTCAGTTTTTCCGAATCGGATGAATTGGCTAAAAGATCGTTCGTTATTTCATCTTTCGGGAAAACTTTTCACACAACAGGATGGAAGATGGGCTACTGTGCTGCACCTGAAAACCTGACTTCTGAATTTAGAAAGATGCACCAGTTCGTTGTGTTTTCAGCTAACACACCAATTCAATATGCTTACGCTGATTATCTGAAGAATGAAAAACATTATTTACAACTGAGTGATTTTTACCAGAAGAAACGTGATCTGTTTCGTAATCAAATCAAAAATTCGAAATTTAAATTATTACCTTGCAAAGGTACTTACTTTCAGTTGATGAATTATTCAGAAGTAACAGAAATGAATGACAAAGATTTTGCTGAATATTTAACGAAAGAAAAAGGAATAGCCGTCATTCCTGTTTCACCTTTTTATTCAAACGGCAGCTCCGAATATATAATAAGAATTTGTTTTGCTAAAAAAGATGATGTACTAATAAAAGCAGCAAATAAATTAACTCAAGTTGCAAGGTCGTTTTGATAAACAATTAAAGCGGTGTTATTAAAACATTTTTTTGTTTCAGTAACCCACGACTTAAGTCTGTGTTGCGCAATTCTGAATTGTCATTCTGAATGAAGCATAGCGGAATGAAGAATCTCAACTTCACAAAATTTGAGACTCTTCACTGCCTTCAGAGTGACAAAAAATAGTTCTGCAACAGACTCTTAAGTCTTAAGTAACTTAATAACCGACTTTTTAATTTACTCAAGTTGACAGGTAGTCCTTAATGAAAATTGAAAATACTACGCAAACGAATAAAAGAGCAGCACAAGCTTCACTATTAATCGGGGTGCTTTTGCTCATTGCAAAGTTTGTTGCATATTTTATTACCGGCTCATCTGCAATTTTCTCCGATGCTTCAGAATCAGTAGTGAACATTTTTGCAACATCGATGGCGTTGTTCAGTATTATCCTAAGTTCTAAACCTGCCGATGAATCTCACTTATACGGACACGGAAACATCGAGTATTTCTCAGCCGGGATTGAAGGGATGCTTATCTTTTTAGCAGCAATTGTAATTATCTATCAAGCTATTTACGATATATTAAAAGGACCGGAGTTAAAAAGTCTTAGCACAGGAATTATTATTATTGCTGCAGCAGGTGGAATAAATTTACTCTTAGGATTATATCTTATAAAAACTGGCAAACGAACCGATTCCCTTCCCCTGATCGCTGACGGGAAACATATACTTACAGATTCTTACACAAGCTTTGGGGTGATGATAGGGATAATTTTAGTTATAATAACAGAAATAAATATTTTAGATCCGATGATTGCAATTTTTGTTGCTTTAAATATTTTAACTACTGGTTATAAACTCATCAGAGTATCGATAGGCGGATTGATGCTTGAAACCGATCCGAAAATACTTAAAGATATTGCAGATACTCTCATACTTTTTAAAAAAGATTATTGGATCGATTTACACGAACTGCGCTATTGGAAATCGGGAAATCAAATCTTTATGGATTTTCATCTGATACTACCTTTTTATTTTAACATTCAGCAAACCCACACTGAAGATAAAGAAATAGATGAAAAGTTGAGAGAGAAATTTCCTAATCCACAAATAAAAATCCACTTCGATTATTGCAGACCCGAGCTATGCAAGTTCTGCGGATATGACGATTGTGATGTTCGAAAAGAAAGCCACTCGATTCAGTTTAACTGGGATGTTAAAAAATTAACGGGAGATGCAGTGTTTAAAATTCATTCCTGAAAACATCATTCCGGGATTAAGTGTTTATGGCAGAACACATGCTTGTCACAACGAATCCCGACTCGACGGAATGAGTTTAACTTTGTAGCAAGTTATTTTATTTTTTTGCTCTCACCCGGATAAAATTCATTAAAGTTTTTTAGTTATTGTATTAGTGTACTAAATTTTGTACTTTTATTTGTACAAAATTACATGGAGTTATTATGCACAGAATTAATTTAGATCAAGACATTCAACCATTATCAGTTTTTCGTTCAGAAATAGCATATTACTTTAATAAAGTTAAGAAAACTAAAAGACCGTTGATTATTACACAAAATGGTAAAAGTTCTGCAGTTTTATTAGATGTTGCCGAATACCAATCTATGATTGATAAGATTGAAGTTCTTGAAGACATTAAATTGGCTGAAGAACAAATTAGCTCAGGAAAAGGAATTTCTCATACCAAAGTAAAAAGAATGTTTGCCAAGAGAGCTTAGTTGTGAAAATTATTTGGTCTCCACTATCCGTTGAAAGACTTGAAGAAATCTACGAATATATTTCAAATGATAATGACTCTGCGGCTAAAATATTTTTAGATAAAATTTTTGAAAAAATTGAATCCTTAACCGAATATCCACAAAGGGGAAGAAAAGTTCCCGAAGTAAACCGTGAAGAAGTCCGGGAAGTATTTTTTGGTAGATATAGAATTATCTATCGTGTTATAAAAAATAAAATAATTATTTTAACTACTGAAGTTACGCAAAGAAGCATTTTAACATAAAAAAGGTCCTTATTTGTCATTCCCACTGCCTGTCCCGATTTATCGGGGAAAGTGGGAATCTATTTCTTCATTTATTTTTGCATAGTGGATGCCCGCTTTCGCGGGCATGACATGCTGTCTTTATGATTTTGCGTAACTTCAGTTAACTATTAGAAATTTTAAACAATTACTTTTAGATGAAGACATTAAGTAAGAGTTTGTGCGAAAATAAATTTAAAGCAGCCCACAGTTTCAACTGTGAGTAAATAGACAGGGAATAAAATTTTTTTTTAACCGTTTTAATGGTTTCCTAAAACAAACGGTCAACTTGAGCAATTAATTAATCATTGTTACAACTTGTTTAATAGTGCAGAAAAATTTATGCAAGTTCTGTTATGTTTTTTGGGTTGAGAAACTAAAGCTTTGTAGCTATGTGCAGCAGCAATTTAATTTAGATGCCATTAAGTTACTACACGAAATGACAGGTAATATTTGAAAATTTTCAGTATTTTTAAAATCAGTAATAGAAAATCATAGATATGACACAAGAAGAACACATAAAATATTGGGTTGAAAGTTCCGAACACGATCTGCAAACAATGGATAAACTATATTCATCCGGTATTTATGATTGGTCACTTTTCATTGGTCATCTGGTTTTAGAAAAATTATTAAAAGCGCTTTTTGTAAAAAATAATGCTAACAAGATACCACCTAAACTTCATAACCTGGTTAGATTAGCAGAGATATCTAAAATTGAACTTGATGAAAACAAGAGAATTTTACTTGATAGGATAAATGATTTCAATATTGAAGTTAGATATCCTGAATATAAAAATGAGTTTTATAAATTATGTACAAAAGAATTTGCAGAAGAAAACATTAATCGTATAAAAGAGCTTAACCAATGGTTAAAATCCCGGATAAAATAAATTTGATTATTAAAAAATATTTAAGATTATTAAAAGAAAATAATTTCTCTCTTAAGAATGCGTACTTATTTGGCAGTTATGCAAAAGGCAACAATGATGAGTGGAGTGATATTGATATTGCTATTGTATCAGATGATTTTGAGGGTATAAGAATTAAGGACAGAGATAAAATAAGGGCTATTACCCTCTCAGTCAGTTCAAGTATAGAAATCCTTCCTTTTAACCCCAAAGATTTTTCTGAAGAGAATCCATTAGCAAAGGAAATAATGGAAACCGGCATACGGTTGATTTAATTCATATCTGTTCACTTATTATAAAATTAAAAAGTATTCGTCTCTAAACCCCGATGAAAAGAATTAGGATAAACTCTGCCGGGAGATAGTTCAAAGTTGGACTAACCAACAACTCAAGTTAAAAAAGTAAAATTTTATTTCTTCTTGACAAAAACATCTGAAAAGCATAATTTGTTTTATCAACAAAGAGCATTATGTGTGGGAAATTTTAGCTCAACA
>BDSV01000210.1 GCA_002898075.1 bacterium BMS3Abin03
CGATTCGGTGCCGATGCATTCCTGCCGGGTTCGGTAAGCATTGCTCTTATCCGTGAACTTGTCCCGGTAATTACCGCCCTCATCTTTGCGGGTAGAGTTAGCTCTGGTATTGGCGCCGAGCTTGGTTCGATGCGCGTTACCGAGCAAATTGATGCGATGGAAGTCTCCGGTGTTAATCCATACAGGTTTCTGGTTGTAACCAGGGTTTTTGCTACAACAATGATTCTTCCTATTCTTACGGTTTATGTTATCTTTATTTCATTGATCGGTAGTTACATTGCGGTAGTACTTGTACAAAATATGACATGGGAATATTTTACGGGAAGGATCATCTTTGCAGTCGGGTTTGCCGATGCTATACCAGGTGTACTTAAAACATTTGTCTTCGGATTTATTGTTGGAATTGTTGGTGCTTATATGGGTTATAACGCAAAGAATGGTACTGAGGGAGTTGGTAAAGCTTCAACCACCTCAGTTGTTGTTGCATCTCTTTTAATTCTTATTTTTGATATGGTGTTGGTTAAATTAACTTTGTGGTTATGGCCAAATGTCAGATGAGATGGTAAAAATACGGAATTTGCACAAATCCTTTGACGATCTTGTTGTTTTGAACGGCATTTCGCTAAATGTGGAATACGGGCAAAATATGATCGTATTCGGAAGAAGCGGAACCGGGAAAAGTGTTCTTCTAAAATGTTTAATAAGATTAATAGAACCCGATGCCGGTGAGATTTTTATTAGAGATAAGGATGTACTTAGTCTGAATCGTGAGGAGCTAAACGATTTACGGAAAGATATCGGATTTTTATTTCAAAGCTCCGCTCTGTACGATTCAATGAGTGTGCGGGAGAATCTCGAGTTTCCTTTAATACGAAATTTCGATTTTGACAAAAGTGAAATTGACAGCAGAGTGCACAAAGTATTAGAAGCCGTAGATCTTATTGAAGCAATTGATAAAATGCCTGCTGAACTATCCGGCGGGATGAGGAAAAGAGTTGGGCTTGCAAGATCGATAATTACCGAACCCAAGCTTATGCTATACGATGAACCGACTACCGGTCTCGATCCTATTACATCTAAAGAGATAAGTACATTAATTTTAAGCTTGCAAAAGGCATTTAATATGACATCGATTGTTGTTACTCACGATCTTCTTTGCGCAAAAATTATTGCCGACTGTGCAATCGTTTTAAAGGATGGACATATTATTAAGGAAGGAACAATAAAGCAGCTTTTAGCTGATGAAGATCCATTTTTAAAAGACTTCTTTAGTGATGAAGTAATAAATAAAAACGGGAGAGATTAATGTTTAAGAATTTAAGCGGTGCAAAGCTTGGTATATTTATTTTTCTCGGCAGCACTTTGCTCATAATCGGAATTTTTATGCTTGGCAACAAGGAAGCATTGTTCCGGTCTACTTTCACAGTCAAAGCATATTTTCAGAATATTGAAGGTTTAAGGAACGGCGCGCCGGTTAGATTAAGCGGTGTGGATGTGGGTGCTGTTAAGAATATAAGAATTATTGGTGAAAGAGCCAGCACCATAGAAGTTACAATGCGCCTGGTTTCCGATGTTAAAAAATTCATCAGGAAAGATACCGAAGCAGGAATTGAAACGGAGGGACTGGTTGGTTATAAATTTATTGCTTTGTATGTAAAAGAAAGTAAAGCCGAACATGTAGAAGACGGGGGAGCAATACTTGCAAAAGAACCCGTCAGTTTTGCCGATGTAATTGAAGAAACAGAGGGTATTATGGCTTATACCAAAGAGATGACTAAAAATTTAGCGGATATCGTTAGTAAAATTAATAATGGCAAAGGAACATTAGGCAAGTTGTTAAATGATGAAGAATTATATTATGCAACTACTGAAATTACAAAATCGGCAAGCACCAGTCTGGATTCTATTACTTATGATTTGAGAAATGTTGTCGGGATATTTAAAGAGATGGGATATGGTTTGAATGATATAGTCGGTAAAGTAAACAATGCTGTCGGCAGTGTTGATACTCTTATATCAAATATAAAACAGGGTAAAGGGGTGATCGGTGCTCTAATCGCTGAAGGAAGTCCCGAGGATACGACAGTTGCCGCCATCATAAATAATCTGAAAGAAATAACGGATGAAGCTAAAACGGCAACGGTTAGACTGAACGAAAACATGGAAGCTCTTAAACATAATTGGCTGTTTAAAAGTTACTTTGAAGAGCGGGGTTATTGGGATGAAGCTAATTACGAAAAGGAAGTCGATAGAAAAACCGAAGAACTGGATGAAAAGATAAAACTTCTTGAAGAAATGATTGATGAATTAAAATTGCTGGAGACAAATGCAAAGAAATAAAATTCTCCCGACCTAAAAGCAAAATCTTCGGGCAAACATAAAGCAATTTTGGAGAACCAGACAATTATAATGGTTTAATAATTTACGGTTTAACGGAAGATGAGATATTGGGAGTAGAAAACAATTAGTGAATTTGCGGCTAATTTCTCTTGCCATTAGTGTACAAATAAAATTTAAACAAAGTAGTTTAAAAAACTAAAGTAAATAATTATTTTATTCATTATTCTAAAATTATTAAAAGCTAAATAAATAGCATAGATGTTAAAACTAACAGACATAAATACCAAAATATTTGAATGACCTATTAACTATTCCGGACAAGGTAGTGCGCTTTCCGTTAAATTTCCGAAACTGTACAAATGGATTAATAAGGATGATTTCCCAACTGTAAGGCAATTAGAAAAATTTTCCAAAGCCACGAGAGTACCATTCGGATATTTCTTTTTAGATGAAATCCCAACTATTTCTTTATCTATCCCTTTTTTCAGGTCAGTGGATAGTGAGCAATCCCCGTCTTTTAGTCCCGAACTTATAAATACGGTACAAATTATTGAACAACGCCAGGGATGGTTAAGAGAATATCTTATTCAAAGTGGAGTTGAACCGCTTCCTTTTGTTTATTCCAAAAATTTGAATGATAATCATAAGGATATTGCCGAAGAGATTAGAACCAAGCTTGAGTTAACCGATAAATGGACAAGCAATCTGCCAAATTGGGAAACGGCATTGAAATTTCTTATGGAAAAAACAGAAGAAACGGGAATAAATGTAATAAGAAACGGAGTTGTTGGAAATAATACACATCGCAAATTAAATTACAAAGAATTTAGAGGATTCGTAATTGTTGATAATTATGCTCCATTCGTGTTTATCAATGGTTCCGATTTTAAGTCCGCACAAATGTTTACTTTGGCACATGAACTTGCCCACATTTGGCTTGGCAGCAGCGCTGTTTCCGATCTCCGTAATTTGCAGACGGCAAAAGATGAAACCGAAATTCTATGCGATAAAGTCGCTGCAGAATTTCTTGTTCCAGGAAATTTCTTAATAGAAAAATGGAATGACTTTAGAGAAACAGGCAATCCGTTTCAAGCCATTGCTCGTTCCTTTAAAGTTAGTGAACTTGTTGCGGCTCGAAGATCTCTTGATTTAAAACTAATTTCCAAATCTGACTTTATTGAATTTTATTCTAAATACATAAATAAAATACCCATCCAAAAGAATAAAGATAAGAGGGGTGGAAATTACTACAATAATCAACCCTTCAGAATTGGAAGGACGATTTGCTAATGCAGTAATTACTGCTGCTAAAGAAGGTAGTTTGCTTTATAGAGACGCCTACAAACTTACCGGTTTAACGGCTAAAACATTCCAAGAATTTGAAAACAAATTTCGCACTGATTAATATTTATGCCTGGTTCTGCGCAAAAATACGTTATTTATTCCAATGTCTTAATTGAAGCCCACAGGCGTTATTATTCTCTTGATATTGCTCCTGCTTTTTGGGATTTTTTAATTGATACAGCAGAAAACGGTATAATACAAAGTATCGATCGTGTATATGATGAAATACTTAAAGGTAACGATGATCTTGCAGGGTGGGTAAAAAACAGTTTTCCCTTCGCATTCGTAAACACTAAAAATGATTCAGATGTTTTAAATAATTATGGCAAATTGATAAATTGGGCATATAAACATTCGCAATTTAATCAAGCTGCAAAAGATGAATTTGCCCGGGTTGAAAATGCTGACCCTTGGATTATATCTTACGCAATGTATAATGGTTTTGTTGTTGAGACTCAAGAAGTGTTAGATAAAAACGTAATGAAAAATATTCCAATCCCAAATGTTTGTGTTGCTTTTAATGTAAAATATATTAATACATTTACTTTGCTTCGCGAATTGAATTTTAAGTTTAATTGAGACTAAATTCATTAGCTTAAAAAAGCACTTTTCTTTACTCTCAAAATATTTTATAGTTTTTCGGCAACCTTAATAAATTTGAAATCTTTTAAAGAATTCATTTTGATTTACTACCAAATTTTTAACCCTCCATTTAGATATAAATTATTAAATTTAAAGTTCGGATTTTATCAATCCCCCAAAAGATTAAAACTAATATTATATGACTATAAGTAAACCAAATAAGAATTCTAAAAAGATAGTAGTTAAAGGCGCACGCGAGCACAATCTTAAAAACTTAAATTTTGAGATACCGAGGAACAAGCTGATTGTGTTTACAGGCGTAAGCGGCAGCGGCAAGTCATCGCTGGTTTTCGATACGATTTATGCTGAAGGTCAGCGGAGATATGTAGAAAGTCTTTCTTCGTATGCGCGGCAGTTTTTAGAAAGAATGAACAAGCCGGATGTCGATTTCATTCAGGGGATCAGTCCTGCGGTTGCAATCGAGCAGAAAAAAGGTTCGCGTAACCCCCGGTCGACAGTGGGCACAACCACCGAAGTTTACGATTATTTAAGATTACTCTGGGCACGAATCGGAAAGACGATTTGCTTTGAGTGCGGAAAGGAAGTTAAGAAAGATACGACCGGCACGGTTGCGGAATGGCTGGAGGAACAGAAAGACGGCGCAAAATTTTATCTCAGCTTTCCTTTATTGGAACATGAAGGTCATACGGTAAAAGAAGAGATTGAACTGATAAAGAAGCGCGGGTTCTTTAGAATATTTTTTAAAGGCAGTCTGTTTAATTTGAATGAAGAAGACTTCCTTCCTAAAACCAAAAAACGTATTTATATAATTGTCGAAAGATTCAAAGTAGCCAAAGGCAAAGTAAGAGAAAGGTTATCCGACTCGGTTGAGGTAACTTTTAAAGAGGGTGAAGACAGGTTGGTCTTAATCGATGCCGAAACCGGTAAGGTTAAAGAATTCAATAAGTTTTATGAGTGCTGCGGAATAAGATACGAAGAGCCGGAGCCGAGATTCTTCTCGTTCAATAATCCGTTTGGTGCCTGCCCTGTATGCCAGGGATTCAGCAAGACTATCGGGATCGATATGAACCTCGTTGTGCCGGATACAAATCTAAGTATAATGGATGGTGCAATTGCACCGTTTCGTTCGGCAAAATACAGCACTAACATGCGTGTGCTTGTGCAGAATGCAAAAGACTACGGTATTCCGCTGAACGTGCCGTTTAAAAATTTAACACCGGGACAGGTAGAGTTGATAAGAACGGGGTTCGGCAGCTACAAGGGAATAGATGGGTTTTTTGAAGAGCTTGAATCAAAAACTTATAAAATGCACATCCGGGTTTTATTAAGCAGGTACAGGGGTTACACACTTTGCTCTGCCTGTAAGGGTTCCCGTTTACGCAGAGAGGCGCTGCAAGTAAGAATTAATGATAAATCGATTTATGATTTGGTAAAGCTCCCTATTGAAAAATCGTTACAATTTTTTAACAGTATTGAACTGACTGAGTATGAATTAAAAATTGCAGACAGAATTCTTCGGGAAATTATTAAGCGGCTTACATTTTTGAACAACGTAGGTATCGGTTATCTCACCCTCGATCGTTTGAGCAGCACACTATCCGGCGGGGAGACACAAAGAATAAATCTTGCTACCTCGCTCGGCTCATCTTTGGTAGGTACGTTGTATGTGCTCGATGAACCGACTATCGGGCTTCACCCGCGGGATAATATGCGGCTTATTAAGCTGTTGAAAAATCTGCGCGACATTGGCAACACTGTTTTAGTAGTCGAACACGATCCTGAAATGATGCAGCAGGCAGACCTGATATTCGATCTCGGTCCGAAAGCCGGTTTGGAAGGCGGTAAGCTTGTTGCCATAGGCACCTATGATGAAATTAAAAAGAATGATAAATCATTGACAGGGAAATATTTATCCGGTAAAACAGTTATTCATCTTCCTAAAAAAAGAAGAATAGAAAAAACGAAAACAATTAAAATTATTGGCGCAAGGGAAAACAACCTAAAGAATATTTCAATTGATATACCGTTGAACAAGTTTGTTGTAGTTACGGGCGTAAGCGGCTCGGGTAAAAGTACGCTTATCCACGATGTGCTTTACGCAGGCATTGCAAAATATTTTGGTATGGCGCCTTCGCACATCGGTAAGTTTAGCGATATAAAAGGTTCTAAATATATTGATGAAATTGAAATCGTCGATCAGTCACCTATCGGAAAATCTCCGCGTTCTAATCCTATCAGCTATGTAAAGGCATTCGAACATATAAGAGAATTATTTGCATCCACTCATCAGTCGAGGGCAAGGGGATACAAACCGGGTTATTTTTCATTCAATGTTCCCGGCGGAAGATGCGAAACCTGTGCGGGTGACGGCTACATAAAAGTTGAAATGCAGTTCCTCGCCGATCTTTACTTAACCTGTGACGACTGCAGCGGTACGAGATTTAAAAAAGAAATCCGTGAAATAACTTATCGTGGGAAAAATCTGGTCGATGTTCTGGATATGACTGTTAGCGAAGCGCTTAACTTCTTTAAGGGGAATAATAAGATCGAGAGATACCTTCAGGTGCTTGCCGATGTTGGATTGGGATACATAAAACTCGGTCAGCCGTCTAACACACTTTCGGGCGGTGAAGCGCAAAGAGTTAAGCTTGCTGCTCATCTCGCATCTTCACGCGATCGTAAGCATACACTTTTTATTTTTGATGAGCCGACAACCGGACTTCACTTCGATGATATTTCCAAACTGCTTAACTGCTTCAATATGCTGATAGAAAGAGATAACTCGGTCGTGATCATCGAGCATAACCTTGAAGTGATAAAATGTGCGGATTATATAATTGATCTCGGTCCCGAAGCAGGTGAAAAGGGCGGTGAAGTAGTTGCCACCGGTACCCCGGAGGAGATCATCGAAAATGAACGTTCGTGGACGGGAAAATACCTGAAAACATATTTGATTTGATTTAACAACTGCCAATTAATATTATTCATTTAATATTTTTAAATCTGAGTTGCTAATGAAAAGTTTAATAACAGCGGTAACGCCTTGTATTTATTGCATATTCATTAATATCGCAGGATAAATAATAATCACTTCCCGGAAGATAGAGATGTGATTTTTAAATTGTATATGGATATGTAATACTATATTTGGGTTTAAAACCAATATTAAAATGGTCTCTTTCTATTTTTCTCATCTTAATTTTATAAACCGTACTTTCATGAACAAAAGAGACTAAATTGTAACAACAACCTTGCCTATAGTTTTACCGGACTGAAAAAGTTTTAACCCATCAGTTAATTTTTCGAAAGGGAATGTACTTCCTACATAAGGCGTTTTAAGATTTAAGCCGAGGATATTTGTCAGCATCCGTTCCATCTCTTCAGGTTTATCCCACAAATAGATCAAGTTGAATCCCATCACCGAGCGGTTTGTGTCGGAAAGTGAGAGCGGATCGATTTTGGGTCTTGTTAAGTATTGATAAAGTAGTTTTAAGTAATTTGGTCTTGATGAGTGAGACATAAACTGCGCACCGCCGTAAATCATTATTCTTCCGTTTGGTGAAAGCAGATCGAAGCTGTCTTTAAATATTTCCCCGCCTATACACTCTAATACAATGTTTAAATCTTTACCGTTTAAAGTTTTCTTTAACTTTTCCTTGAAATATTTATCTCTGACAATTACATCATTGTAACCCTCCTTTTTTAGGAAATCAATCTTTGAACTGTTCCCCACGGTACCGATTGTATAAGCATTAAACTTTTTTGCAATCCGGTTTGCATAAATGCCTACTCCTCCTGCTGCGCTGTGAATCAGCACTGTATAATTATCTTTTATGCTGCCCATTTCAACCAAAGCGTAATAAGCGGTTAACGATTGAACTATAAAAGCAGCGCCTTCTTCAAAGCTCCAATCTCCCGGCAGTTTTTGAATGTAGCTATAGTCGATGTTCAGGTGTGTTGTATAGGCGCCGAATTTTATGACGCCCATTACTTTTTCATTTAATTCAAATCCGGTTACATCTTTTCCTTTTTTTATAATCATACCGGAATATTCCAGTCCCGGGATAAAGCTGCCTTTAGGCGTAGCGCTGTACAACCCCTGAATGGCAAACAGATCGGCAAAGTTAAAACCGATAGCTTTAACTTCAACAGTAACCTCGTTAGTTGAGGGTTCGGGGAGTTCTTCTTCAACTAATTTCAGATTGCCGAGTGAACCGGCTTTATTAATTTTGTATGAGTTTCGTTTCATAATCTAATTTTCCCTTTTTGCAAAACATATTATAACTATTTATGTTTATTCATTCAATTATTAAAATCAAAATGCGGATATAAAAATGAAAAAATATTTAATCATTTCAATTACCATATACATTTTAATTTCAATTTATAATGTAAGTTTTGCGCAGCAGTTTTACGGTTTTAATCCCGATACCGTTAAAGCTCAGAAGTTTGATATGGGTAAAATGTGGACGTTCGAAAACCCGCCGTTGGATTACTTTGAACAGGAGTATAATTTCAGACCTACAGGTGAATGGCTGGAGAAGGTAAGAAAATCGGCGCTGCGTTTTGGTAAAGGATGCTCTGCTTCTTTTGTATCGGCAGACGGATTGATAATGACAAATCATCATTGCGTAAGAGGAATTCTGCCCGGGTTGAATGAAGAAGGTGAAGATTTATTAAACACCGGCTTCTTTGCCGAAACGCTTGAAGACGAAAGAAAAGTCCCGGAACTTTTTGTCGATCAATTAATTGTAATTAAAGATGTAACCGATGAAGTGCTTGCGGCAATGGAAACGGGCGAAACCGATTCAGCTAAAATTACGCTGCGAGATAAGAGACTGGATGAGTTAATTAATGAAGCATCGGAAGAATACCCGGAGCTTAATTTCAAAAAGATTTCGTTTTATCACGGAGGCAGGTTTTCTCTTTACGGTTACAAGCGTTATGATGATATCAGACTGGTTTTTGTGCCCGAACTATGGGTAGCAAAGCTTGGCGGCGATTATGATAACTTTACTTATCCGCGTTACGGACTCGACTGCGCTTTTCTTCGGGCGTATGATGAAGACGGGAATCCTGTTAGAAACGATTACTATTTTAAATGGAGCAGCAAAGGTGTAACGGAAGATCAGCCGGTGTTTGTGGTCGGTAACCC
Source organism: bacterium BMS3Abin03 (assembly GCA_002898075.1). Lineage (GTDB taxonomy): Bacteria > Bacteroidota > Ignavibacteria > Ignavibacteriales > Ignavibacteriaceae > BMS3ABIN03. Next base: position 9,443 of record BDSV01000210.1, read on the forward strand.
GGGAAGAACCAGCAGATTAAATACTACTGCTCAAATTGAATTTGCACGGGACGTTAGATATCCTATGTTGACTAAAATGCTCAAGGACATCTATGCAGTTTATTATGATAAGGTTACGGCAGACAGCACGCTGGATACAAAATTAGTAGCCCGTTTATATTCAATCGGCAATGCTTTAAAAGTTTATAAAGGAACATACAAAGCTCTGCTCGATCCTTACTTGATGGCAAGAAAGAAAGATTTTGAGAATAAATTTAAACGGGCAGTGCAATCCGATTCGGAGCTTAATGAAAAATACGGACGTATTTGGGATGAAATCGCCGCATCGAGAGATGAAGCTGTTAAATATACTCCTGAAATATTTGCTTATACTTTGAACTCTTTTTATTCACCGAAGTATTTCTTTATAGCACGCGATCTTGTTACACTTGCCGACGAACTTAAAAAACCGGATGACGAACGGGATGAAGAGTATAAAGAAGAAAACCTGGACGAAACGATTGAATCAATTTTCCCTGCTGATTTTGATGGGGAATTTCAAAAGAAATTATTATTGGTACAGACAAATATCCTGCTTGATAATTTGGGTGATGATAATGAGATAGTTAAAAAGATGTTCGGAGGAAGGCACGGGATGGAAGCCGTTGAATATCTTTTAGCCAATTCGAAAATTACTTCAAAGGATGATGTGATGAACCTTGCGAAACAAGGTGCTGATGCAATTCTTAATTCGGATGATCCGTTTATCTATTTTATTCTGAACACGCGTGATGAGTTGAAAGAACTAAGAGAAAAGAGTGCTGCTTTGCAGAAGAAGTATGAGTTGAACAACCAGCTTTTAGGTGAGGCGCTGTATGCAGTTTACGGCGATTCAATTCCACCCGATGCTACCTTTTCTTTACGTTTGGCGGACGGAGTAGTTAAGGGTTACGATTATAACGGCACGAGAGCACCGTACAAAACAACTTTCTATGGTTTGCTCGACAGGTATTATTCTTTTGATAAAAAGTTTCCATTCAACCTGCCCGGTTATTGGAAGAACCCTCCGGCAGAGTTTGATCTTTCAACACCGCTCGATTTCGTTTGCACGAATGATATAGTCGGCGGTAACTCCGGAAGTCCGGTTATTAATAGTGATGCGGAGATTGTCGGTTTAGCATTCGACGGAAACATCGAGAGTTTGCCAAACAATTACATTTACACCACCGAAGCAAACAGAACTGTTGCCGTAAGTGCATTAGGAATGATTAAAGCAATTAATGATTTGTATAAAGCTGAAAGATTGAGTGAGGAAATTTTAAACGGACATATTGTTGAATAATTATTAAGGGTGAAATGTTTGTAACAAAAATGAAATTAAAAATACAAAACCCCGCCAGGGGTGAAATATTCTATGGCTTGTCAGAAAACTTTTTATTAATAATTGATGAGCCGGATCTAAAAAAATTAATTAAGAGGAAGTCGAGTCGGCTATTAAAAAAAGATAAAATAATATTTTGATAAACATACCTTTTAATAAAAGCTCATAAATAATTAGGAAAAACATACCACCCCTTGCGGGGTTTGCCATACATTATTAAAAAATGCTCATTAAATATTCCCATCATCTCTGAAGATGGGGGAAAAATTTATTCTTTAACTTTTATAACAATACCAACTTTAGCAGCTTCGTTAAAAAGCTGTTCGGTAAGAATTATATCATCCTTAATTTTTATTCCTGCTTCTTTTAATCCTTTTGCAAGCCACGTATTGCAAGTATTGAACAAATGGTACTTGCCGAGCGACTTAAAGAAAATAATTCTACCCAAGCTTGTTTCACTCAATATAACAGGTTTACCCTCCTCATTTCTGTAAACAGTATTACTGATATATTTTAATATACTTTTCAACTGTTCTTCGGTTATGATAAGTTTCACAACTATTTCCGATATATCAAAATAATTTTTTTTCGAAATACCGATTCCCTCAACCCTCAATGTACTAAGAGTAGGATAAAACAAAGCATTAAAAGCCAAGCCCGAATCAAATCCCGGATATTGATAAAACTCAGCATCACCCCATCCAATATCGAGCAGCTTATACTTTTTGAATAATTTTGCTTCGGGAAAAATATTTGTATCGATATCCGTTGTGTTAAAAACAATTGCGGTGTGCCAGTATTGTTTTATAAGATAGATTTCCGGATGATTTGCTATTGTACCCGGGTTATCGGCTGAAACCTGCAAAGGTTGAGAAGTGTTCAGAAAGAAGAATATTACCGGAAAGATTACTAAGTTATACATACTTATTCAAATACATTTATGCTAATAAACATAAGGTGAATTAAAATGAAAATCACTATGAAAATGTTTTTTATCTCTTTTTGGGTAGTATCACTTTTTGGTTTCCAATCGAATATATCTGCACAAAACAAATATACAATTGTTATTCACGGCGGTGCAGGGTACATATCGCCCGAAATATCACCCGTGATAGAAAATGCATACATATTGTCGCTAACCAAAGCGCTCAATATCGGCAAGAAAATATTGGAAGAGGGGGGCAGTAGTATTAATGCGGTTGAACAGGTAATAAGATTTTTTGAAAACGATTCACTTTTCAATGCAGGGAAAGGAGCCGTGTTTACTTCAGCAGGAACTCATGAGCTTGATGCGTCGATTATGGTTGGAAAAGATCTGACAACAGGTGCTGTTGCCGGTGTTAAAACTATCAGGCATCCTATTTCGTTAGCAAGATTAGTTATGGAAAAAACCCCTTACGTTCTCTTTGCAGGTGAGGGCGCAGATGAACTTGGTAAAAGGTTCGGTGTGGAGATTGTTGATAATAAATATTTCAATACGACAAAACGGTTTAACCAATGGCTTAAAAAAAGAGAGAAAGAAAAAATTAAAGGAACGGTTGGATGTGTTGCAATCGACAAAGACGGAAATATTGTTGCAGGAACATCCACAGGAGGGTTGACCGACAAGTGGCCCGGCAGAGTTGGTGATTCTCCTCTGATTAACGCGGGTACTTATGCCGATAATAAAACCTGCGGAGTTTCAGGCACGGGAATAGGGGAACTTTTTATCAGGAATACGGTTGCTTATAATATTTCTGCTTTGATGAAATACAAAGATTATACTTTAAAACAAGCTGCTGAGGAAGTCATACTTAATATGCTGCCCAAAGGAAGCGGGGGAATTATTGCAGTTGATAAAGACGGCAGCTATCAGTTTGTTTTTAACACATCGAGTATGTTAAGGGGCGTTGCAAATTCAAACGGCGTTTTTGAAGTTAAGATTTGGAAATGAAAAATTGCTTAAATATTTAAAATAATTGTACTAATAAACCGGTAAATATTTGAAGGATAATTTATGAAACCACAACCGGGCGATTACGCTCTTCACTATGATATGTATATCAGCTTAATTAAAAACGATGATGTATTCGCCGCACTTGAAAACCGAACACAATCGCTGGTAAAATTATTAAACTCTATCGGTGAGCAGAAAGGTAATTACGCATACGCAGAGGGAAAGTGGACGATTAAACAGGTTATAGGTCACGTTATTGATACCGAAAGAATTATGGCTTTTCGTGCATTATCTTTTGCACGCGGAGAAAAGCAGCCAATCCCCGGCTTCGAGCAGGATGATTATGTGGACGAAGCTAATTTTAATGAGAGAACCCTCAAAGATTTGCTCAGCGAATTTAAAGCCGTAAGAGAATCGAGTATCATTCTTTTTAAGAGTTTTACCGAAGAGATGTTTAACAGAAGAGGTATTGCGGGCGGAAATGAAATAACAGTACTTGCGTTGCTGTTTATAATTGCGGGGCACGAGAAACATCATTTGAATGTTTTGCGGGAGAAGTACGGAGTTTGAAAAATAATGTGAATTTCGTCGCAAGCTAAAGCTTGCGGCTACAATAAAGCATAGGGTTTCAAATAAGTTTTACAGTTTGGGTAATGGGATTGATTAAATAATATTTTCAATTTCCTCAATAATTTTATCCGTTGCCCCGATATTTTCTTTTATGTATTCGAGAGCGATTTTTCCGCGTGTATTTCTTAACTGTTCGTCCGAAAAAAGAGTGCGCAACCTTCTGTAAGCTTCCCGTTTACCTCTTATCAATAAACCTCCGCCACGTTCGGCAAGTTGTTTTGCTTCCTGCGAATTATTTATCTTCGGACCGAACATTACCGGAACACCGTAAACCGCTGCTTCCAATACGTTGTGAACATTCTGTTTAAAACTTCCGCCCACAAAAGCAACGTCTGCATAAGTATAAAGCGTAAGCAGTATCCCAATCGAATCAACTATTATAACTCTCTCATCCGAGTAATTATTCAAATGTGAAAAGCGAATTGATGGAATTTTTCCTGCGAATTCATTTTCAAGTTTTTCGAGGTGTAAAACAGTTGGTTCGTGCGGTACTATTATCATCAAAACTTCATTATCGAACTTTGCTAATTTTAAAAATGCGGGTAAGATAACATCCTCATCCTGTTCCCAGGTGCTCCCCGCGACAAAAACTTTTTTACCTTCAAACACCTTTGGGTTAATTAATTTTTTCTCTTTTGCGGAAAGACTTTTCTGATATACCCGGTCGAACCTTGTATCGCCCACAATGCGCAACTGTTCATCTTTTACTTTAAAAATTTTAAATGCTTTCGCATCGCTTTTTGATACTGTTAAAATCCTGGTTATATCTGCGAACAATCCTTTATGGAAAGATTTTATGACCGGTATAGCGCGGGAAGAATTTTTACGCATCGTTGCATCGACAATATAACAGGGTATTTCAAATTTTTTTAATTCTGCTATAAAGTTTGGCCAGATATCATAACGCATCAGGACAGAAAGATCGGGCTGGACAATTTTAATAAATCTTTCTGCATTAGATTTTGTATCGAATGGGATGTAAGTTATTAAATTTGCATACGGGTAATTTTTCGAGTTCTCGTAGCCGGAGGGTGAAAAGAAAGTAACGATTATATTAAACTTCTTTTGCTGCCATAATTTTTCAATAATTGGCTTTGCCTGCTCGAATTCACCAAGCGATGAAGAATGAATCCAGATCACTTTTTTAGTTTTATCAAGCCCCCGGTTATTTAAAACCAGGTCTTCGAACAGACGCTTCCTGCCGGAAATCCCTGTTCTTATTTTCCCACTAAATATGCCTGCAATTCTCAGCAAAAGATAAAGTGACGGCAAAATAAATATGTTATATATAAGCAACCAGAATTTATTCATTCTCTCATACAAATAGTTTTAATTTTTCAAATGCCAAATAAGGAGTAATTTCCCTCATACATTTAAAATGCTTTTTAGGACAACCAGACCTTCCGATATGCGTACACGGTCTGCAAGATAAAGAATTGTTTTCTAAGATTAAATTCCTGCTCTTGTATGGAAAAAAGCCAAACTCTTTAACGGTAGAACCGAAAAATACAATTACAGGAATACCCGCCGCCGCCGCCGTATGCATTAACCCGGAATCGTTGCAGTAAATAACTTTACATTGTTTCATATCTGCAACGGTTTGAAGGATTTTATTATCGTTACAAAGATTTATTGCAGAAGTTAAACGTTCCTCAATTTCAGTACAGATTATTTTATCATCTGCCCCGCCGAATAATGCAACATTATAACCGTTATCTTCTAATAATTTTCCAAGTTCGATATAATAATCTTTTAGCCACATTTTTGTAAAATGCTTTGAACCGGGGCAAATACCGATAATATCTTTATTCTTTTTAAGCAATTCCCCGGGCGGTTTATCGGTGAATAATTCCAATCCGTTTTCATCTAGTTCAATGTCATCAATAATTTCCGCATATCTTTCGGGAATCGAATATGCTTCTTTTAATCTGTTTATTTTGAAATGAACCAATAAAAACTTATCGAGCTTTCTTTTCTTAAAACCCGTAACCGAACTGCCGTAGCATTTAAGCAAAAGAAGCGTTCTAAAATTATTCTGAAGATCTATTATAGCATCATAATCATTACGGCAAATTTCATCTTTCAGATTTTTAATTTTCTCTTTTTCATTTTCATAAATAAGAATTTTATTTAAATTGGGATTGAGTTTAAGCAAATCATAATATTCTCTTTTTAAAAGAAAATCCAGCTTGATACCGGGGTATTGTTTTTTAATTGATCTGATAAGCGGGGTTGTTAGCAGTATATCGCCCAAAGAGCTAAGCCGGACAACCAGGAGCTTGTTTATTTTATACAGTTTCAAAACAAAATTAATATGTGATAATTATACAAATTTAGGCAATAATCAATATCGCTTCCAACTAATATTGCAGTTTGGAAAATACACCACTATTTTTGTGTTAACAAAAACGCAGGAATTTTATGACTACATTACCACCGCCTAATACCCGGGAATTTCCGGAGTCTTCTATGGAGAAAAAAGTATATAATATTGTAGAATCATTAAGCGAATATTTGCCTATTGCAAACGACAGAAACCGGCTGGGGTTTGGGATATATAAATATATGACGGGGGAGGGAGACCCTCCGGAAGTATTGATCAAAAGTTCGAAGTTAAAAATCAAAGGGATAACTCCCGAAGAGCTTGCTAAAAAAGTCAGTATCGAAATTGAAAACATAAAATAATTAACTGGAATTATCCCTTAGAAGTTATTTTTTTATTAGCTTCAGCTTCAGCCATAAATTTTTCCACCATTTTTACGTCTTCTTCGCTGCCGATAAATATGGGCACGCGTTGATGAATTCTTTCTGGTTGAATTTCCATTATTCGCTTTACCCCGTTAGTTGCTCTGCCGCCGGCTTGTTCTATCAAAAATGCCATCGGGTTGCATTCATACATTAAACGGAGTTTACCGTTCGGATGTCTTGAATCTGCCGGGTACATGAAAATACCGCCGTACAGCAAATTTCTGTGAATATCCGCAACCATCGAACCGATATAACGTGTAGAATAAGGGCGGTGCGTTTCCGGATCTTCTTCCTGTAAATATTTTATATATTTTTTCAAGCCGGGATGCCAATAAAGATAGTTACCTTCATTTATGCTGTAAATCTTTCCTTTCTTCGGAATATGAATATTCAGGTGCGAGAGAATATACTCACCGAACGCAGGATCGAGTGTAAAGCCATGAACACCGTTTCCGGCAGTATAAACAAGCATTGTACTGGAACCGTAAATTACATACCCGGCAGCTACTTGTTTTATTCCCGGTTGTAAGCAATCTTCTAAAGTGCCCGGTTCGCCATCGGGTGTAACTCTTTTATAGATTGAAAAAATTGTTCCTATACTTACATTAGCATCAATGTTTGATGACCCGTCCAAAGGATCGAATAGAAGAACGTATTTACCTATATGAAAGTGTTTTGGGATCGGGATGATATATTCCTCCTCTTCCGAAGCCATAGCACAGAGATGTCCGCCGTGGTCCATTGCTCTTACAAGCATATCGTGCGCAAACATATCGAGTTTTTTTACCTGTTCGCCATGAACATTGTTGTCACCGGTAAAACCGAGGATATCCACAAGTCCGGCTTTATTTACTTCAAGCGAAATAACTTTAGTTGCAAGAGAAAGATCGTGTAAAAGTTTTGATAACTCGCCGGTTGCTTCCGGGTGTTTTCTTTCTTCTTCAATAATATGACGGGCTAAGGTTAAAAATCTTACTTGTGACATTTTATCACTCCCTTTTTATTTAAAAAATTCAAGAAGTCAAAATTTCCTGTTCTTTGTATTGAAGCTGATACAATTTATAATAAATTCCGTGTTTTGCAAGTAATTCCTGATGATTCCCGGTTTCGCGGATTTCCCCCTTGTGTAAAACAATAATTTTATCCGAATTCTGAATTGTCGAAAGTCTATGTGCTATAACTATTGCTGTTCTGCCCACTAACAGTTTTTCAATTGCTTTTTGAATCAATTGCTCGGATTCCGTGTCAATACTTGAAGTTGCTTCATCCAAAATTAATATATGTGGATCATAAGCCAAAGCCCGTGCGAAAGAAATTAATTGTTTCTGACCGACGCTGAGAGTAGCCCCACGCTCTTTAACTTCTTCGTTGTATTTGCCTGGCAGCGATTCGATGAACTGATCGGCTCCTACTACTTTAGCAGCTTCCGTAACTTTTTCGAGCGGAATATCTTTGTTATTCAGGTTTATGTTCGATTTAATATCGCCTGAAAACAAAAATACATCCTGCAGAACAACCGAAATATGTTTCCGCAAATCGCTTTTGTCAATTTCCTTAATATTTATGCCGTCAATAAAAATATCGCCTTTATTAATATCATAAAATCTCGATAGAATATTAATTATGCTGGATTTACCGGCACCGGTATGCCCGACTATGGCAACAGTTTCACCGGGGTTGATGGTAAAGGATATATTCTTTAATATATAATTATCATCATTATATGCAAACCAAACATTTTTGAATTCTATTTTCCCTTTTACACTTTCAAGCTTCTGAGGATGTTCTGCATTTTTAATTATCGTATTGTCATCGAGTAGCTTGAATATTCGCTCGGAAGATGCCATTGCAGTTTGCATAATATTATATTTTTCGGAGAGATCGCGAATCGGTCTGAAAAACATTTCGGTATATTGTATGAATGCGAACAGGACACCTATAGTTAAAGCATTTTCAGTTAAAGTATTTTGAAGAACCTCGCCCCCGCCGTACCAGACAATTAGTCCCACCGCTATTGAACTTAATAATTCAACAGATGGATAAAATATTGCATAATAGAAAATTGATTTGATATTTGCAGTGCGATAATCCTTATTAATAGAAGAAAATTTCTTTAGTTCGTCTTTTTCTTTATGGAAGATTTTTACTACGCTCATACCGGTTATGTGCTCCTGCATATAGGAATTCAACCTTGCAAGGTGAAGGCGCACATCACGGTAACTTTCCCTCGCCTTTCTTTTGAACAAAAACGTACCATAGATCAGAACTGGTAGAACCGAAAGAGATACGAGCGAAAGACGAACATCCATAAAAAACATGAATGCCAGTATCCAGAGTATAATGAACACATCGCTGAAAACCATAACGATACCCGATGAGAACAATTCTCCAAGAGCTTCAACATCGTTTGTTGCGCGTGTTACTATTCTGCCAATCGGGGTCTTATCAAAGAATTTTAATGCGAGCTTTTGAATATGATTAAATATCTGGGTACGCAGGTCGTATAAGGTTTTTTGACCGAGATATTGTGTATAGTATGTCAGAAAATATTGTATAAAAGCTTGAAGCAGTAATGATCCGAATAAAAGCAAGCCGATTGTTAACAGTCCGCTGTAATCAGATTTATCGATGTAATCATCGATGGCAATCTTTGTTAGCAAAGGTCTGACAGGGCCTAAAGCAGCAACTATGATGTTTAAGAAAATTGCAAAGATGACATACTTTTTATATGGTGCTATATACGAAAGCAGCCGCCGCATAAGCCGTGCATCGTAAGCTTTGCCTAATGTTTCTTCCTCACTTTTATAATCGTTTGAACTCATTTAATTCAGTTCTTTCAATTCTTCTTCGAGCAATTGTTTGTAATGTAAGTCTGCGTAAATTCCTCCGAGCGTGATAAGTTCTTCGTGGGTACCTTGCTCGGCAATCTTTCCTCCGGATAAAACAATAATCTGATCTGCATCTTTAACAGTTGAAATCCGATGACTAATTATAATGCTTGTTCTTCCGTGCATAAATCGTTTTAAATTTTGTAAAATCTCTTCTTCCGTACGTGTATCCACCGCAGAAAAAGAATCATCGAGTATTATAATTTTAGGATCGATAACCAGAGCGCGTGCGAGGGAGCATCTTTGTTTCTGCCCGCCCGAAAACGTTATTCCGCGTTCACCGACTATCGTATCATATTTCTCGGGGAATTGATCAACATCCTTGTCAAATTGTGCTATGGCGGAAGCCGTGTAAATTCTTTTATCGTCAATTTCTTTCAGCCCGTAACCGATATTGTTTTTAACCGTGTCAGAAAATAAAAATGGCTCCTGCTGAACAATTCCGATTTTGGTTCTTAGTACATCAAGTGGAATCGATTTTACATTATTGCCGTCAATTAATACTTCGCCTGCCGTACAATCATAAAGGCGCGGGATTAGATTTACAAGTGATGTTTTACCTGTTCCCGTATAGCCCATCACTGCAATAGTGGAACCTTTCGGAATAGTTAAGTTTATTCCTTTTAATATGTCGGGCTGGTGTTCTCCATATCTGAATGCAACATTTTTAAACTCGATCTTACCTTCAATTTCTTTTATAGAACGGTCGGTTAATTTCGTGTCTTCAATTTCATAAGGTTCTGCAAAAATTTTGTTCAGCCGTTTCATGCTTGCCTCGCCCTGCTGCACAAGATTTATCACCCATCCAAATGCAATCATCGGCCAAATGAGAAGACCGAGGTAAACTAAGAATGCAGCAATCTCACCGAGATTCATTTCGTTATTAATTACTTTTATTCCGCCAATCCATATTACTATAACTGCAGAAATACCGGTTATGAGAAACAGGATCGGCATAAGGAACGCCTGAATTCTAACGAGATTCATTTTCTTCTTCAGATAATCTTTACTCTCTATTGCGTATCTTTTCATTTCGCTCTCTTCTCTTACATAGGATTTTATTATCCTAATGCCGGAAAAATTTTCATGCACCATTGTCGTTAATTGTGAAAATTTCTCCTGAATAACCGTGAATTTTTCATGTATCAATTTACCGACCTTGTAAACCAACCATGAAAGCAGCGGAAGAGGAAGCAGGGCATACATTGTTAATTCAGCGTTTAGAATTAATAATATTACCAGAACAAGAAGCAGCCGGGTAACCGTATCGACCGAATACATAACAGCGGGACCGAGAAACATACGTACCGCGTTAATATCATTTGTAGCGTGCGCCATAATATTTCCGGTAGAGTTATTCTGAAAGTAACGTAACGGAAGTCGTTGAATGTGCGCCCAAAAATCTCTTCTTAAATCATATTCGATTTCGCGTGAAACAACTATAACCGTTTCTCTTATTAAAAAGCGAAAGAAACCCGCAAACAGCGCTGCACCTACTATCATCAAGCCGTATTTTAATAATATATCCGGTGAGACGTTTTCCTTCAGCGCATTTATGGAGTCTTTTAAAATCAGCACTCCGTAAACTGTTCCCATATTAGAAAGTACGATAAAGAAAAACCCAAAGAAGAGTTTCTTCTTATATTTTATAAAATATTTTTTAAGCTTATAAAGATTTTTCATTCAGAAATTGGAAAGTTAAAAACTAATAATGCAAATATGCTTACAAATTTAAAAAAGTAATTTTTATGTAAGGAGTAAATTAATGATTTTACTATTCAATGATTTGAAAGCCGGTATATTTTTGCAAGACATCAGGCACAACAATTTTTCCGTCGATGGTTTGATAATTTTCCAGGAGTGAAACCATTAGCCTGCTCGTTGCCAGCCCTGAGCCGTTAAGTGTATGAACTAACCCGGGTTTTTTCCCGCCTTCTTTCTTAAACCTGATTTTAGCTCTTCGTGCCTGAAAATCTTCAAAGTTGCTGCAGGATGAGACTTCGAGCCATTTCTTTTCTGCGGGAGACCAGGTTTCAATATCGTAACACTTAGCTGCCGAAAAACTTAAGTCGCCCGTGCAGAGCAGGAGAACCCTGTAAGGAATTTTCAATGCCTGCAGAATGTCTTCGGCATCGCTTACAATTTTTTCAAGCTCGTCGTAAGAAGTTTCCGGTTTTACTATCTTAACCATTTCAACTTTATTGAATTGATGAACTCGCAAAAATCCGCGTGCTTCTTTTCCATAAGAACCAGCTTCTCTTCTAAAGCAGGCGGAGTATCCTACGTAACTAATCGGCAAATCTTTTTCATTTAAAACTTCGTCTCTGTGCATATTTGTTATCGGCACTTCTGCAGTAGGGATGGGATAAAGATCATCTTTTTCTATGTGATACATATCTTCAGCCATCTTCGGCAATTGTCCCGTCCCTATCATCGATTCTTTATTAACGAGAAACGGAGGGAAGACTTCAGAGTACTTGTGTTTATTGATGTGGACATCGAGCATAAAGTTAATTAGTGCACGCTCTAAAGTTGCGCCTTTACCGGTATAAAGCGGAAAGCCGCTGCCCGATATTTTTGCGCCCCGTTCAAAATCGAGGATGCTTAACTTTTTACCAAGCTCAATATGATCGGAAAATTTCCTGTCATCATCGAAAGAAAAGCCGTCGGGAATCCACTCTCTAACAATTACATTATCTTCAGGAGTTTTACCAACCGGTACTGTATTGTGCGGAATATTAGGAATATAAAGTAAAATATCGTTTAGCTGTTCATCTACTTTGCGCAGTTTATCATCCAACTCTGATATAGTATCGCTTACGGTTTTCATTTCGGCAAGTACGCCGCTAACGTCTTCGCCTGCTTTTTTTAACTGCGGTATTTGAGATGAAACCTTGTTCCTTTTCGCTTTAAGCTCTTCGGCTTCAACAATAATTTTACGGCGCTGTTCATCGAGTTCGAGCAATTTATCAATATCAGCTTTTTCATTTTTATTGGCAATTGCCTGTTTTACTAATTCCGAGTTTTCTCTAATAAATTTTAAGTCGAGCATAGATTAATCTTCTTTAATAATATTTTTTTTATGTTAAATAAGTTTTAAAAATCGAATTCGATAATTACACCACTCTTCTTTTTTTCATAAAATATAAAATCAACTTTAATTTCTTCCGGTAGTGCCTTTGATTTATATGTTATTGGTTTTACCGACACAGGTCTTTCACCAATAAAACCGTCAATTCCTTTTGATTCTTCCTGAGGTTCTGCCAGTCTATACGTTGTGTTTTTTAGTTTTGCGATTTTTTTAATTACCGCAGCTTGAAATTTTAATCCTAAAAAAGTTTTGACAATAACCAGATCTCCAATCCAAGTTTCTATTATTTCTTTATCAATTTGTGTCATTGCCTCTTTTAATAATTATATCATTGTGGATACTTTTTCGGTGGCGTTTGGAATAGCATCCGGATGTTGATTGAGATACCAATCCTGCCATTCTTCTAAAGTCCTTCCTGAGAATTCCCGGATTAAATCACTCATTTGTCCAACAACTTTTGGGCGTGTTCCTTGCGCATTTTGATTTGCTAAATTTATGAGCTGTCTTGTATATTTAGGGAATTCGGGTTCGGGGATCTCAAGAAGCTTCCGTATTTCATTATTAGTTAATTTTAATTGCATTAGCTGATTCGAAAAGTTTTAGAAATTTAGATTTATATTTAAATGATATAGATATATCAACATCGGCTAATTTGTTCTTAATTAAATGTGCATTAATAAATGTTTTATTTTTAAGATAGATGTAAGCGAGTAAATTATCGTTATTGTCAAATTTAATTTCATCAAACTTAAGGTAAACTTTTTGATTTTTAGATAATTGTTTCAAAAATTCTATTGATGCTTTTTCTTTCTCACTGATAGGTTTAATGCCTATAAGCTTTACCAACTGACCTGTATCCAATAAAACCATATCTGTATTTATTATTTTCTTTATGGAATACAAATTTTCCTTTTTGGTTTCATCATCATTTATTTTAGATCCGAAATTAAGTTTTCTCGGATCAACCTTTTTGTTTAATTCTATTGGATCGTTAAATATATAAGGAAGTTTAGAAATGTCTATGTTGCTTTTTTTCTGTTCCTTAAATTCCACAATAAAGTCTTTTTCGAATAATTCATCTTTGTTAAGAGATAATCGTTTTGTAATTGGTTCTTTGAATGATTTATTTATTTCATAACCAATCGAATTACGATTTAAGTTTTTTGCAGCCAGCGTGGTCGTGCCGCTTCCCAAAAATGGATCAAGGATTGTTTCCCCAATAAAGCTATACATCTTAATTAATCTTTTAGGCAGTTCTTCGGGAAACATTGCCAAATGACCATTTTGTTTTTCACCGGCAAAATTCCAATGACCGGCAAAATATTCATTCCATTCTTCATTAGTCAATTTCGATAGGGTTTTCATTTCCGGTGCTGGTGAAGGTGCCTTGCCCAATTTTTTGAAGATCAAAATAAATTCATAATCTAATTTTAAAATACCATTGCGAGGGTATGGATAGGAACCCATAACGGATGCCCCTCCGGTTGTATTTGACGTTGTAACCTTTTGCCAGATAATAGCACCCATATAGTCAAAACCAATTGTCTCACAAAATTTTATTATTTCCGTTCTTATTGGAATTACTTTATAACGACCGTAATATACTGATCGTGCAAACTGGTCGCCTATGTTTATACATAATTTACATCCTTTATGTAAAGCCCTATAACATTCTAGCCATACCAGATTTAAATTATTAATATAAGCTTCATAAGTATCATCAAAACCAATTTGATCATCGTGACCATAATCTTTTAGTTGCCAATATGGAGGCGAAGTGATAATAAGATGTATGGACTCATTAGCAACTTGATTCATATCCCGGGAATCACCGAAAATAATTTTGTGTTTAGTCTTCATCTGTTTATAATTTTAAATTTTGGTCAGATGGAACTCGTCCCGATGAATCGGGACTCGTTTCATAATCTATCATTTATAATAATTCAGTGAATTACTTAACAACAATATTATAAATTTTATTCTTAACATAAATTTCTTTAATAATTTTCTTACCGTTTGTGTGCTTCAGCACTTTTTCATCTTTGAATACAATTTCTTTTACAGTTTCCCGCTCGCTGTCAACCGGTACTTGCACAGTCGAACGAAGTTTGCCGTTTACTTGCACTGCAATGTTTACAGCATCTTCCACAAGTCCCGCAGGATCAGCTTCATACCAGAGCGGCTTTTCGAACAGTGAAGTTTCGTTACCCACCAATTGCCAGCATTCCTCGCCGAGATGCGGTGCAAGTGGTGCTACCATTACTGCAAATCTTTCGAGAACGTATGCCTGTAAATCTTTAGAGCAATTATCAAGATTTTTCAAATTGTTTAACAATTCCATCAAAGCAGCAATTGCTGTGTTAAAATGAAATTGTTCGAGTTCGTCGTCAACCCTCTTTAGTGTTTGATTGACTTTTTTGTAAATGAATTTTTCATCATCGCTTAACTTATTAATCTCATATTTATTTTTAGGTGATGCCTCATTCAATATACTTTTATAACGAATAAAAAGATCGTAAACTTTATTAACAAATCTATCCGTTCCCGAAATTCCTTTATCACTCCAATCGCCGCCCATTTCATACGGACCCATAAACATAAGATATAACCTAAAAACATCTGCTCCGTAGTTTACGGTAAACTCATCCGGGTTAACAACGTTGCCTTTCGACTTAGACATTTTTGCACCCTGGTTTGTTATTGTTCCCTGATGCTTTAAAGTTTGATAGGGTTCATCAGTTTTTTCCAATCCTATATCACGCAGGAATTTGTGAATGAATCTTGCGTAAAGTAAGTGCATTGTTGCATGTTCTGCCCCGCCAACGTACATATCGACGGGCATCCATTTATCCGTTAAACTTGTATCGAATATTTTTTCAGAATAGTGCGGATTAAGAAACCTGTTATGATACCACGATGAATCAACAAATGTATCCATCGTGTCGGGGTCACGTTTTGCGTCGGTTCTGCACTTCGGGCATTTTACGTTTATAAATTTTTCATTACGTGCGAGCGGTGATTCTCCGCCGAGCGTAAAATCGACATCGTAAGGCAATTCAACTGGCAGATCATTTTCATCCACAAGTACCTCACCGCATTCAGGGCAATGAATTACAGGGATTGGTGTGCCCCAATAACGCTGCCGTGATATAAGCCAGTCGCGTAAACGGTAATTTACTTTCTTTCTTCCGAATCTCTTCTCTTCAAGCCACAAGGTAATCTTTTTTATACATTCGTCCGACCTCAACCCGTTAAATTGTCCGGAGTTTATCATCGTACCGACATCTGTAAATGCTTCAGTTAATTTATCATCTTCATTTTTTCCGTCTTCAAGAATAACTTTTCTGATCGGAAGATTAAACTTTGTTGCAAACTCAAAGTCCCTTTCATCATGACCCGGAACAGCCATTACACATCCTGTTCCGTAAGTTATGAGTGCATAATCCGCAATCCATATCGGGACTTTCTCACCGTTAACAGGATTAATAGCAAACGCACCTATCGGTACACCTGTTTTTTCTTTTACGGTTGATGTTCTTTCAATCTCGGTTAATGATTTTATTGAATCGCGGTATTCTCCAACCTGTTTTTTATATTCGTCTGTTGTAAGTTTATCAACAAGTGGATGTTCAGGTGCCAGCACAACGTAAGTTACACCAAACAAGGTATCGGGACGTGTTGTAAAAACTTTAATTTCTTCATCGCTGCCATCGATTTTAAAAGTAGCTTCCGCACCAACACTTTTCCCAATCCAGTTGCGCTGCATAAGTTTTGTTTTTTCGGGCCAATTAATTTTATTCAAACCATCCAATAATTCTTCTGCATAATCGGTAATCTTAAAAAACCACTGGTAAAGATTTTTTTGAATAACTGCCGTTCCACATCTTTCACAGGTTCCGTCTGCCTGCACCTGCTCATTTGCAAGCACAGTCTGATCTTTCGGACACCAGTTAACCGGTGCTTTTTTTCTGTATGCCAATCCCTTTTTGTAAAGCTGGATGAAAAGCCATTGGTTCCATTTATAATATTCGGGTGCGCAGGTCATCAGTTCAGCATTCCAATCGTACATACAGCCAATTTTTTTAAGCTGCCCGCGGATATCTTCTATATTATTAAGCGTACTATCCTGCGGATGGATTCCGGTTTTTATAGCGTAATTTTCTGCAGGAAGTCCAAAAGCATCGTAACCCATCGGCTCGAAAACATTGTAACCTTTTAATTTTCTGAATCTTGCCCAGCTATCCGAAGGACCGTAATGATACCAATGCCCGCAATGCAATTTTGCACCGGAGGGATAAATAAACATATTCAAATGATATAGTTTGTTTGATGTTTCGGAAAGATTGGTTTTATAAATTTCTTTATCTTCCCAAAACTTCTGCCATTTAGCTTCTATTTCTGCGTGAGGATATCTCATTTCTTAAGTTGATAATTTTAAAATTGATTGCAAATTTACCCAAATAAGCAGGGAAATGAAAATTCATATAAGGCATGTAAAAGGGTAAAAGAAGATAGAAGACAGAAGTAAGAAGACAGTTTTTCTTGATTTATTCATTGTCATTTTTTGCTAACTTTCTTAATGATAAGGATATTTAGAAAGAATCATTTAAGTTTGGAAAGCAAATTTAGAAAATTATCAGGGGCATTTTATGCAGAACGTACTCGATAAATATTTCTATCCAAAATCACTTTGCATCGTCGGTGCTTCTGCAAAACCGGGCAGCATCGGTTATGAACTGACCCGCTCGGTGAAAGAATACGGGTTTACCGGACAACTTTTACTTGTAAACCCCAAAGCAGACGAGCTGCTTGGTTACAAATGTTATCCTTCGGTGAAAGAAATTGACTCTACAATAGACCTTGCAATAATATTAGTCCCGAAAAAATTTGTAGAGCAGTCAATTACCAATCTGGTTAATAAAAATGTTAAAGCGATAATTTTAGTAACAGCCGGTTTTAAGGAAACAGGTAAAGAAGGTGCCGAAGAAGAAAAACATATTTTAGAAATCGTTAACAATGCCGGTGCAAGATTGGTGGGTCCTAATTGTATGGGTATAATTAATACAGATAATAACATTAAAATGAATGCCACTTTCGTTGCCGAAAAGCCGCAGAATGGAAAGATGGCGTTCTGCTCACAAAGCGGGGCAATAGGTGCTGCTGTGTTGAATACATTAAGAGAAACCGACATTCGCTTTTCTCATTTTATAAGTGTAGGAAATAAGGCGGATATTACCGAAAACGATTTGCTTGAATACTGGCAGCAGGATGATAACATTAGTGTAATTACTTACTACCTCGAAAGTTTTGAAGATGGCGAAAAATTTATTCTATATTTTATTGATGAGAAAGTTACCAAGCCGGTAGTCGTTGTAAAAGGCGGTAGAACTGCAAGCGGAATTAAAGCTGCATCCTCGCATACGGGAGCGCTCGGAAGCAGTGATAAAGTTGTCGATGCAATAATGGATCAATTCGGAATTATAAGAGCGGACGATCTGAACGATCTTTTTAATATTGCAAAAGGATTTGAAAATTTTCCAACGCCTGAAGGCAACCGTATTGCTGTTGTAACTAATGCGGGAGGTCCTTCAATTCTTACAGTTGATTCATTGGAGAAGAACGGGTTGGCTCTTGCCGAACTGAGTGAAGACACAAAATCAAAATTACGCGAATTTGCTCCTCCGCAGGGCAGTGTAAACAATCCCGTTGATCTTTTACCCGGCGGAACAGCGGAACAATTCAAAAAAGCAAACGAACTTCTTGCAGCAGATAAAAATGTTGATGCAGTAATATCGGTATTCGTTGAACCGATAATGGTAAAAGCGCTGCCTGTTATTGAAGCGATTAATGAAATTAATTCCGACGTACCGATATTCCAGGTAGTGATGCCTCTGCCGGAATTTTGGGATGAGTACAGGAAAGAATCGAAAACAAAGAAGCCGTTATTCCGGAATCCTGAAAATCCCGCTGTGATAATAGCCGGAATGCTGAAATTTAAAAACAGGCAGACGGGTGATGACCGGGTAAAACAAGATTTTCCGGCTTCATTCGATTTTAGTTTCGATAATAATAAAGATCATTTCCTGCAGCAGGATGCTGTTAATATGTTTGCAGAGTATTACAACTTTCCAATGATTAATAATAAACTTGTTAATATCGATGAGATCAATCAAGTGGATGTGGCTTTCCCAATTGTGCTTAAAGCTATCGGTGAAAAGATAATTCATAAATCCGAATTGGAGGGTGTGGTATTAAACATCGGAAATAAAGATGAACTTGTAACTCAGGCAAATAAAATGATTAAAAACTTCAGAGAGCAGAATATTCAACTCGATTCATTCCTCATACAACCATACATACATACAAAGTTCGAGTTACTTATCGGCGGTTTCCGCGATCCGAGTTTCGGCCCGATGGTTATGTTCGGTACCGGAGGCAAATATGTTGAATTTTATGACGATACGATTATCCGCTCGGCATATTTAACCGATAGGGATGTTGACGGTATGATCGAAGGGACAAAAATCGGTAAGATTATAAAAGGCGTACGCGGTGAACAACCTGTAAATATAGATGCGGTTAAAAGCACAATTAAATCCGTTGCACAAATGATGGTAAACCACAAAGAGATTACCGAGTGTGATTTGAACCCATTAATCGTAACCGATAACAACGAGTTATTTGCTGTGGATGTTAGGATTAAATGTTGATTGTAATCTTTTGAATACTGAGTTTTTAATAATTTAGATTTTTATATGTGTTGGGGCTGTCTAAAAAGTAATTTTTAACCAAATGTCATTCCCACGGAAGTGGGAATCTGTTACATGATCAAAGTTTTAGATTCCCTTTTTCAAGGGAATGACAACATAGTTTGAACTTTTTAGACAGCCCCTACAAATTAATTTGAAATCATCACAAATTTTTTAATTTATCCAAACTCGCACGTTCACCGATTGCAATCATTTTGTTTCCCTCATCAACAATTGTATCCGATTTAGGATTGTAAATAAAAATTCCCCTCTCCTCATTTTGGATTGAAACGATTATTATGTTCAACTCCTTTCGCAAGGGTAATTCGGCGAGGGTTTTACCATGCATCGAGGAGCCCTTTTTTACCGTTATTTCTTCTATTTGCAAATCAAGATTCTTCTTCCCCACAACAACGTCGATAAAATCCAGCACACCCGGTCTTAACAGAATTTCCGCCATTCTTACCCCGCCAAGTTCGTAGGGTTTTACAACTCTGTCTGCACCTGCTTTTAGTAATTTTGATTCTGAATTTTCTTCAACCGCACGGGCTACTACAAAAATATTCGGGTTGAGTGACTTGGCAGATAAGGTAGCAAAAACATTTTCAGCATCGGAAGAGAGTACGGCAACTAATCCCCTGGCTTTTTTAATACCGGTTCTTAATAATGTCGCGTCATTTGCTGCATCACCTGTATCATATAAATAGTTTAGTTTGTCCAAAGTGTTGAAATTATCGGAATTATTTTCTATAACAACGAATGACACATTCGAGTTCTGCAATTCATTACAAATGTGGTTTCCCATTCTTCCAAAACCACAGACTATATAATGATCACTTAATCCTTCTATCTTTTTATACATTTTTCTTCTCCTGAAAATATTGCTTTCAATAAGAATTTGAATACCGATACTGCCTATATAAATTACAGTTGCAAAGCTTGAGACTACAAGTATTATTGTAAATAGTTCTCCTTCTTTCGAAAGTGGATGAACTTCTTCAAATCCCGTCGTCGTGATTGTAATAATTGTCATATAAATTGAATCGATAAAATTCCATCCTTCGATGATCATAAAACCGAAAGTTCCGGATAGAATAATAAATGCTAATACCGCTATTGCGTTACGTAAATGTTTTAGTCTGTTTTCAATCATTTTAATTACGTTAAAATCCGTATCTTTAAAATATTAAACTACGAACAAACAAACTCATTTTGCCTCATTTTGTTGAAATATTTTCTCATACGTATATTTGTTAGAAATAGTTCAATAATTAAGAACATTAAATTAAACAGGAAAATAAATTTTATGAAAAAGTTATTTTTAACATTCATAATAGCTTCAACTTTATTTCTTCAGGGGTGCCTGCTTTTTCATTCTGTTGAATATAAAGTTGTACCCGACGGGAAAGGCGGCGGTGAAGCAACTTTAGTAATCGAAGATATCAGGTCTGATGCAATAAACAATGCAGAATTAAACGATGATAAAAAAAATCTGTTTGAGTTTATTTATAAGAGCGATGATTTTATAAATCAGATGAAAGGAGAGGGAAAGGATATATACGACAGGGAACTTTTTGTTGAAGACGGCAAGCTTAACGGGAAACTGAAATTTAAATTTGATGATATTGAAATAGTTGAAGGAATTCTTTACGAAAAGCCGTTTTATTATCTTACATTGAGCAAAGAAGATAGTATAATAGCTACAAATGGTGAAGTTATGTCGGGCGAGGATTACAAAAGAATAATGTGGGATAATACAATTAAAGTTTTAAAGTTTAAAATGTTCAGCGATTCTTTTGAAGGAGTAAAGTTAATAAACATGGCACAGTATTATGATTATGAAAACGAGTAGCGATGTATGCTGAAATTGTATTCCCGCTTCCTTTTAGAAAAGCTTTCACATATCTCATTCCCGAGGAGTTTGAGCCATACGCACTGAAAGGTGTTAGAGCAGTAGCTCCTTTCGGAAAACGAACGCTTACGGGATTCATAATTAACACTTCACGGGAAACATCCGTAACCGAAAAGATAAAACCGATAATCGATATACTCGATGATAAGCCGATCATTAATGATAAAGAACTGAAGTTTTACGAATGGCTTTCCGATTACTACTTATCGTCATTGGGCGAAGCGCTTCGGTTAGCCGTGCCGTATGGTTCCGATATAGAATCGAAAAGAAAAATTCTTATCGATTCTGAATTCTGCCGAAAATTATTCGATGAGGAGAAAGACAAAAAATCCACACGGGCAAAAATATTAAAGGAACTTATCAACCGTACGGAAATAAACCAGAATTATTTACGGAAAATTATCGGAAAGAAAAACATCTATTCGCAACTGCAAACACTCAAGCGCAAAGGTGCAATTACCATTGTTGATGATGTAGAGGCGCGAAGGTAAAAGCAAAAAAAGTAAAGTATGTTAAGCTTATAAAATCTGCCGGAGAAATTTATGCTGATTTTCCGGAGCTCGAAAGAAGGTCGCCGAAGCAGGTAAAAATCCTGCTTGAAATGCTTGCAGCAAAGGGAAAGGAACTCCCCGCTGCAGAACTTGTACACAAAA
>BDSV01000211.1 GCA_002898075.1 bacterium BMS3Abin03
TCAAATAATGTTCATATAGATCTCCGATAAGGTCGAAGTCTATTTCGGCAAAATTTATTTTGGAAAGTTCGAAGAGCACTTCTATGAATAAATCTTCATCTTCAATCTGAAAATCGAAAGGTGTGCCATCGTAAAAATAAGGATAGAAGTTGCTTGCCTGATATTTCGCATCGTATAAAATTTTGTGTAAAGTGCTACTTACGGGAGGCTCAATCTTTTTCTTAAAGCCACCGTTGTACAGATTTTTTTCGATTAAGTTATTGTCTTCTAATATTCTGATTAAAACAAGCTTTAAAAGAACAACATACGAAGCTTGCTTTATAAATTCATCTAATACAATTGAATGAAAATCTTCATCGGCAGCAATGTTCAACTCGGCGGCAATATTTTTTAGTTCATGTCTTAAGCGAAGCATTTCATCACTGTCTTCATCGAAATCATTTATTTGTCTTTTTACTTCTCTTCTGATTTTGTTGATGAGATTATAAACTATCTCGCGTAAAAAATCTTTGTCCGGAACAATTAGCTCTTCGGGTTTTCTGTTTTTAATTATTGTTACAAATTCATCTTTACTTATTTCGCGGTATGAAAAGGTATCGACAAACCATTTGAAATTTTCAAATTCTTTAGAATCATCAATTTCGTTTCTTTCAAACAGTTCTAATAATTTCAACAAGTTTAGAGTTTTATCTTTTAAAATTTCCACTTTTATAGTTCCGTCAGTTTCATATATTCTTTGAAAGAATTCGAATTTGACAAGATTGAAAAGCATGCCGTACCGGTAACCTTTCAGGTTAATAAGATATCTGCTGATTTGATTATAAGGTGATTTAAGAGAGTTCCCTTTGTGAGAAATAATAGCGTTAGTTGATTTGGCATCTAAAACAAACAAATTTGTTTTTAATGTTCTGAAATCCGGTTTGTCCCCTTTTTCCCCGACTTGTTGCAGGATATTTATACTGGATTTATAATCCAATATTTCAAGTATTCTCAATAAAACCGGAGTAACGATAATATCTTCATCACCGGGATGATGGCGTTGATAGTCTTTTAAGCTGCAATATTCTTTGAAAGAAATGCGTTTGTTATTTTTGTCTCTGTATCTATCCTGTTGAACGATCTTAAATATATCTTCAAGTATTTTCTTATAATTTATCATATTACTTTTTTATTTTTAGCATTAAAATATATCAATCATTAATGCAAAATGAAAAGTTACTGTTTTTGCCATAATTATAAACGTGCCGGTGCCGATATGATACTTACTTACTTCGCTAAAGAAGCAGCAAAGTGGATTGATAA
Source organism: bacterium BMS3Abin03 (assembly GCA_002898075.1). Classification (GTDB taxonomy): domain Bacteria; phylum Bacteroidota; class Ignavibacteria; order Ignavibacteriales; family Ignavibacteriaceae; genus BMS3ABIN03. Next base: position 1,303 of record BDSV01000211.1, read on the forward strand.
CAACCAAAAATAGAAATCGGGAATAGAACGCTGATTACGCAGATTTAATGGATCAGCGCTGATCTGCGTCATCCGCCCTGCTATTATATTATATAGGAGTAGCTTAAAATGAAATACCGTAAACTTATAAAAGATGTCATCTCTCTATTTTACATAAGATAAACTTCATGTAATAAAAGAAGTAAATAAGGCAATGGATGAACTAAGGTGTTAATGACCGAATTATCTTTTTGCTGGAAAATAAAGTGACCCTTGACATCATAACCCGGATGCTATCTAAGGAGTCTCCTAAATTCTAATAGATTTTAGAAATTGCTATTCTCAAAATCCATTTTTCAAACAAATTACAATTATAAATTTATGATGATGAAATAATTCGTTGGGTTGCAATTTAAATATTGGAAATTGAAATTTATTTGAGTTTTGTATTTTGTGATTTGGTATTTAAAACAATATTGCCTTTTGCTTACTGCGATACTTTTCGTACGCTTATAGAATTTCAAATAATTAAAAATACTATATTGAACCATTCTGTTAATAAAAATAATTGCCTTAGTGAGTTATGTCAAAAAGTATAATTGTTCTCGGCGGGGGAATGGTTGGCAGTGCAATTGCCGTTGACCTTCATAAAGAATTTAATGTTACGGTTGCAGACGTAAACAGTGACCGGCTTAATAAACTTCAGTCAGACAAAACTATTAAAACCATTCAAAAAGATTTGAGCGATGCGGACACTGTTAAAGAAATTGTAAAGGATTTTGATCTTGTAATCGGTGCAGTCCCGGGATTTATGGGTTATAAAACTTTACATTCAGTTATCGATGCAAGTAAAGATGTTGTGGACATATCTTTCTTTAGCGAAGACCCGTTTGAATTAGATGAATTAGCAAAAGAGAAAAATGTAACCGCGGTTGTCGATTGCGGGGTTTCGCCCGGATTGAGTAATATCATCCTCGGTTTTCACAACCGGAAGATGAAAATTGAAAGTTACAAATGTTACGTCGGCGGCTTACCTTTCAAACGGGAATTGCCGTTTCAGTACAAAGCTTTCTTTTCGCCGATTGATGTTATTGAAGAATACGTAAGACCCGCACGAATTGTGGAGAACGGAAAAGTAATTATAAAAGAAGCTTTATCCGAACCTGAAATAATCGAGTTTGAAAAAGTTGGGAAACTCGAAGCATTCAACACCGACGGTTTGCGAACCCTGATTACAACGATGAAGATACCGGATATGATTGAGAAAACACTACGCTATCCCGGTCATATTGCATTGATGAAAGTGTTTAGAGAAGCCGGTTTTTTTAGTGATAAAGAAATTGAAATTAACGGGAATAAAATCAAACCGGTCGAGCTTACTGCAAAACTGCTCTTTCCGTTTTGGAAACCTGAAGAAAACGAAGATGAGTTTACCATCTTAAGAATAATTATTGAAGGAACGGAGAATGGGGAAAAAATAAAATATACTTATAATTTGTTTGATAAATTCGATAATAAACTTAGCACGTCGTCAATGGCAAGAACTACGGGATATACCTGTACTTCGGCAGCAAGACTATTGCTTAACGGCAGCTTTAAACGGAAGGGAATCTCCCCGCCTGAATTTATCGGTGAAACGCCCGGCTGCTTTGAAAAAGTAATAGGAGATTTAAGTAATCGTAACATTAAAATTAATGTGCGTTCAATTTAGCTATAGTTATTATTTGGTTTTAACATCAGGAGGAGAAAATGGCAAAAAAGAAAAAGGGAAAATCTAATAAAGAAAAACCCGGTATTGCTTACGGTGATATCAAACCCGGTAAGAAAAAAGACAAATCGAAAAAATCAGAATACAATAAACATTTACAATCTCTCCAGGTTGAACTTGTAAAATTGCAAAGATGGATTCGCGAAAAGGGCTTAAAGGTTGTCGTTATTTTTGAAGGCAGGGACGCTGCCGGAAAAGGCGGTGTAATTAAACGGATAACACAACGATTAAATCCGCGAATTTGCCGGGTTATAGCGCTCGGAACCCCAACCGAGAAAGAAAAAACTCAATGGTACTTTCAAAGATACATATCGCATTTACCTGCAGCGGGCGAGATGGTTTTGTTCGACAGAAGCTGGTACAACCGTGCCGGTGTTGAACACGTTATGGGATTTTGCACCGAAGAAGAACACAGGGAGTTCCTTCGCTCCTGTCCGGAGTTCGAAAGGATGCTTGTCCGCTCAGGAATAAAACTTATAAAATACTGGTTTTCCGTCAGCGATGATGAACAGGAAAAAAGATTTCAAGGCAGAATTAATGATAGAACAAAAAGATGGAAACTAAGTGAGATGGACTTACAATCACGAGCAAAGTGGGTTGAGTATTCTAAAGCAAAGGATATTATGTTTGCCCATACAGATATAAAGCAAGCTCCATGGTATGTTGTAAATGCAGATGATAAAAAACGCGCGAGATTAAACTGCATCAGCCATTTGTTAAGTCTTATACCATATAAAGATATAAAACCAAAGCCCATAAAACTCCCGCCGAGACAGAAAAAAGTCGGCTATGTTCGCCCGCCTATCGAAGATCAGAATTTTGTACCGGAAGCACATTAAGTTTTGCCCTGTTAATAAAAGATGCTTTTTGATTCTTGTTTTCATTATGATTACCTTTTAGAGAGAACTCATGTATATTTAAATAGTTATGCCTGAAAGAAGAAGACAATTAGCTGCCATTATGTTTACCGATCTCGTGGGATATACAGCGATGATGCAGGAGAACGAAAACAGGGCGAAAGAAATCCGCGATAGGCACAGGAAGGTGCTGGAAATGGAAATTGATAACCATGACGGAAACTTATTACAGTATTACGGAGACGGTGCATTAAGTATTTTCGATAGTGCTGTAGAAGCTGTTCGCTGTGCGGTTAATATTCAAAGCAGGTTGTTAGAGGAACCGGTTATTCCTTTAAGAGTAGGTCTTCACATCGGGGATATTGTAAAAGATGATGATGGCATTTACGGTGACGGAGTAAACATTGCTTCACGTATAGAATCGGTTTCTGTTCCCGGCGCTGTTTTAATTTCCGATAAGCTTCAGGACGAGCTTAATAATCAGCCCGATATTATTACCAAGTCGCTCGGCAAATTTGAGCTTAAAAATGTTAAGCGCCCCGTTGAAATATTTGCTGTTTCTGCAGGGAGAATAAAAGTTCCTTCATTAAAAGAATTAAGATCCGAAAAAGTTAAACCTGTTAAAAGTATTGCTGTATTGCCTTTTTTAAATATGAGCAGCGACCCTGATAACGAATATTTTAGCGATGGAATTACTGAAGAGATTTTAAACGCACTTGTAAAAGTTGACGGGTTACAGGTAACCTCGCGTACATCATCATTCGCTTTTAAAAATAAAAACCTCGATGCGAGGGAAATCGGGCAGCAGTTGAGCGTAAGCACATTGTTAGAAGGCAGTGTGCGAAGAGCAGGGAACAAAATAAGGATAGCAGCACAATTAATTAATGCGGCAGACGGTTATCACATCTGGTCGGAAGTTTACGATAGAAAGCTTGAAGATATCTTCGAAGTGCAGGATGAAATCTCGAATAGAATAGCAAATACATTAAGAGAAAAACTTACCGGTGATGATCGCAAGAAACATTTAATTACTGCAACTACGGATAATCTCGAGGTATATAACCTGTACTTAAAAGGCATGTATAATTTAAATAAATGGAATCCCGAAGGTGTCCGAAAAGGAATAGAACTGCTCGAGCAGGCAATAAAAATCGAACCCGGCTTCGCTCCTGCTCATTCGAGCATTTCTTTCGGTTATGTAATACTTGGTTCGACGGGACAGATGCCGGCTGAACAAGCTTATAAGCTTGCAAGAAACTTTGCACAGGAAGCATTAAAATTAGACGGGAATTTAGCCGGAGTTTATGTTTCTCTGGGTTTAGTATATATTTTTGTGGATTGGAATCTTAAAGAGGCACATAAAGCATTCCGAAAAGCGTTAACACTAAAACCGGGTGATGCAAATGTTCATCATGCTTATTACGTTTACTTAACAGCGGGAGGCAAATTAGATGAAGCACTTGAAGAGATGCAATTAGCCGTTCAGCTCGATCCCTTATCGCTCCCGATCAATCATTCACTGGCGGATGCATACCTTAGAGCCAAAAGGTATGAAGAAGCATTAAATCAAATTAATAAAACCCTCGAACTCGATCAGAATTTCAGATCGGCATGGGAAACGAAAGGATGGGCACATTTCTTATTAGGGGAACGAAAAAAAGCGATAGATTCCTTTCTCAAATTTCAAAAATTGACAGGCGATCCGTTAAAAGGTCTTACAGGTTTGGGTTATGTTTACGCTCAAACCGGGCAGCGTGATAAAGCGCTCGACTGCATAAAGAAATTAGACGAACGTTCAAAAAGGGATAAAGAAGTTTCGTTATTTATAGACTATTTTATTATTTACACCGGCTTGGAAGAATATGATAAAGCATTTTACTATTTGGAAAAATCAATTAAGGAGAGAAATGTGGGCTTCTTTATAAAGACACACCCGGTTGCTGAGAAGATTAGACATAATCCCCGGTTTAATGAGCTTGTAAAAAACATTGGTAAAAGCAATATAGCAGATTAGAGCTGATAATTTTAAATGAAAGTTTTTTTTAAAATCATATTGATTATTTTTATTATTTCAACAATCCTAACCGCTCAGGATAGGAACGAAACCAATCTTATGCCGAAAGATTCGCTTCGCCGGCATTTGGGCATCAATCCCCGGCTAAAGATAAATTATGAGTTTAATGGATTTTACGGATCGTTTGAGATTAACCGCTTACAGGCGAAGATATTGTATAATGATGATCCGTCAACAGTTTGGCTGAGGACAGAACTCGCGCTTTCAAATTCATCACAGTTTAATTCGAATAATCCTCACGTTGCGGATGACCTTACACAACCGTTGTACAGGCAGTATATAGAAAATTCAAAGTTCAACGTGGTTACATATATTTTAGGAATGGCGCAGGCAGCCGCTGTCGGATACATGGCTTACCAGCATATAAAAAAATATGGCTTCTGGAAGTGATGCAATAAAATCATTTTTCTCATCTAACGGGAAATTCCTAGCAACAGATTTTACTTGTACATTTGAAATACAACTTTTATAATGCTACCGGGTTTTATAATAAACACCCGGAACAGTTTCAATGAAATAATACTGAAGCAGTCCGTTAAATGTGTTATTAATTTTAACCGGGGGCAATAACCAGGCATTTCAATCCAT
>BDSV01000212.1 GCA_002898075.1 bacterium BMS3Abin03
AATTAAGTATAATAATGCGTGGAATAACAATATCAATTACAAAAGTTTCATACCCGACTCTACAAATATTTCAGTAGACCCGATGGTAGTAAATGAGGATAGCTTAGATTTTCACTTGCAGATGTTTTCACCGTTAATAGATGCAGGAGACCCGGATATATTGGATTTAGATGGAACGAGAAGCGACATAGGACTTTACGGGGGACCTTTCGGTGAACGTTACCCGTACCTTGATCTTGCACCAAAACCACCGAGAAATCTTACTGCCGTTGTTGACAGCCAGTATATTAACTTAAGCTGGAATAAAAACACGGAAGCAGACTTTAACAGTTATAACCTTTTCAGGGATACAACAGCGAACTTCACAGCAGATTCTACAACATTTGTTGTAAACTTAACAGATACGTTTTATGTTCAGATAATTCCCCCGGGAATAGATGCATTCTATTACAAACTAACGGCAGTAGATAACCAGGGGAATGAATCTAAGCCATCAGAAGAATTACCAGTAATAATAACATCAATAAATGAATACCCAACAACAGTTAGCGATTACAGGTTATACCAAAACTACCCGAACCCATTTAACCCGAGCACAAAGATTGCATACAAGCTAAAAGAGAGAGGGTATGTAAAACTGTATGTATATGATATAAAGGGAGAATTGGTAGAAGTATTGGTAAACGAAGTTCAGGATGCAGGATATCACGAAGTAGAATTCGTAGGTCAACTTGGCAAGTCGACCAACTTATCGAGCGGAGTTTATATATACCAAATAATGGTAAAGAATGGGAACAATATCCCTGTATTCAGTGATATGAAAAAAATGTCAGGTGCCAAATGGCACTATTGTAAATAGCAACGAGTATAACACTTAATTAAGAAAAAAGGCGGTTAATAACCAACCGCCTTCTTAATTATATTTTTTTAGCTATTGTACTCATCCCGGCAAAAAAGCTTTTTTATGATTGATTTTTTAAATGAGTAAACAGCGAAAAAATGTAATGGTTTTTCTAAATTTACCGGAAGGAGAGTTAAACGGTCTCCCTTATATCATCGGATGACGCTTATTTAAGGGGAGACCGTTCGTTAAATAAGGAGATCCTTTTTACACACTAACTTGCTTGGGCGGGTTATGCACAATCTTTCTAATCGTATCGAACTGCAGGTAAGGATACTCTTCCCGTAATGCATCGATAGCATCGCCGGTGCGAATTTTCTGAGCCCTCAAAGCTTTAAACTTTTTTCTTATCCGGTAATCTCTAACAGCTCTTTCGTGTATTAACCCCTTGCCGATAAGCATATCATAAATGTCATCGCTTATCAGGTCCGATAACGGGTTTGTAAGTGTCTTGGTGGCTTGTAACTCTTGCATTGCCATGCCTTTCTGTTTGTTATAGTTTTTATAACCCCGGACGAATCAAAAAGTTTTCATTTGTGTTTTTAAGTTTCTATGTTCAAACTACTAAATTCTTATTCGATTGCAACCGCATATTTATGCGGTTTTAATAAATAACGTTGTCATAAATGCGTCATTTAAGCACATTTGTGTTTATTTTACATCGGTATAATATTCAATTCGGGTAGGTTAATATTTGAGATTTGTTTTGATATTGTAACTTGTTATTTATATAAACATAGTTAGCGCTGAAAAAGAATTCAGTTAAATTATCCTTCTTCTAATTGCTTTAGCAACGGCTTCGGAGCGGGAATGAACATGCAGTTTTTTATAAATATTTCTTATGTGATGTCTAACGGTATCGATACTAATGAAAAGCTCATCGGCAATTTCGCGGTAGTTATTTCCGCCGGCAAGCGAGGTTAAAACTTCTTTTTCCCTGCTGCTTAAATTATACTCATCGTTATCCTGCGGAACGTTGCCCTCCTTAAAAGCGTTTATCACCTGTCTTGCAATCCGTGAGCTCATTGGCGAGCCGCCTTCATAAACTTCCTTTATTGCCTCGAGCAGCCGTGACGGAGGAGTTTTTTTTACAAGATAACCGCAGGCACCGGCACAAAGCGCATCAAAAACTTTTTCGCTGTCTTCATAAATCGTCAGCATTAAAACATTTAGATCGGGTATTCTTTCCGTGGCTAATTTCACGCCTTCAATACCGTTCATTCCCGGCAGCGCAATATCCATTAACACTACATCCGGATTAACCTTATCGAGATCGCCCAGGAAGGTTTCGCAGTTGATATAATCGCCCGCACATTTATATCCCGGGGTTCCGTTGATAAGAGCAGCTAATCCTTCCCGTATCGTATGATTATCTTCGACTATTACAACGTTTATCATTTTAATTTTCACCTATTTGTTTAGCAACGACTTTAACTTGATAAACCTACTTAATTTCCCGATAAAATGGATAGCAGTACCTCCATCCGGTACGGATTTCCATTTAATACTGCCGCCGATTTTCTGTGCCCTCGCTTCCATATTTTTCAATCCGTTTCCAAACTCAAAATTATTTTGATCGATGCCTATACCATCGTCTTTCAATGTCATCTCAATTACATCGCCCCGTATATTAGCTTCGAGCACAATCTTTTTACACTTGCTGTGCTTTATTGCGTTGTTTATCCCTTCCTTAAATATTAGTAAAAGATTTTGTTTGTAATCCATCGGAAGCTTTACATCATTAGTCTTATTAATGTTCTTAACTTTAAATGAGATACCGACAGAATTTAAAAAATCGTTGAATGAATCTTTTAATTTTATCATTAAATCAAAAAGCGAATCACGCTGGGGATTAACCACAAATACAATATCGCTCATTGTATCGACGAGTTGTCTTGCAATATCACTTATACTTTTTAGCTCTTTCGGATCCGTATCTCCGTTTGACTTGTGTGCCGCAACTTCACTTAATATAGATATTTCAGTTAAGCTTGCGCCCACATTATCATGCAGGTCGGCAGCAAGTTTTGTTTTTAGTTTTTCAATTGCAAGCTGGTGTTTAATTCTTAGGGTGCTCAGGTAGTATATAATAGCGCCAATAATAATAGTAATTAAAGCAATGAACCACCAGGTCATCCAAAAGGGCGGAATAATAATAACTTTAACAGAAGTTCCGCTCCGGTTCCAAAGTCCGTCGGCGTTGGTTCCTGTAACACGAAAAGTATATTCGCCGGGCGGAAGATTAATGTAGTTGGCAATTCTTCTTTCTGCGCTGGCGTATTTCCAGTTGCTCTCTAATCCTTCCATCATAAAGGCATACAGATTATCTTTTGGATTGGTATAATCGAGTGATGCAAATTCAAACGAAATAAAATTCTGATTATATGAAAGTCTTATCTCATCTCTTTCACCTTTAACCGGCTCATTCAAAATAGTTATGGAACTTATTATTATCGGCGGAACATAAGTATTGGTTTTTATGCTGTCAGGATAGAAGTAATTCAGTCCGTTGATACCGCCAAAATACATTTGCCCTTTCTTATCCTTAAAATAGGAGCCGCCGTTGAATTCAAGACTTTGCAGACCGTCGTCTATGCCGAAGTGAGTGAATTGCCCGCTTAATATATCGAGCTTAAAAATACCATTATCGGTGCTCATCCATAAGTTGTAAGAATCATCTTCCAGTATTCCGTAAACGGTAGCGCTTGTTAATCCGTTGTGTTGAGAATAACGCCTGAAGCTCATTGTTTCCCTGTTCAAACGGTTTAAACTGCCACCCGAAGTTCCTATCCACAAAATCCCCTTACTGTCTTCATAGGTTATCATTACTTTATCATTGCTTATAGAGTATGGGTTTTCCGGATCATTCATAAAATGTTGAAATGTACCGGTTGAGCGATTGAACCTGTTAAGCCCTCCGCCGTATGTACCTATCCAGACAGCACCTTTGCCATCTATAAAAATATCATAAGCACGGTTGTCGCTTAAGGAACTCGAATCGGATGGATCATGTTTATAAACTATAAATTGCGGATCACCGGTTGCGGAGTTTTTTTCGAATTTAAGTTTGTTTAAACCGCCGCCAAAGACAGCTACCCATATAACCGAATCGGACTCGATATAAATATCCTGTATCTGATTTCCCGAAATTGAATTCGGGTTATTTTGATCATGTACATATCTGATAAATTTGCCTGTATGCGGATTGAACTTATTAACCCCTCCGTTATAAGTACCGATCCACAAATTACCAAAGTTATCTTCTCTTATTACTCTAATGTGATTGTCACTAAGACTATTCGCATTACCGGGATTCATTTGATATGCATTGAATTTTCCTGTTTTGTAATCGAATTTATTTAACCCGCTGCGGTAAGTTCCGATCCATAAATTTCCCGTTTTGTCTTTCAGTATCGACCAGACAACATCGTCATTTAAACTATTCGGATCGCCAGGAAGGTTTTTAATCAAATTAAATTTAGTTTTGTTCTCTATTACTTTTGTAACCCCTTCGCCCAGATGCGAACCGACCCATATAATTCCCGAACGATCTACCGCTAACGATAAAATATCGTTATCCGGAAGAGATTTAGGATCATCGGGGTTATGATAAAAATGGGTAAAGGTTCCGGTGCGTTTATCAAATCTATCAACACCGCCTCCGAAAGTTCCGATCCACAGGTATCCTTTGTTATCCTGTGTAATTGCCATCACAGTATTGTTGCAAATGCAGTTGGAAGCATTACTGGTGGTTAGAGAACGTTTGAATTTAGCTTCCTCCGGTGGGAGATACTGCTGGTCGTAGTCTAATCTGTTAAGCCCTCCGCTGAAAGTTCCGATCCACAACGTTTTATCCCTGTCTTCAAAAAGAGATATTATTCGATTATCGGCTAAGCTTGTATTTCTCTGCGGGGAGTTTTTATAGATTTTAAAATCCGCATTCAGTTTACCGGAAGAATTATATAATTCGATCTTATTCAGTCCTCCGCCAAATGATGCAACCCAAACATTTCCGTCCCTGTCAACCAACACTTCTGAAACCCTGTTATAGCTTAAGCTATTTGTGTTACTGCTATCCTTATAAAAATGAATCGCAGTATTATTTTTTTCATTAAACCTTAACACACCGTTACCCCAGGTTCCGATCCATAAAAAACCTTCCTGATCCTCGGCAATTGAGGTAACGGAAATATTTCTGTTTCTCGAAAAAGCAAGCGGATATTCATAATAACCTTCAGGTGGTTCGAGTTCCGTTTTAAAATAATCTTTAATAAAATACCGGGTGAACAATTCGGTATTCGGGTCGTATTTGTTAATGTATCCGTTTACGGTTCCTATCCACAATTGTTTTTTGCTGTCTTCGAAAATTGTTGTTATTACGTTATCGGATAATGTTGTAGAGTCGGACGGATCGTTTGTAAACACTTTAAATTTGTAGCCATCGTACCTGTTCAGCCCGTCTATTGTTCCGAACCACATATAGCCGCGGCTGTCCTGAAGAGAAGCAAAAACAGTACTTTGAGAAAGTCCGTCTTCTATTGTAAGCTGCTTGAAAACATAATCCTGCAGCGAGGCAAAAGCAGGCAGTGTATAAACTACCGTCAGGAATACAATGAGAGTTTTCATTTTTTTAAAATATAATAGTTAACAAGAATTATTATACGATAAAATATTGTTTTATTCCACATATAAGGATTTCATAATCCGGATTGCAGTAAAATATGACAGGCGGTGATAATTTTATTTTGTGTAAGGATGGTTTTCGTCTGTTTATAATTTCAAATTAAGATCGGATAGAACTTGCATTATAATTATTTTCTTTTCCAAAGGCATTCGTTAGGAAGTGTGTGAGTAATTTTATGTGCTCGTTTCATAGGAGGGTTTGAACAACACCGGGTATTTACTCGTCCCTAAATCCCCTCCCGGGAGGGAACTTATAAAATCTCCCCTCCTTGGAGTGGACGTAAGGGGTGGGTTTACATGCTCGCGGTTAAAGTTATAATAAATAATTGTAGTGCAATTAGTATTCTGAATATACTAAACGGAATTAGAGAATCTTTGTTTTGCAAGCCGGTCTTCGGATAGTTTAAATCTGTAAACTAAATTACAAGACTAATGATATCCTAGAAAAATGTGTATTTCAAAATGAGTATTATATTAAATCTCATTTGATTATTTTTTATATGTAAATAATAATTTTTTTTGTGGGGGAAATAACAAGGGAATAATAATTAACTCATCAGAGAAAACTATGGAAAAACTATTATTATTAGGTGATGAAGCCGTCGCACAAGGTGCAATTGACGGTGGTATGTCAGGTATGTATGCCTACCCCGGAACTCCGTCCACAGAAATAATGGAATATGTACAAAAATCAAGAATTGCAAAAGAAAGAAATATACATCGTCGTTGGTCAACGAACGAAAAAACTGCTATGGAAGCAGCATTGGGGATGTCCTATGCCGGTAAAAGAGCAATGATCGCAATGAAACATGTGGGATTAAATGTTGCTGCAGATGTATTTATTAATTCGGCTATAACCGGCGTTAATGGCGGAATGGTTATAGCAGTTGCAGATGATCCTTCTATGCACTCTTCACAGAATGAACAGGATTCGCGTTTCTACGGCAAGTTCGCTCAAATTCCGGTGCTCGAACCTTCGAACCAGCAGGAAGCTTACGATATGGCTTACGAATCATTCGATCTTTCCGAAAAATTCGGAGTACCGGTTCTAATTAGATTAACAACCCGTCTTTCACATTCGAGATCAGGTGTAAAAACTTCTGCACTTAAAGAAGAAAATAAAATTACCTTCCCGGAGGATCCAATCCAATTTGTACTTCTTCCTTTTAATGCGAGAAAAAGGTATCAAATTCTGTTGGATAAACAATCCGGTTTTAAAGAAACTTCGGAAGAATCGAAATACAATATTTATTATGATGGCGAAGATAAATCTATTGGAATAATAACTTCGGGAATTGCTTACAATTACCTGATGGAAAACTATCCGGGCAGGATATGTCCTCACCCGGTATTAAAAATAGGACAGTATCCATTACCTTATAGCAAGGTGGAAAAGATCGATAAAGAATGTGATAAACTTTTAATTATTGAAGAGGGTTATCCATTTATTGAAGAAATGCTAAGAGGATTTTTAGATAAAGAAAATCGTGTAATGGGCAGGTTGGATGGTACCTTACAGCGGGCAGGCGAATTGAATCCGAATATAGTTGCTGCTGCATTAGGAAAAGTAAACGGAGAAAATATTAAGATTCCCGAAATTGTAGCTAACCGTCCTCCGCAGTTTTGCCCGGGTTGTGCACATAAGGATGTTTATGATGCCCTCAATGAAACAATGAAAGAGTACGGTTCTCAAAAGGTTTTTTCGGATATAGGATGCTACACTTTGGGTGCTCTTCCTCCGTATAATGCAATTCATTCCTGTGTTGATATGGGTGCATCAATTACGATGGCAAAGGGCGCAGCCGATGCGGGAGTAAAGCATGTTGTTGCAGTAATAGGCGACTCAACATTTACTCACTCCGGGATGACTGCATTGCTCGATGCCGTATTGGAGAACAGCCCCATAACTGTGGTTATCTCTGATAACTCAACTATTGCTATGACCGGCGGACAGGAATCCGCAGCAACGGGACATCTTGAAAAAATATGCGAAGGCGTGGGAGTTCAATCCGATCATATAAGAGTAGTAACTCCATTAAGAAGATACCATGATGAAATTGTACAGGTTCTGAAAGAAGAAATTGAGTATGAGGGTATTTCGGTTGTAATTCCCAGAAGGGAATGCGTGCAGACAGCGGCATCAAAAAGGAAAGCAGAAAAAGCCGGAAAGGCAAAACTTAAAACTGTTTAAAAAATATTTGTGTAAGGAAGTATGAAAACTGATATAATATTAAGCGGTGTTGGAGGGCAGGGTATCCTGTCGATTGCAGCAACCATAGCAATAGCTGCTTTGGATAATGAGTTGTACATTAAGCAGTCTGAAGTTCATGGTATGAGCCAGCGCGGTGGTGCGGTTCAATCTCATCTAAGAATATCCAATAAACCGATCGCTTCAGATTTAATTCCGTTAGGCGAATCTGATTTAATAATTTCAGTTGAACCTATGGAAGGACTACGGTATATACCATACTTATCGTCAGCCGGTTGGCTTGTTACAAATACAAAACCGTTTATCAACATTGATAATTATCCTGATAAAAACGAATTGATGAGTACGATAACTTCTTTTAAAAATCATATTGCGTTGGATGCCGATAAAATATCGCGCGAACTTCAATCTCCGAGGTCGTCAAACATTGTAATGCTCGGAGCGGCGTCTCCATTTATAAAAATACCTTATGAAAGTTTCGAGGAAGGAATAAAAAAAATATTCGGCAGAAAAGGTGAAGAAGTTGTCAGGTTAAATATTGATGCGCTGAAAGCCGGGAGAGAATTTGCCGAGAAAGCCATCCACAATGATGCAGGATGAATTTTAAGACAGGCGCGGCTTTCTCCCTGGGATTAATAATCACAGAAATATAATTTCCACCGCTTACCATAGCTATTTAGGGCAGATGAAAATTCAATTCGTTTTTTTAAATGACTGATTGCACAGTATTTATTTAGAGTAAACCTAGCTTTTTAAAAACCCCACCTAAGATTTTATTTAGAACAGAGCGATTCTACTTCAACTACGGTTTTGGGAATCGGCTTACCTAATAGGCGGTAACTGTTTTCGGTTACCAAAATGTTGTCTTCAATTCTTATTCCTCCAAAGTCCCTGTAGTCTTCAACTCTTTCGTAGTTTATAAATTCCGTATATCTGTTTTCTTCTTTCCATTTATCAATAAGAGCAGGAATAAAGTAAATGCCAGGTTCAATAGTAAACACATATCCGGGTTTCAACTGTTTTGCTAATCTTAAATATGCTAATCCGAATTGATCGCTTCGCTTTATGTTTTCATCGTATCCGACAAAATCTTCACCAAGTCCTTCCATATCGTGTACATCGAGTCCCATCATATGTCCTAATCCATGCGGGTAAAACAAGGCATGCGCACCTACTTGAACAGCTTCGTCCACATTTCCATGCATAATTCCTAACCCGGATAAACCTTCAACGATAGTTTTTGCAGCGATCAGATGGAGTTCCTTATTTGTAATACCGGGTTTTACATTTTCAATTGCATTCATCTGTGAACTCAAAACAATTTCATAAATTGATTTCTGTTTCTCCTTAAACTTACCACCGCCGGGCATCGTTCTCGTAATGTCGCTGGCATAATGCATGTCGGTCTCGGCGCCGGAATCTATTACAAGCAAACTGTCCTCCTTAATCTCGTTTTCGTGGTAAGGATTATGTAATATCTGTCCATTGATTGAAACTATAGGTCTGAATGAAAGACCGGCACCGAGTGAAAGTGCAATACCTTCGATCATGCCGGCAATTTTCTTTTCCGTAATTCCCGGTTTAATTATTTTCATCGCCGCTGTGTGCATTCTATATGCAATATCAACTGCAGCATCAATCTCTTTAATCTCTTCTTCCGATTTGACAGACCTTTGCTCGATCACGGCTTTTATTAATTCCTTCGAAGCATAATCATTAATTCGGTTAGGATTGATGCCCGTTAAACCGGATAATTCTAAATGTTGTTCCGCTCTATATTGAGGTAGAAAATGGATCTTTCTGCTCTTTCTTAAAGCTTCCGAAAGCACATTATTTAGGGTTGGATATTCCTCGCTTCTATCGATACCGCTTTTTTCTGCAAGCTCCGACAAACCGGGTTGAGGTCCCATCCATACAACGTCATCAACAGTTAATTCATTTCCGTATAATATAGAAGTGTTACCGTCTATATCTATTATTGCAGATAAGCCGGGAAGGTCTAAACCAAAATAATAAAGGAAGGTACTATCCTGTCTAAAGGCGTAAGTGTTAGCAGCATAGTTTGCCGGGCTTTCGGTGTTTCCCACGAATAACAGTAAACCGCTTTCAAATTTTTCTTTTAAATTTCTTCTTCTCTCGATATATATTTGAGATTCGAACATTGCAAACTCCTGTTTTAGATAAATAAGGGTTAGATAGAGAATGATTTTCTAAAATCAATTTTATGAACATTTCGAAATTATACAATTCGTAGAAAGAATTCCATCATTTAGCAAATTATTTTTCCTGACTTCCAACCAATAAGAGACAAAAGAGCAGATTAGGAGCTAAAAAGAGGGAAAAGTCATAAGGAGGGCGATGTAGTGCCTAATAATAATATGTATTTGCTTTTGTCCTTTAATTTTATTATATTTGTACTATGTTTATTAGAATAAAAACATCGCCGAATAGTCCTAAAAAATCCGTGCAGATAGTTAAATCTGTGCGAAAAGG
>BDSV01000213.1 GCA_002898075.1 bacterium BMS3Abin03
AATGCGCGCTCAAGCTCATCCTCGTGGAAAATATTGAATAAACAATTTTGTGCGGCAACGTCTATTGATTCATTTTCAACAGGCAGAGATAATGCATCGCCTTCTCTCAAATGAACAAAGTCAGAATTAAACCAATTATTTTTTTCTTCCGCTTCTTTTAAGTTTTCTTTACATGCATCAATCATTTCGGTAACAGGATCAATTCCGATAACTCCGCCTTCTCTTCTGCTGAAGTAAGCAAATTGCAGAACTTCCATTCCACCGCCTACTCCCACGTAAAGAATGGATGGGTTATTTACTAAGTCTCTCGGGTTAACTGTGCTTCCGCAACCGTAATTCATTTCAAGCATATTATCAGGAATATCCAAACCGGGTAATTGCCAAACAGGTGTTGTTGTACAGCATAATCCTTTATCGGGGTTTAGCGCTGCTTCTTTATAGACATCTTTTGTTGTTGATAAATAAGAATCTCTCATATAATTTCTTTTATTGATTGTAATTTAAAGTAATGTAAATTTAAGCAAAAAGTATCAAAAAGAAATTGAAAATTATGGTTTTTGTCTTGCATCAGACATACTTAACTTTGTTTAATAAAAAATTTATTTGGAGAAAAAATGAAAATTGAAAACTCAATTTTTTTAATAACAGGAGGAAGTGCCGGGATAGGTAAAGCAACAGCGAAACTGCTGATTGAAAAAGGCGGTAAGGTTGCCATAACAGGCAGAGATAAAGTTAAGCTTGAAAAAGCAGCCAAGGAAGTCGGGGCGTTTCCAATCCATGCAGATGTTGCAAAGGAAGAAGATGTAATTAAAACATACGAATTATTTCTAAAGAAATTTGACAAGCTTGATTGTTTGGTAAACAATGCGGGTATCGGCGGCGGATGGGCAGAAATATCCGGACTGGATATGGATGCATTTCACCGGGTTTACGCGGTAAATGTTTTTGGTGCAGCAATGATGGGAAATAAAGCCGCACAGATTTTTAAAAAACAGAATTACGGGAACATCGTTAACATAGCATCAACTGCAGCGTTGAAAGGATATGCAAAGGGCACAGTTTATTCTTCATCAAAATTTGCACTGAGAGGAATGACACAATGCTGGCAGGCAGATTTAAGGAAATATAATGTCCGGGTAATACTTGTGAACCCCAGCGAGGTTACTACTGCTTTCGGTAGCCCGGAAAGAGTTGAACGGGAAGAATTACCAAACAGGTTAAGGAGTAAAGAAATTGCACACACGATTGTTTCTTCTTTGGAGATGGATGACAGGGGTTTCATTCCCGAAGTTACGGTGTGGGCAACTAATCCTTTTTGATCTAAAGTATTTTGTTACTCCTGCGCAAGCAGGAATCTCATATCGAAATCGGAAATCAGGAAAAATATGATCGAAAATAAAACTCACCAATGGCTGAAATGGGCAAGGGAAATCCAGGAACTAAGCCAAACCGGATTGGCCTTTGCAGTAACGAAATATGAGAAGGAAAGATATACACGCCTGCTTGAGATAACGGCTGAGATAGTTGAACATCACACCCAGCTTGAAAAGGAAGCTGTTAAAAAAGTGTTGATGGAGCAGCCCGGTTACGCAACCCCGAAAATAGATGTACGTGCTGCAGTAATAAAAGATGATAAAATTTTGTTGGTTCAGGAAAGAAGTGATAAACGGTGGGCTTTGCCAGGCGGCTGGGCTGACGTCGGTGATATTCCATCTCAAGTTGCAATAAGGGAAACGAAAGAAGAAAGCGGCTTCGATGTAAAACCTGCAAAAGTAATAGGCGTTTACGATGCAAACCGTATGGGCGGGCAGTTGGAATTATTCCACGCATTTAAAATTGTTTTTTTGTGTGAACTTTTAGGCGGCGAAGCTACAATAAGCGATGAAACGCAGGATGTGAACTTTTTCAGCTTTGATGAATTGCCGCCGCTTTCCCTCAACAGAACAAACGATAAACATATAAAAGAGATTCTTGCCCACCTTAAAGAGCCGCAACGACCGACTTATTTTGATTGAAGCAGAAGTTCATTTCACATATAAAATTTTCATTTTTGCCAAATGAATTGTAACCGGTTTTTATTGTCATATCGGTTTTATTTGTAAATCGTAGTATCATTTCTTTAATGAAGTTTCGGCTCAGTTTGCCGGAGATGGTTTTGCTCTTTTATTCGAACGGTTTTTTCTTCTATTGCTTTTATATTTATTGTTTTGCGTACCGGGTGTTTTATCTATCTCGTCAATATACCAGTAACGTTTATTCCTAAAATCGGGTGGCAATTCACCGATATTCCAGCCGGGAGAAGTAGTTTCGAGGAAGTAATATTTTTTACCGTTTAAAATTTTGTAGCTGCCGTTACCCGAGATCCATATTCCGAGCATAGCGTGTTTGTAGTAATGACTCCACATCATGGCGCAGTCGATTCCCATTCGTTCTAATATAACATATAGTAAAATTGATTTCGAATCGCAATCGCCGAACTTTTTCGCTAACGTACCGAGCGGTGCAAGCAAATCAAGCGTACCGCCGGGGCGTTCATATTTTATATTTTGCACGAACGTAACAACAAATGAAACTCTGTCGGTATTATTCATTTTCTCTTTTTTAAATATGTTGCTGAATCCTTTAAATATCGTTTCCATCTGTTGATAGGATTTAGAGTAAACAATTCTGTATATCTTGCTCCAGATAAATTTCGCCTGGATTTCAGGGTCATCATAATTTAAACGGGGATTCAAACCTAATTCTTCGAGCGTCATATTCCCTATTTCATCAATCAATTGCATTGCCTTTTTCACCTCTCTGCTCAGGAGTTTAAATTTAAGATGGATTCTTCTTTTACCTAAACCGTTATCGACAAATTTCCATGAATAAGAAGCGCTGATAAATCTTTCGGTTGATAAGCTGTCCATATCGATAACATAATTTACTGTTTTCAAGCTGCCGAAATTCAGTTCGGGAAATTCGATTGATGAAAGAAGAGACACGACCAGCAGAAAAATGAATAGCAGAGACATACAACCGCACCCTGGTCTTCCGGCACATCCCTTATTTCCCCCGGACCTTCTATACCATCTGCTCATTATAATAACAGACCTATATCCTGTATTGTTACAGGTGGAAAGGGAATAAGTGCATCGAGGATTATTCTCACGCCCGGTTCAAGGAGTAATGCAAGGGCAACAATTATTACACTGAGAAAAATACTTACGGCAACGTTATTCTCTTTTATTTCCTTGAGTTCATCAAGGTCTTTTGTCAGCCACATAAAAAATTGAAGAGCAATATAGATTGCACCGAATGCTATTACTCCGGCTAAAACAATGTGACCAAGCATAAGTACTGCTGTTTTAACATAAGTCAGCACTTCTGCATCGGGATTGCGGAGTGTGTTACTAAAAATTGTTATCGCTGTTTCGATTGAATTTTTTACTACGATTATTATTGCAAGCACTATTGCCCCGTTTAAAACAGCTACGGCAATGTTATTGTTTTTTAATTCTTCTATATCGTTAATGCCGCGTGTAAGATTCTGAAATATTCCGGATGCCGAATATATAAACAGTATGCCGATTATTACAGAGAGGACAATCTGCACTAATCCTGTGATAAGTAAGATTAAATTCATTTTTGCCTCGCTTAAATTATTAGCGAAAGGATTAACGATTGCAAGATAAAATAATTTGATTTTATATGTAACATTAAAAAAGTTAAATTTGAATATTCTAATGAAGTCAAAATTAAAAAAATACTTTATAAGCTATTATTTAATCCCCTTTATGGGATTTTTAATTTTCTCTTGCAGCGCCTCGCAATTAACATATCACGAACTGGGTATTAAAAACTATAATGAGGAAAAATACCGGTCCGCAATTCAATACTTTACGCGTGCAATCTGGGAAGACCCGGTTAATCCGCAATTATACTTATTGAGAGCAAATGCTTATACAAAAATTGGTGAATACACCGATGCAATTGATGATTATTCTATGGCTATCGGGTTAAATCCTGAAGCAGAATATTATCAAAACAGGGGATTGACTTATCTTTCAATGGATGATTACGAAAAAGCAATAAACGATTTCAACAGTGCGATTCAATTAGATCCATCAAATGCCGTAATATATTTTAACCGTGGATACACAAAGACTTTAACGGGTGAATTAACCGCTGCGATTAATGATTACTCAAAAGCTATTGAAATAGATTCGACAAATGCAAAATATTATGTGAACCGGGGTGATTTATATTCGGAGCTTGCTGAGCATGAAAATTCGATAAATGATTTTAGCGCTGCAATAAATCTTAATCCGGATGACGAGCTTGCTTATTTTAACAGGGGTAAAGAATATTTTTTGTTCGGCGATTTTAAAAATGCCATTAATGATTTGACGTCTGCAATAAATCTTAACCCTGAAAACATTGATGCATATTTTTTCAGAAGCGAATCAAAAGTTAATCTGGGAAATTACCTCGGTGCCGCCGCTGACTACACAAAAATAATTAAGCTGGATCCAAAGAATGGTTACGCTTATTATAACCGCGGAATTTGTTATGCGAATCTTGATTTGAAGAAAAATGCCTGTGAAGATTTTAACCGAGCGGGTGAGCTGGGTTTCTTCAGGGCTTACGAAATAATAAGAGAATATTGTAATAAAAATAAGAAGAAGAAAAAAAGATGATCGAAATAATTTTAATTGCAATTGGATTGTTAATCGCTTTTATTGGAATTATCGGATGTGTAATTCCTGCAATACCCGGACCGCCGCTTAATTTTTTATCTTTAGTAATTCTCGAGTTAGGAATTGACACGGGCTACGAGACAGAATTTTATCTTTCTTGGGCAGCCATTACACTTTTAGTAACGGTTTTAGATTATGCTTTACCAATTATGGGAGCGAAAGTTTACAAAGCAAGCAGATTCGGAATTTGGGGTTCGGTTATTGGAATGATAATAGGAATAATCTTTTTCCCTCCGTTCGGAATGATTATCGGATTGTTCTTAGGCGCAGTAGTAGGCGAACTGCTTGCGGGTAAAAAAGAATGGCAAGCATTAAAGGTGGGTTCAGTAACTTTTTTTGCAAGCATGCTGATGATATTAATTAAACTTGCAGCATCCGGAGTGATGACTTACTATTTTATTAAAGCGTCGGTCGGGTATATTTTTTGAATATTAATCGAACCGTCACATTCTATTCGGTAATAGTACAAATAACCGCAAAGCGGTTAAACGTTAATAGAAAAAAATAGATAAAAACAAAAATAACAACTACGAAGTAGTTGAAGAAAACATATCATTCCACACTGTTTCTTCGATACCTCCGGCATCGTGTTTGTCATTTCATTCGTTGATAATCATAAAATAATAAAGCGTCGGGAAAATATGATTATAAAACAAAACGGTTTTTGAATTCTATCTGGGAACCCAATTCTCTGTCGTGCTCGAACTAACAATATTAATTATATTCCGGAAGCGCGGGATGAAAGGAATATAAATTCCTACAACTTTTACACGGTAAGTGTAACCCTCTTTAAACTGCTTGTAGAGTTCATCTGCATTTTCTTTATTCTGATAATAATCGTTTGCATTTAAGAAGACTTCATTTTCTGTAAAGATAAAATACTTACCCGGTTCACCCACCCATTCTTCCTTATTGACTACGGTAATCACCTCTTCCTTTTCTGTCAGGTAAGGTTCAAAAAACAAGTAGCCGAAGATTATCGTTAAAAGAACTATAATAAAACCGAAGAACATTGTAAATTTAAACAAGTGTGATGTAATCATAACTACCTCATCATATATACTTTTTCAATAAACAAAAAAATTAGTTTGAAAGATAAATTGGTGCTGATTTTTATTTCAATTAAATTTAGCACCACATTTTATTATTCATACTGAAAGCACTAAATGAAAAATAATTTCCAAACTGTAAATCTGATGCTTGTGGCTGTTTTGATAATATTCGGGTGTAAGGAAAAACTGCAACCACCTAAAGAGCGCTTAACCTATATCGGCGCCCGTACAATTTCCGTACCTGAACCATCCGGGTTGGATTTAACTTTCAACGAGCGCGGATTTTGGACTGTAAGCGACGAAACGAGTAAAGTTTACAAATTGGATAACGACGGGAATGTCGTTAATACGGTAAACATTGATGGTTTTGACATTGAAGCTGTAACGGTTGTAAATAATACAACACTAGCAATTGTTTTGGAAAGAACACGCGAAGTAGTTCTTTTGGATACCTCGGGCAATGAGTTAGCAAGGAAAAAATTAAATCTGGAAGGGGAAGAAAATTCCGGTTTGGAGGGAATAACATATTCACCCAAATCGGGTCACTTTTACCTTTTAAATGAGAAGAAACCTTCTCTTTTAATGGAACTAAATGAAGATCTTGAAATGATTAAAATTGATACACTAACATTTTCTAAAGATGTTTCGGGTATTCATTATGATGAAACGAATGATATACTCTGGATGCTGAGTGATGAGGATCAGTTGGTTATTAAAACAGATATTAACGGGAACCTGCTTGAAAAATTCAATATTACTATCGTACAACCTGAAGGGATAACATTAGATAGGAGTGGTAAAAAGCTTTATATCGTTTCAGACAACAAGGAAACGTTATACACATATAAGGTGAACTGAATTAATAAAAATAGGGCCAGAGCATAAAGCCCTGACCCAAGCAGGGGGAGACATGAAATCTATAAAATACCGGATGTCTGTTGTACCACCCTTACATTTAAATACGGTTCTGCTAAAACAATTATAATGCCCGTTTTATTTTTACCGAATTAGTTACGAAGTGCAACCGGTTAATTTTCTGCTGGTAAATATTTCTCAAACATGCGTAAAAATTTAAGTTGAGTGTGAAGAAATTGTCAGTCGATTTTCAAAACAAGACAAGTAGTGTATGATAAAGAGAAAGTTAAAAAATTGTCTGAAGAAAACTGTAATACTCGGCATTAGCATATCTTTCCAAAATTAATTGTTGATGTATTAACAGGAATAAAATGGATTACAAATACTAATCATTACTATGGCTATTAGAGAAACTCATCCCCCTTAAATTCCCTCTTCTCTTTGAAAGAGAAGAGGACAGGAGGTTGAGTTCCTTGATTTAGTGAAATGTTTAATATAATATTTAGTGATAAATTTTTATTCGACTAAAAAAATAATTTGGACAGCAGTAAGAATTAAACACCTTTTGATTTTCCCCGCAACATCTGCCACATAGTAATAAGTATAATCTGGAAGTCCAGAGTCAAAGACCAGTTTTCAATGTACCAGATATCATATTCAATTCTCTTCCTGGTTCTTTTCCTGTTCTCCTCTTCATCCGGAACATCGCCCCGTAAACCGTGTATTTGTGCCCACCCGGTAATGCCCGGTTTTACATTATAACGTAATCTAATCTCGTCAACAATTTTGCCGTAAACCTGATCGTATTGAACAGCATGCGGGCGCGGACCAACAACCGACATCTCTCCTTTCAGTACATTAATAAACTGCGGCAGTTCATCCATGTTGGACTTTCTGAGGAACCTTCCTAACTTTGTAACACGCGGGTCGTCTTCTGTTACCGGTTTGAATTTCTCTGTTGGAATTGTTTTAGTAACCTTCATTGTTCTGAACTTGTAGCACTTAAACTTTTGGTTTTTTGCACCTACTCTCTCCTGCAGAAAAAATACGGGTCCCGGGCTTGTAATTTTCGACAGAATAAAAATTAACGGGTAAAACCATGTAAAAACAAAAAGTATAATGAACAAAGAAAAAAATATATCGAAAGATCTTTTTAATAATCTCCAATGAGCTTCATCAAGCGGCTCTCTCCGTGCAGTAATGATGGGAAAGCTGCCGAACATACTTACCTGGAACCTGTTGGATAAAAATTTAAAGTAATCGGGAATGATGTGGGTTCTTACAGCAAGGCGGTTACAGGTTTTCATAATATCATCTAAAAAATTGCCGCTCTTACCCGTTACTGCAATAACAAGTTCATCTACTTTATGCTCGGATATCAGCATCTCGAGCTGATCAACGCTGCCGATAACGTTTTCATTTCTTACATTTTTTTCTTCCGATACGAGACCGATTAGATTATATCCGAAATCGGGGTTAGAGTTTATCATACTTTTAAAATTGCGGGCAATCTCATTATTTCCCAGTATTAATAGATTCCTTATATTTTTACCTTTCCTCCTTAACGATTTAAGAACTTTCCTGAATACTATTATTCTTAAGCTGATAAAAAACATCAGTAAAATTGTATAATAGACGATAAAGTTTCTTGTAAATAAATCTTCTTTTACTAAAAAGATAAAAAGAATGGATGCGATTATTTGAGCAGCAGTTTCTTTAATAAGATTTATAAATTGAATGGGAAAATTTCTCGAGTGAAAATCGTTGTAAAAACCGGTTATGTTGGTTGAAATAACCCAGAGAATATTTAAGCCGACAAGAAGGAAAAACATATAGTAGCGCTCGAAGAGAATATGCCAGGGTTGAGCGAGTCCTGCTGCCAAAACGAATGCGGCAATAATTAATAGCAGATCACCCAGTAGTCTGAATAAATAAAGCGATCTCTGGTTTACAATCATAGCTTTCTTATCCTGTTAGAAAAACTCTTCGGATTTTTCATTGATAAATAATTTAATTTTCTGTTCGAAAACATCCCTGCTAAACTGTAAAGAATGGGCACGGACAATTTCGGGGTCGAATTGTTTTTCCTTCTTTTCGAAATCATTTATTGCGGATTTAATCGAGCCGGAAGTTTGTTCATTAAAATGAATTCCCGTTTCACCGTCAACAACGGTTTCGGCTGTTCCGCCGTAATTCCATGCAATAACAGGAGTACCGCAAGCCATCGCCTCCACAACAATTATCCCGAAGTCTTCTTCGGCGGCAAACACAAATGCTTTTGCCTGCTGCATAAACTCTTTAAGTTTCTCCGGTGGCTGGTAATCGATGATCTCAATATTTTGTTTTGCAATGCTTTTTAACTTGTCTTTCTCCGGTCCGTAACCCACAACGATTAATCTCTTACCGGGCATTTCGTTAAACGCTTCTATAATTAAATTGAGCCGTTTGTAAGGAACCATACGTGAAGCAGTCAAATAGAAATTCTCCTTTGTTCCTTTTATATCGAACTTATCGACATCGACAGGAGGATAAATAACGGTTGAATCGCGATTATAGATTTTTTTAATTCGCTTGGCTATGTGATTGGAATTAGCAATAAAATAATCGGGTCTGTTTACGGTTGTTATATCCCACTGCCTTAATTTGAAAAGCGTTCTTTTAACGTACCAGCTTTTTAGTCCTTTATCAAGCCCGGCTTCTTTCAAATATCTGAATTGCAGATCCCATGCATATCTTATCGGTGTATGGCAGTAGCAGATGTGTAATTGATTTGAATAAGTAAGCGCACCTTTTGCAACTGCGTGCGAACTTGAAATGATTAAATCGTAATCCGAAAGATCAAACTGTTCGATTGCAAACGGAAACAATCCAAGATAATTACGGTGTTTCTTTTTTGCGAAAGGAAGTTTTTGGATAAAAGAAGTATTAACGTGTTTACCTTTAAGAATTACTTTTCTTTCATTCTCATTTAAAAAATCAACAAGTGCGAACACATCGGCTTCGGGGTATAAATTGTTAAATGACTCGACACATCTTTCGGAGCCGGCGTAGTTAACGAACCATTCATGTACGATTGCTGTTTTCAACTATTGATCCTCGTTTTTTATTATTTCCAACTCGAAATAAATTTCTCCTACAGGAAGAATCCAGCAGAATAATCTTTCATAAAACCGGCTGAACTTATTTATTAACCATTCTAAACCTATCCATTTCCACGGATTGAAAAATGGTTTTTTCCCGTCATGAGTGAAATACTCCCTGAACGACAAATGGACTTTTTTTATTTTGATATTCACATCCTGGAGATAAAAATTGTGTTTGTAACCGAGTGATTTATCAAAGTAATTAAAGCTCCTGCTTGAAAAAAAAGTTGTGTGTGTCGGGTCGGTGTACATATTATCCGATGAATAATGCGGAACGGATATTTTAACTATGCAGCCATTCTTACCCACCCTGTAAATCTCTTTAATTATTCCTAAAAAATTGTTTGAGTGTTCTAAAACATCGTCTAAAACTATCTCTTCAAATTGGCTGTCATCAAAGGGCCAGGGTATGTTGTTCATATCGTGAACGATATCAACTTCGTTAAGTGCAACAATATCCATCCCTATAAATCCGCTGCGTTTATTATCACCGCAGCCAACTTCGAGCTTTTTACTTTTTAACTGCAAAACTGAAACGGTACCTTCCTTTTATAATTCGAAGTTATAATTTTCTGATAAAAAATATACTTAGCAACATTTTGAGTAAACCTTTTTAGTTTCAGATAGCATAGAATCCAGTTGAAATTTTTCATTAAAAACCTTTTTCGAGTTGCTGCCGAACAACTCGCGCTTTTCGTGTGATTCATACAATTCTAATATTAATTCTGCCGCCTTATTGCTATTATTCAGATCGAACAAGTATCCATTAAAGTTGTTTGTAACTACCTCATTATTTCCTGTAACGTTACTTGCAACTATTGGGAGTCCTGCCTTTACCGCTTCGATTAATGAATAAGGAAGACCTTCCCAGAGAGATGTCGATAAGTAAATATCGGAAGAGTGTAAGTATTCATCTATATTTTTTTTGTATCCGGGAAGCCGGATATTGTTTATGTTCTCTTCTTTAATTCTCTTTTCGATCATGTCCTTTTCTTCGCCATCACCGGTTATAAAAAATAATATGTTTTGGTTAGACGCAATTATTTTTGCTATCTCTAATATTCCTTCTATGTTTTTTTGTAAATTGAACCTGACAACGGATATTACTATAAATTTATTTTCCGGTAGATTTAGTTTACGCCTCAATTCTTCCTTAGTTAATTTTATCTCCGTATTTTTTTCAATTGCATTATAAATTACTGTCGATTTAGACTCGCTAAATAATTTGTTTTCAAGACAAACCTGTTTTTCTCCGTTGGAAACATTAATAAATTGATTAGTAAACTTTCCAAGAATTCTTTCAAGCAAAATATAGAGATATTTCGCTACCTTTGAATAGTGAGAGATATGAAGCCCGTGAAATGTATAAATAAGGCATACTCTTGGCGTAAATAACTTAGCCAGCCTCGCATAAATACCCGCACCTTTTCCGTGGGCATGAATAATATCTATCTTGTTTTTTTTAATGAAAAAAATCAATCGAATCCAATACCTGGTAGAAAAGGAACGGTATGGCAGTACTAAATACTTCTCGCGTCCGAGTTCATTAAGCCATTTTACACCGTAAGGTTCTTCAACGGGAGCAGCACAATAAATCTCATACTCGTTACTGAAACCTTGAATAAGCTGATCGACATGCATTGTTGCTCCACCAAACCCCGATCTTAATGATAAATAGAGTATTTTCTTTTTCACAGACATCTACAGCCGGCTAATTTCGTTGGATTAAATATTTATATTAGGTAATAATAATTTTCATTTTATCTAATAATTCAACTATTGGTTATCTAAACGTATAGCTTTGTATAATGAAAATCTCAATTATAACGCCGACTTTTAATTCTGAAGCCGCTATCATAAATAATGTAAACTCTATTCTTAGTCAAACTTATTCAAATTTTGAACATATATTAATCGATAATGAGAGTAACGACAGCACACTAAATCTTGCAAAAAATGAATATAATAGAAAAAATTCAATAGAAAAGTTACGAATAATACGTGAAAAAGATAACGGCATTGCTGAAGCATTTAATAAAGGGATAAAACTGGCTGATGGTGAAATAATTGGAATATTGAACAGCGATGACAAATATTATGATGAGACGGTGTTCGGGAAAGTTATAGAAGCTTTTAAAGATGATAATATTTT
>BDSV01000214.1 GCA_002898075.1 bacterium BMS3Abin03
AAAGAGAAAGATGCTGAAACAAGTTCAGCATTGGAAGATAAAAGAGAGAGATGCTGAAACAAGTTCAGCATTGGAAGATAAAAGAGAAAGATGCTGAAACAAGTTCAGCATTGGAAGATAAAAGAGAAAGATGCTGAAACAAGTTCAGCATTGGAAGATAAAAAAGAAAGATGCTGAAACGAGTTCAGCATTGACGGGAGAATTATGAAAGTAAAATTATTAGATATCGCGCACGGAAGAAGCGGGGATAAAGGTGATGCTGCTAATGTGGGAATTATCGCTTATGATGATAAAGGTTATGAAATTATTAAGAAATATTTAACCCGTGAAAAAGTAAAAAAACATTTTGAGGGAATTTGCAAAGGCGAAGTTGAGAGATTCGAACTGCCTAATCTGAGAGCGTTGAATTTTCTTTTGCATAATACTCTCGGCGGCGGCGGAACGGTATCATTGAAACATGATGCACAAGGCAAAACACTCGCCGCAGCGTTACTGAGGATGGAATTGGATATATAGTTGTCATGCTGAATTTATTTCAGCATCTCTAAAATTAACAAGATCCCGAAACAAGCTTGTATGCTGCAAGCAGGTTCAGGGTGGTATAATCAAAATAAAAATATTATCAGGAATTTTAGAAAATTAGTTGATTTGAAGAAAGCCATAGAACTTTATTCATTAGAAAACAAACTTATTAAACTAACTCAAGTTGACCGGTCAACTTGAGTAAGCTAAATAAAAAAAGTATTAAAATTTTAATGACTAAATACAATTGGAAGAATGATTATCAGGTGAGAGAATTAATAGAAAAATATACCTTTTACAAATTGGTTTCCGGATTTTAGTTTTATTATAAACTAACCTTTATCCTCTTAAGAAGAGAAGAGTTTATAGTAAAATCCGAAAACCAATTAGAATAGTGTATATAATGTTTTATAATTCATTCATTCAATCATTCATTCATTTAAAATATATCCCGGAGTTTTATAATGTACGAAGAAGAATTAAAAGAATTAAAATCATATAAAGAGCGAATAGACAATCTACGGAGGTATCTTTGACGTTGAAAATAAACTTTCGAAGATAAAAGAACTTCAAAAGCAAACCGAAAACCCTACCTTCTGGAACGATCAAATTGCCGCACAAAAAGTATTGCAGGAAATCAAATCGCTGCAAATGTGGGTTAACCTTTTGGATGAACTCGATAAGAAATCAGCTAATCTCGATGAATTCATTCAGCTTGCTCAAATGGAAGAAGATGAATCGTTCGGCGAAGATATTATGAAAGAATTAAACTCTCTTAAAGCAGCAGTTGAAGATGCAGAATTTAAAAACATGCTTAGCGGTAAAGATGATAATAAAAATTGTCTGCTTACTATTCATTCGGGTGCGGGCGGAACCGAAGCACAGGATTGGGCAGATATGCTGCTGCGTATGTATCTGAGGTGGGGTGAAAAGAACGGTTACAAAATGACCTTAATGGATATGCTTGAGGGCGACGGTGCGGGCATTAAAAGCGCTACTGTTGAAGTGCAGGGTGAGTTTGCTTACGGTTATTTAAAAGCTGAAA
This sequence comes from bacterium BMS3Abin03, assembly GCA_002898075.1. Taxonomy (GTDB): domain Bacteria; phylum Bacteroidota; class Ignavibacteria; order Ignavibacteriales; family Ignavibacteriaceae; genus BMS3ABIN03. Next base: position 1,568 of record BDSV01000214.1, read on the forward strand.
ACGGTGTTCATCGTCTCGTTAGAATTTCTCCTTTCGATTCGAATAAAAGAAGGCATACTTCATTTGCTTCTGTTTTTGTCATTCCTGAAGTTGATGATACAATTGAAATAGAAATTAATCCTGCCGATTTGCGAACGGATACTTTTCGTTCGGGCGGGAAAGGCGGACAGAATGTTAATAAAGTAGAAACCGCCGTGCGGATAACACATATTCCTACCGGCACCGTTGCAGCATGCCAGAGTGAACGTTCACAATTGCAGAATAAAACCAACGCAATGAAACTGCTGAAGGCAAAACTTTATCAGCTTGAACTGGAAAAACAGGTGGCAGAACATGATGAAGTTGAGAAAAGTAAAATGAAGATTGAGTGGGGTAGCCAAATTCGTTCGTATGTTTTTCATCCGTACAATATGGTTAAAGATCATCGGACAAATGAAGAAACATCGAACGTGCAGGCAGTTATGGATGGTGAAATCAATCAATTTATTAAAGCTTATTTATTAAAGTTCAGCGGAAATTAGTAGCTTCTAATTAATTTCCTGTTATAATTTAGTAAAAATAACAAATGAAAAATCTCAAAACTCAATAATATCTAAATTCAAAATATCAATGTTCGAAAACAGTTTGGAATTTTTATAATTGAGATTTGAAATTTATTTGGAATTTGTTTTTTGATATTTGTCTTTTCCGGTTCATCCGGGTTAGGATTTTAAATTATATTGCTTCACTAAAGCATATAACCTTGCCGGGTAGTCGGTTTGTATTCCGTCGATACCAAGTTTAATTAAACAGTCTATTTCACTTTCCCGGTTAATTGTACCGCCTACAATATATTTTACTTGCTTGTCGGGATATTTCCTGTTGCATCTTCTTTGCTTTTTTACCTCGAAATTTATTAGCCGTCTAAAGGTTACCCAGTTAGCAATTGTTGTAAATCTCGGTCGAAGAATAATTGCAATATCATTTAAATATTTTAGGGCTTTCTTAACGCCGCTGTATTTTCGGGGCAGTAAAACTATACCCGGAGGTAACTCTACATCAAGACTATATGAAAACCCGGGAAATTTTTCTTTTAACGGAAGTAGAATCTTTGTACTGTATGTTTCGATTATAATTTTGAATTTTGGTTTAAATTGATCCGCCAATTTTTTTACTTCCTGCATTAAATCAATCGATAGTTCTGTGTTACTGGAAGGGACTTTCAGATCAAAAAATATTTGCTGCAACTCTTCTTTTTTTACTGCCCACTCAAAGAAATCTTTTAGAGTAGAAATTTCAATGTTTTCAGGAATCGAACTTTCTTTCTCTATATAATGATAATTTTGCAGAAATTCGCTTAGTGTAAGCTTTGATATTTCCTTTCTATAATCAGAAAAATGGTCGGGGAACAAAGGTTTATACTTTACATCCGGTTCCAGTTCTTTTTCTCTTAATAAAGCTACCGTGTCATTCGGGTTCCAATCATGCCAGAGTACAACAATTTTATCCTTCGTTATGCAGAGGTCTGTTTCAATAGAATTCGCACCTTCTTTTATAGCTAAATCGAAAGAAGGGATTGTATTCTCAATTTCTTTTGTTGGTGAACCCCGATGCCCACAGACAATAAACAGATCGGTTTGTTTTTTCGCAATTTTTTTCTTCGGGCAGCGCTCGAATAATTTTTTAATCCAGATCCATAATAATTTCAAACTGTTTTCTGAACTCATTCTATTCTTCTTAAGCTTATTTTTGTTTTATCTGTTTAAAATATAAATATTAATTCCTGAAATGAAGAAAAAATCCTATTCGCAAAAGAAAAGAAAAAAAGATTCTGATTTTTTTAACAAAGTATATGCTGTAACAAAACAAATCCCTTACGGAAAAGTTACTACGTACGGGCATATTGCCGAGGCGTGTGGAATTAAGTCTGCTGCCAGAACGGTCGGCTGGGCACTGAACGGATGCGGGCGTGATATACCGGCGCACAGAGTTGTAAACCGTTTCGGTGCTTTAACAGGTAAATTGCATTTCGGCGATCCCGATTTAATGGAAGACCTGCTGCGCTCGGAGGGTGTTGAGTTTGATGAGAACGGATGTGTGAATTTAAAAAAACATTTATGGATACCTAAGAAAAATAATAAATAAATATATTCTATTGTTACCAAGTATTAAGATAAAAGATTAAAGTAAAAAGACAAAAGATTTATTAGATATATCGACTGCTTTTAAATAATAATCGAATGAAATTTTTATATAATTTGATTGCAAATTGAATGCTAATATTTCTTCGCAAAAAAAGAAAGGTTTAATTGTTAATATTATAAAGAAGTGGGAAGTTATTACAACTGCAATAATAATTTTGCAAATGATAAGGGAAGTTTAGCCACGAATTAACACGAATTATTCGCGCATTCGCGGCAAATTTAAAATTGCCTGAACAATTTGTTTAACAGGTTGTGGTATGAATAATTGCTTTTTCTTGCAAATCGCTTATTCATATTTAATTATTTTAATGCTCGAAACGCCGCAATTGATATTTATGTATGCTTTCTTTTTAGCATTATCAAAACCGGTTGTTCTATAAAGCCCCGACCTTATTTTTTGAAAACCTGTTATTTCCTTAGTTGATAGCACATCATCAATTTTTAATTCGGCAGCTACTTCTTCCGGTATAGTTATTTTTATTTTGGAAGCACCGGCATCTACCGATATATTCGTTTCATTGCTTAATGAACCGAGTTTAATATTGAGCGATGCAGCACCCATATCTACGTCTATTTTATTGACTTTAAACCTGGTTAAATCCAGGTCGATAAGAGCGGCACCTAATTCAAAATTCAGATCCCAGGCAGGCGATTCATTTAATAAAATATTAAATTTATTTTTGTGCTTCAGGTTACCAAGGTGGAATTTAGTCTTCTTCAAATATAAATTTATTTCACCTGTACTGTCGATAAGAGTTTTACTAAATTCAAGATTATCATTGAATCCAATACTTTTTACTAATATTAAATCGTCCGTTGGAGATTGAACTTTTATAGTAGCTGCACCTCCGTGGAGGTTCAAAACGCCTCTGGTAATCGATGAATCAAATGCCTCTGAATATTCTTTTGTTTCATATTGATTATTATCGTTATCGTCGAAAGTCACTTCGATGTCTTTATTCCAGAATATCAGTGAAGTTTTAAATGTTGCAAAAATCGTAACTGCCAATATTAAAGCTGCGAGTGCTGCTATTAGACTCTTCCCGACCTTATGTTTTATCAGCACGGAAATACCTAAAAGCACAAGAACAACAGGCCAAAATTGCCAGATATTATCCCATGCGAGATAAATCTCGGAAAAATTGTTTATTAGAATTAATAAGCCGAGAGCAATAAACAGTGTGCCCCAAAATATATGTGAAACTTTCATAATTAGTCTTATTTGGTTTTAATAATTATGCCTATTCCGATGGCAATTAAAATTACACCCCGGTAGTCTGTTAAATCGAATCCGGGTATAAAGTTGTCAAACAAAAAAATCATACCGAGAAGAATTAAAATAACACCGGTGAAAACAACACGATTGCTGTGGTTCTCAACAATAATCTGGTCAGCATTCGATGAAAAATTATTACCTGTGCCCGAAGGACTATCTTTTTCCTTTTTCGTATCACCGCTGCCCTGGTAAAAATTAACCAAAGGTTTTTCCGGAACAACTATCCATAAAATTATATAAGCAAGAATTCCACCGCCGATAAAAATACCTACAATAAATAATACCCTGATAAGTGTGGGATCAATATCGAAATATTCTGCGAGTCCACCGGCAACCCCGGCTATCATCCTATCAGTTCTGCTTCTGTATAATTTCTTGTTCATAATTCTTTGCTAAAATTCAAAATCATTCAACTTAAAATTAAGAACAAAAGCACGAAGATTTAAATCAATTTAGATGACAGGCGAAAATTATAAAACACCGGAAAAATATGAGTACGAAAGGGGGGTGTTATATTTTATTGATATATAGCTGCAATTAATTTTTTACCTGAAAGCTATGCGATTCAAGCAACCGTAATCTATCCCAATAATCGTTTGTGTGCTGTTGAATATCGTTAAGTATTTCTTCCGAGTCGTCTTTAAATAAATGTTTAAATCTCCCCTGAACTCTGAGACATTCTTTAACAGGTACATATTCAGACGGGAAATAGTTAATCCTATAATTATGATGTTCAACTTCATAAAGCGGAAACAATTTTGATTCAACCGCCTGTCTGGCAACATAAATAGATTTATCCGGTTCGGTTTTGTGCCCCGGAGGGCAGGGACCATCGATCATAAGAAGCCGGAATCCTTCTGTCTCTTTTGCTTTTTTAACTTTCATTCTTAAATCTTCCATGAAAGCAAGAGATGCAGTTGCCGCATAAGGAATATTATGTGCAGCAATAATTCCCATAAGATCTTTGGGCCAGGTTTTTTTAATATTGGAATTCGGATTAGTTGTAGTTACAGCGCCGTAAGGAGTAGCGGTGCTTGTTTGAATACCGGTGTTCATATAGGCGCCGTTGTTGTTGCAAACATAAAGAATATTTTCACCGCGCGTAGCGGCACCGGAAAGCGATTGAAAACCGATATCAAAAGTTCCGCCGTCTCCTGCAAGAACAGCAACAATAACATCCTTTTTTCCCTGTCTGTCTAATGCAGTCCGGATTCCTGTAGCTGTTGCGGGAGCAGCCGCAAAAATAGTATGTACAATCGTTCCCCGCAATTCATTCATTGGATATGGTCCGGCAATAATTGAAAAACATGATGCGGGAACAACATAAACTGTTTCTTTGCCTAAAATACTTGAAAGGTGTCTTACCAGTAAAGCCCATCCGCAGCCTCTGCAGCTTAATGCTCCTGAATAAACTTCTTCTTCCTGGATTAAAAATTTATTTGAGGGTTCCATAATATCGACCTGTTTAATTTCTATTTAGATTATTACTCAAAATCTATCCATACTACATCTTCGGGTGCGTTAAAAGTTTTGCGGATAATCTTTTCAATAGTTGAAGGCGGAACGTCCTTTCCGCCAAGTCCTGTATAAACGTCATACATTTTGAATGATGAGCCGTAAAGCGCACGTTTCATTTCATGCATAATTGCTCCTTCATTATCGCCGAGGAAATTCCGTTCGATATTTACAATTATACAATTATTACTAACATGATTTAAAATTTTAAGAACAGATTTCTTCGGGAATGGTTTGAACAATCTCAGCTTCAACAGTCCTACTTCGGGATGCTGTTTAAGAACACCTCTTGCAGTGGTTGTAATACTCGATAGTGTAACGAGTATCATTTTTGTTTCCGGTTTGATGTTAACTGCTTCAACAGCCGAATACTCCCTGCCGAAGAGATCTCCGAATTTTTTACCAATCTCGTTCGTTAAATCCTCGACTTTATTTATATCCTGCCAGAATTTGATGTTAAATTTTTCATAATGTTCCGTTGGTATCAATCCGCCGTAAGATTTAGGGTTGCTCACATCTATCTCGCTGCCGGTTTTTTCTTTTGCAGGAAGAAATTCATCAATAAGATTTATATCGGGCACCCAAACATTTTCGCTTGTATGGCTTTGATAAAATGCATCGAGGACTATCATAACAGGCAGGTCTAATTTTTCAGCAATAAAATATCCTTGAATTATGTCGTCCAGCACTTCCTGCGAACTTTCACCATAAAACTGAACCCATCCGGTATCTCTCTGAGAAAGAGAATCTGTTTGATCCGACCAGATGTTCCAGGGGATAGACGGTCTTCCAACATTACAAATAACAATCGGCAACCTGAAGTGAGCAATTGCATGAAGAACTTCGTGAGCATAAAATAATCCCTGCCCGCTTGTTGCAGTAAATACGCGCTCGCCTGCAAGCGAAGCACCCATTGCTGCTGCAAAAACAGAATGTTCACTATCCATATTTATAAAAGTAGCATCCATTTCGCCGCGCCCAACCATATCGGAGAGTGCTTCCACAATAGTTGTTTGCGGAGTAATAGGGTATGCCGGAATAAATCCTGTCCTGCATAGTTTCGCACCTTCGGCAGCAGCAAAATTACCTTTTAATATTTTAAGCGTGTGACGATTATATTGTTTAGCATCCTGTTTTTTTTTCTTTTCTACTTTATTTTTTATACTTGATGAGTTACTCATAAAACAACCTCATTCATTTGAAAATTTATCGCCGAGCACGGGCACTCCTGAGCACAAATTCCACAACCTTTACAGTAATCGTAATCAATTCTTAACCTGTTTTCTTCATCAATAAAGATAGCAGCATCCGGACAGTAATTGTAACAATTCCCGCAGCTAAAACAATCACCGCAATGCAAACATCTTTTCGATTCAATTAATATTTCAGACTCTGTGAGTCCCTTTATTACTTCATCAAAATCGTTGTAAAAGTCTCTCGATTTCTTAACCGGGTTTTGTGTGCGCGAAGTAGGGAGATAGTAGGCAAAATTTAACTCTGCCGGAATAACAATATCTTTTTCAGTTTCTTCATGACTGTAAGGTTCACCTCTAAAAAATGCGTTGACTTCTTCAGCAACTTTGTTGCCGCTGCCGATGGCTTCAGTAACAGTGCCGCCCCAAGCCATATCACCGCTGCAAAATACTGCTACCGATGCATCGTATTCAATCTTTCCCTGGGAAGCTTTTATTTCATTGCCTGCAAACACAAAATCATCCGGCTTCTGACCAATGGCAGCAATTATCTTATCAGCCGTAACAGTAGATTCCGATCCTTTAATTGGAACGGGTCTTCTTCTACCCGATTCATCCGGTTCACCTAATTCCATATCGATTAAAGTTAAATCAATTCTATCGTTCTTGCTTATACCTACGGGAGCAGTAAGAAATTTAATTTCAACCCCTTCCGCCAATGCCTCGTCAACTTCGTGAGCAATTGCGGGCATTTCTTTACGTGTTCGCCTGTAATAAATAGTCGGTTTTCCACCAAGGCGAAGGATAGTACGGGCAACATCAATTGCGGTATTCCCGCCGCCGATTATTGCTACTTCATCATCCTTGCTTACTCCCTGGTTATCATTTTTCATTTTAAAATTATGAAGGAATACAATACCGTCGAGAACAATATCTTCATCAGGAATGTTCATCTTCGAGCCGATGTGTGAGCCGACCGCAACAATTACAGCATTAAAATCATTTTCAAGTTCTTTTACCGTAACTTTTTTATTGAGAATAATATTTACGCCCTGTCGTTCAATTCGTTTTATTTCCTCATCGAGAATATTTTTAGGAAGCCGGAATTCAGGAATACCTGTTCTCATCATGCCGCCCGCATAAGGGAGGGCTTCGAATACGGTGGTTGGGTAACCTTTTTCCGTAAGTCGCAGTGCTGCCGTTAATCCTGCAGGACCTGCACCCACAACAGCTATTTTTTCTTTTTGAGTAATCTTATAGCTTTTCAATTCACTTTTGAAACTGCGGTCTCCTAAAAATCTTTCTATTGAGCCGATGTTCAATCCTTCGTCGAGTTCCATCCTGTTACAATTCTGTTCACAGAAATGCGGGCAAACTCTTCCGCACACCGATGGAAAAGGATTGTGTTCATAAATAACATCATACGCTTCAACGAATTTTTTCTCCGAAGTGAGGTCAACGAATTTTCTTACATCTGTTCCGGCAGGGCAGTTAGTTGTACAAGGAGCATCGCGGGTTACGTATGTTGGTGTAAGAACTCTCCAGTTGCCTGTTTTGTTTAACGACATCGGCTGTGACCAATACGGTACTTTTGGGATTTCTTCCAGTTGCACGAGGAATTGTTTCTTTTGCTCATCAGCCAAAAGCAGGGTTTCTTCTCCATCGTTTCCGGTTTCTATCGAACCGAGTAAAAACTTGTTGATGCTGTCTATTCCGGTTAAACTATTATATGCAACTTCCGCGGCTTTCATATTTTCCACCGGTTTTGAAGGAACATTATTACCGATAATTTGTTTGGCAATGTTTATATCGGCATCTAATATTTTAATAACAGCACCAATCATTGCAGCATTAACAATCGGTAGTGATTTACTACCTAATCCTTTTTCGAGTGAAATTTTTGTTGCAGGGATAGTATAAATTTTATCTGCTTTCCCGCTAAATTCTTCCGGGTCTCTGTCGGTATTAAATAAAACTGAACCACCGCTCCTGATACCGTCAAAAACCGGGACCTGTTCGATCAGCGCTTCATCGAAAACCAGAATTAGATGTGGATGATACACGTTGCTTCTGTTAAGGATAGGTTCTTTCGATATACGAAGAAATGCCTGTATAGGCGCCCCTGTTCTTTCAACACCGAAAGCAGGAAATGCCTGTACCTGATATTTTCCTGAATGACTGAAGATTTTAGCAAGAATTTCGAAGGCAGTTACCATTCCCTGCCCGCCTCGTGCATGACCTCTAACCTCTAACATAACTATTTGCTTTCTTTTTATTAAAAGTATCCATCCCCGATGGAAAGCAAATATCCGGTCATACAATAACCAAATTTATCCACGGGGTACAAAATTATAGTTCGATAATATTAGTGATTAACATTAATTCCCTTTATGAGTCCATTTAAAAAACTGGATTACTCAATTTGTCATTCCCACTGCCTGCCCCGATTTATCGGGGAAAGTGAGAATCTATACAAAAACTCGAGGTTTATGAATCCACGTTTTTACGGAAATGACCTTTTCTAAGTGAACTCATTTATTTTTTTCATTAATACAAAGTTAATATTTATCGTGCTGAAATTAAAGAATAATAATCTCCTGATTTTATTTTCGAGGAATTTTATTATTACAAGATAACAATGAGAATTTTCCCCTGAACCTGATTGCAGCAGCCAAGTTAATTTCGGGGAGTTAAAGCTAAATGATTTTAGATACCCAAGAAAAATTTCAATTCACAATATAACAGCTCTGCAAGTTTGCTGATTAATTTATACCATTGACAATATATCAGATATGACATATATTTAATCTATGAGTATAAACGATAAACCTCTTGTCTGGTTGCATGGTGAGATTAAAACTCCACCATTTTCCTCTGCTGCAAGAATTGAAGCTGGATTTCTTTTCCGGCGTTTGCAGATGGGATAGAAGTTGAATATGCCTCAATCGAGACCAATGCCAGGTATTGGTACTAACTGTCACGAACTTCGAATTAATGATGAAAGAAATACCTGGCGGATAATATATAGAATCGATGTTGATGCAATTGTAATTCTGGAGGTGTTTAATAAAAAAACTAAACAAACACCTAAAAAAGTTATAGAAATTTGTAAAAAAAGAATAAAGGAATATGACAATGGATAAAGCAAAAGAAAAAAGGCTAGTTAAAAATGGCTGGAAGATTGGCTCTGCGAAAGAGTTTTTAGGTTTATCAGATGTAGAATCTTCATATATCGAATTAAAAATAAAACTTGGTACTAATTTAAGGAAGTTGAGAACTGAGAAAAACCTAACCCAAGTTGAACTTGCTAAAATTCTCAAGTCAAGCCAATCTCGTGTGGCAAAAATCGAAACGGGCGATCCCTCTGTTTCTCTTGATCTTATCGTTAGATCATTATTAGCACTTGGTACATCTCAAAAAGAAATTGCTCGGGCCATATCCTCATAATTTTTAGCTAATAACTGATGTTACGCAAAAAAGTAAGTAATAAAGAGATGACATCTTTTTTCATTAAAAAGATGTCATCTCTCTATTTTCAAAGGTGGATTTCATCTCGAATTAAGCGGGGCTGTCTAAAAAGTAATTGTTAACTAAATGTCATTCCCACTGCCTGTCCCGATTCTATCGGGGAAAGTGGGAATCTTCTGTTTAATTAAAGTTTGAGATCCCCTTTTTCAAAGGAATGACAACATAAATTGAACTTTTTAGACAGCCCAGTTTGGGGATGAGTTTCTTTCCTTTAATGATATTTTTACACAACCTATTATTCAGTTAGTTAGTTTTAATTTAGTAGAGATTTTTGAAATATTAGTTTTGACTTTCCCGTGTTCAGAAGGAATCCCTTCGGGAAAAACGGTTATCTATTGATTTCGTTTGAGATACCCAGTCCTACCTACTGGCATGCAGGTTTGTGGGAATGACGAGATACCAATGATTAATTTTCCAGAAGTCTCTCACATCTGTCCCAAATAAATTATTAATATACAAACAAGACAAAAAATAAAAAGGATTACAAGTACAAATCATTACTATAGCTATGATAGAAACTCATCCCTCTTAAATTCCCCTTTCCCTTCGCAAGGAAAGGGTACAGGGGGTTGGGTTTATAGGTTTAGTAAAAAATTTAATTTGATATAGAGTGATGAAAAGTCACTCAACTAAAAAGATATTTTAGATAGCAATGACTCGTTGACAAAACCGTGTAAAAATAAATTCTGCTATTCATCAAATTTGAATGGAATAAAATTTTCGTGGATAACATAAAATTGTAATATTTATTCTTATATTTCGTGTTCAAAACTTCAAAAATCGGGTGAGCCATTATTTTTTCGGAGAAAATATTTATCATTTGACTCAAGTGACAGAGTAAATTTATAAAATGAAAATAGCGCTTTGCCAGTTGAATACCATCATCGGCAATTTAGATTATAATAAAAATAAAATTCTTAAAGGATATAAGAGAGGGATAGAAGCAGGAGCCGATCTTGTTATTTGTCCCGAACTTTCCCTTGTAGGATACCCGCCGCGAGACTTAGTCGAGAAATCAGAATTCCGTAAAGCCGTTATAGAGAAAATGGAAGAGCTTGCCTCGGCAACTAATGAAGTGGGACTTCTTTTCGGTTCTATTACAGAAGATGATGATCTTATAGGTACAAATATTCACAACTCCGCTATTCTATGTTTTGATGGTAAAATACAGTTCATACAGAATAAATCTTTAATTCCTAATTATGATGTATTCGATGAAATGAGATACTTTGAAGCGGCAAAAGATGTTGATGTATTTGAATTCCGCGGAGAGAAATTAGGCATTTCCATTTGTGAAGATGTTTGGAATGATGAAGATTACTGGTACAGAAGGCGTTATTCCGAAAACCCGGTAAAAAAGTTACTCGATGAAGGTTCGACAATTCTTATAAATATTTCTGCAAGCCCTTATTCTTACGGGAAACGAAAAGAACGAAGAGAAATGCTATCGGCTCTTTGTAAAAAGGATAATATTCCGCTTGCTTATGTTTGCTGTGCAGGTGCTCAAACCGACCTGATATTCGACGGCGCAAGCATGTGTTTTAATGCAAAAGGTGAGATGACCCGGCTTGGAAAAAACTACCGGGAAGATTTCATTCTTTTTGATGTTGAAAATGATAAACCGTTAGATGTAATTACCGAGGGTACTTTCGAAGAGGAGGTTCTCAATTCACTCATATTCGGTTTGAGAGAGTATTGCTCTAAATTGAATTTTAAAAAGGTAATCATTGGTTTAAGCGGCGGAATGGATTCAGCATTGGTTTCTTTCATTGCCGTTCAAGCGATCGGGAAGGAAAATGTTCATGTGGTTCTGTTGCCGTCGAAGTATTCGAGTAAAAACAGTATTACCGATGCCGAAAAGCTTATAGCAAATCTTTGTATTTCACAAGATAATGTTTCTATCCAGCCGGCAGTCGATAAAATATTAGAAGCCCTTTCTCCGGCATTCGATAAAAAATTTGAAGATGTTACCGAAGAAAATATTCAGGCGAGGATAAGGGGAGTATATTTAATGGCTTTTTCAAATAATTATAATTATTTACTTTTAGCTACAGGAAACAAATCAGAAATGGCAGTTGGTTATTGTACGTTATACGGCGATATGAACGGTGGATTGGCAGTGATAGCAGATGTTTATAAAACCGATGTCTATCGGTTGGCAAAATTTATTAACCGTAATAAGGAAATCATTCCTGAAGAAATCATATTTAAAAAACCATCGGCTGAATTAAGACCAAACCAAACAGATCAGGACACTCTACCTCCTTACGACTTGCTCGATAAAATATTACAAATGTATCTTGAGGAAAACAAAGAATTAAACGAAATAACTTCTGAAATCGGTAATGACAAAATTGTGAGAAAAGTTTTAAGAATGGTGGACTTAAACGAGTTTAAAAGAAACCAGGCGCCTCCGTCGCTAAAAGTTTCCAGAAAAGCTTTTGGTTATGGAAGAAGATTTCCAATAGTTCAAGGATGGAGAACCTAATGAAGCGAATATTCCGGATTAAATTTTTATTGATTACAATACTAATATTAGGAATTAAACCGGCATATTCTCAGTTCGGTTTTGATGCAGATATTGTAAGTTTAAAAACTTTCATATCGTTCGATAAAGTTTATGCCGGAAGTGAATTCAGGTTAGCCACAGAAATTAGTATTAAGGATACTTGGCATATTAATTCCGATAAACCTAAAGAAGATTTCTTAATACCGACATCATTCACCATTAATGATACGGTAAATTTCGAGTTGCTTAAAATTGCTTTTCCCGAAGCCGAAGAAATCAAATTAGATATTTCCGAAACATCTTTATCGGTCTGGCAGGATAAAGTTTATTTCGGTGCATTAATTAAAGCTTCAAAAGATTTAGAACCCGGTAATTACCCTATCGTGGTAACAGTGGATTACCAGGCATGTAATAATCAAAGCTGTTTGCCCCCGAATGCTGTTACCGATACTGTTATTGTTCACATTGCGGATAAGGGAGATGTCGTAAACAAAATTAATCAGGATATATTTGAGAAAATTAACTTAAGTCTTATTCCTATTACGGGACAAACGAATTCAGATTCTATTTCAGACTTGTTAGAAAAAAATGGATTATTACTTGGTTTACTTTTCGTGTTTATCGGCGGACTTGCACTCAATCTTACTCCATGTGTTTATCCTTTAATTCCTATAACTATTGGATTTTTCGGTGGACAAAGCGAAGGTAACACACGGCGTTTAGCTCTTATGGGATTCTTGTTTATTATAGGTTTGGCTGTTACTTATTCAATTATAGGTGTTATCACATCGCTTACCGGCGCGGTGTTCGGCGCACTATTGCAAAGCCCTATCGCCATAATAATTGTAGCCCTCATTTTAATAATACTTTCCCTAAGTATGTTCGGTGTTTACGAATTTAAATTACCTAATAACCTCGTTGCAAAAGCAGGCGGTGCAAAAGGAGGATATTACGGTGCGTTTTTTATGGGATTAACACTTGGTATTGTTGCGGCACCTTGTATCGGTCCATTTGTGTTGGGACTTGTAACTTATGTTGCTGCAAAACAGGATGTATTTTTCGGCTTTATAATGTTCTTTGTACTTGCCCTGGGTTTAGGCACGCCTTATCTATTCTTAGCAATTTTTTCGGGTAAGATTAAAAATCTTCCGAGGGCAGGAGAGTGGATGCAGGCGGTTGAACATATCTTTGGATTGATACTTGTAGGTATGGCTGTTTATTTTCTGCTGCCGTTAATACCTAAAGTAATTTCGGGTTATGTTTTACCCGTTTATATGATATTAGCGGGAATATATATTCTATTCTTCGAAAGGAAAGCCAAGAATATTAAAATCTTTCAGATTATAAAAACTGTTTTTTCATTATTG
>BDSV01000215.1 GCA_002898075.1 bacterium BMS3Abin03
AGCAAGTACTACACATACTTTTTTCATACTACTTTTCCCTTATTTTACTGCTGTATAACGCTAGGCAATAACCTGCGGGCGCCGAAGGTGACCGTCAGGTTCATTGCCGTGTTAGACGATCACCCCGATTATGGCGCTCAAGGAAGCGTGGTGCATTCGTTCACTAATCGTCATATGAATACCTCCTAGTCCCTTCACGGGGCTCGTCTAACTTTAAAGAATTTTATCTGGAAATGAACAAAAAAATAAAATAACTTGCTGCAAAGTTAAACTTACCCTGATGTATCGGGATGTCCATTTTGTTTCCATTTACAGATAAAATTTTGTTCGTCTAAAGCCGCAATAAATTGTGCGAAACCATCTTTTTTAAACTTTGGCTAAGGGTATTGAATCCAGTACTCTGTTCTTCTTTTAATTCTAATTTGTAATAATCTCTTTTTGTTCTTTTGCTGGAATAATTTTCAGGAATTGGTAATTCTTTTTGTGCAGGTAACTTCGGTTTGTTCGTCACCCCCAAAATGCGGTGCTTAGTGCTGTCATATTTTAAGCTAATGTTTCCCACTCATATTGCCCTTTAATGATAACACAAATTATGGTTTTTGTGTTAATAAATCAATTTATTTTTCAAATGAAACTAATATTAATTTATTGGCAAAAGAGAGTTTACTATGCAAGCAGTTGCACCCGCAGTAGTTTCAATGAAGGCGGGGTTTTTTCCAAAGAACTCAGGATACATATTAATTGAGAATGTTCTGATATTTGATATAAAAATTATTAACCGGGAGGTAAAATAAACATTAAAATAATTTTTATACTTACAAGTTTGATTGATCTGAAAATAAAAACCTACTATGAAAACCTCTCTTTGAAATTACAAGTACAGTCCCGATTATTTTATCGGGACCGCTTTCCGCCTGCCCGCCGTAGTCCACAGAACGAAGGCGGAGCTTCGAGATGAATCCTTTATAACGTTAGGTAGTGGGTTTATATACAGTTTTGTTCATTATCCCAATTTTACTTAATATCTTTCTTTCAACACCTTTCGCTAAATCTCTGCTTGCTGTTGAAGATGATATATTCTTAAATACATTCATATAGTCCTTCCGGGTAAACTCCTTTTTTCCTAAAGAAATAAAATAATCTAATCGTTCATTCCCGGAGAAAGTTCTATTATTAAAATCCAACAAGTCAATTAGAGATTTTTCTAACACATTCAACATATATTCTATAAATTTTGTTGAATCACCATTTTTATCACTAATCTCCAGAGCGTTATAATATTTTTCTTGTGTTTGATTTATCAGTGTTTCAAACGGTAAGTTTTTAAAAACAGCATACTCTTGCATTAAAATCACAGTTTGCCAAAGTCTGCCCATTCGCCCATTGCCATCCAAAAATGGATGAATAAATTCCACTTCATAATGAAACACACAACTTTTGATTAGGGTTATTTCATCATATTTTTTTAAATACTGAAATAGATTATCCATTAATATGGGAACTTTTTTTGCTGATGGAGCTAAATGCGAAATTTGAGTCCCCTTAAATATTCCTACGTCTTGAGTTCTATATTTTCCAGGACCTTCAACCAAATTGTTCATTAACGTTTTATGAGCTTTTAAAAATGATTTATAAGAAAATGGATTAAATGATTCAATATTATCATATACCTTTATTGCATTAGTGACTTCTAAAATATCTTTTTTGGCTCCAATAACTCTTTTATTTTCAACGATTGCTGTTATTTGTTCTTCCGATAACGAATTACCTTCGATTTTCAAAGATGAATGAATTGTTTTTATCTTATTTCGTTTTCTCAACTGAGGTGAAGGTCTGCTTAAATATATTGCATTTATCTCGCCAAGTTTTTGTGAAATAGATGCAATAAGTTTTAATATGTTAGTTGTTATTTTATATGGTGGTTTCATTTTGCTTTTTAAATAGTGCTATCATTTGATACTATCAAAAATAATGACTTTGCTTTTAATTTACAATCGTTTTTGTAAAATATTAACATTAAATTTTGCGAAACTACCTAACGGCGTGGCTTTTCACCCATCCACCCCGAACAACAATATTGAATTAAAAAGCTACTGCCAACTTGTCCGGCGTAGTCTCGTTTTATCGAGACGGAGACGGATAATTTATAACACACTTATTTAATAGAACAAACTTACTTGCAATACCTACCTTTTTCACCAAAACCGAAAATTTGAAAAATGCCGCGCTGAAATGGTATTAGGGTGGAAAAGCTAATTGAACTAAGCCGCAAAGCGGTAGAATATCACCATTTCTAAAAATATTCTCAAATAAGTTTCTACTCTTCATCTAAATTATATATTTCTGTTGAACCAAATAACATTAACTATCAACAACAGAGGTATATAATTAATACTCAAATCATAACTCGAATGGAACAGGATATGCAGTTATATACTTTTCTGCCGTAGTTCAAAGAACGAATGTGAAGCTTAACTCATCTTTAGAACCCGCTTCTTTTTAGCGGAAACATAGGATTATCTCTCGGCACGCTTTGAGATGAATCCTTTATAATGTTAGCTGTTGTTTTAATATGCTGCTTTATAATCAATATTAATCTGCCTTTTAGTTACTTTGTTTTGACTAACTTTTGCAGACATTAGATATCCGTAGCCATCGCTTTCATTTGCGAAGAAGAGAGAATCTTCTTTTACAAAAAAACTATACTTCCCGACCGGTAAAGTAATTTGAAAAAAACCATCATTATCTGAATTTATCTTAGCTATAAAATGTGAATGTATACTTCTTATAAAACCATACCTAACAGTATCTATTTCGACCGAATCAAATCGGGTTGCTTCATAAACATAAATTTCTCTAATTACAGGTGTAATTTTACCATTTGATGAATTATCTGTAGAAGGCATAAAATTTCCTTCCCAAAACCAAACGTTTCCCCAAACTCCTTGGGAGATAGTCACTTTATAAGAATTATCAGGTGGATAAATAATGCCAATAGGATTATCATTACAGGAAAAGAGGATAAATGAAAGTGAAATAAAAAATAGTATTTTATTCATTGGATTTATTTTCATAATCTCACCTATTTGTTAAAACAGCTAACAACCAAGCTGTGCGTCGTGAACGAAGCACAGCGTAGTGAATGTCCGAACAAGCGCCTTGTTATACGCTTCATATAATTTATTTGAGTAGCTCATCCCAAGCATCTTCATATTTTGCAAAACTATTACTATTTTCTCTTGGAATACACAACTCACCTTGTTCATTAGTTGCCGCAAAGATATTTCCATGGTCTGTAAGAATATTGTTTTTACGAGCAATGAAGTAGCGTCCTTCCGGTTCAAGATAAACAATTATGTGGGTACAGGTTTCTCTTTCCTTCGTGCTTACTGGCGCGGTAAGGTTTGTTCCAGCCCCTCTGTTTGAGGAATCCATCGTTTTTAATTCTATGTAACAAGTTGTATTATGATCTGGTTGATGCGCAAGTAAATCATATCCATCATCAAATGCTTCTCCAACGCACCACCCTTTTTGCAGAAGGACGTAAGCAACTCTCGCTCTTCCAACTTTTTCCAATGCTTGATTTCGGCTCATATTTTTCCTTGCGTATAACGGCGTTGCAACTAAAGCGCCGCCCAGCTTGCCCGCCGTAGTTTTTACGAAGGCGGGAACTACAATGCTGCACTAAAATGCAAACGCAAACCTATCCACCGAAGCTTTTGTAGCGTAGGTGGATAAATTTAACAGCCGTTGCGTATTTTTGCGACAGCCATGCAACGAGCTGTAACAATGATTATTTAACTTATTTATTCTCAACAAAAATGTTGAACTTTTTCACAAACTTCATAATACTCAAAACGAATGCATTGAAATAGCGGTCGCTTTGAGTTTCTTGTTAAGCATTTATTGTAATTCTTTTTCTATCTTATTTAATAATATTTTAAATAAATGATTTGCCAGGCTTTCAGAGCTAAAAAATTTATTATCCTCTGATAACCAGCCATAATTATCAGCCTCATTAATATCAAATTGAAATTTGTATTTAGAATAAATAATTGGATTATTTGGTTGACGCATTGGTTTAGTTAACTCTACTAGCAAGTTGGAATCTGATAATGAATTCCAATATTGCCCATACCACTCAATTTGTATAGAAAAATCTTGGTTAAAACAATTACATTTGTTATCGGACTTATGCACGGTAAAAAGCAAGTTACTTTCTGTATCAGTTGATTTACTGGATATCTCATCTATTATTGAGAATAATGTTTTTAATTCTTTATTGGCAGCTTCAACACCCTTTTTAGAGTATAAAAACCTTCTTTTCTGTTCCTTGAATATGATTTTTCTCTGTAGTCTTTTTGCTTTTTCTTCTGCGTTTTCTTCCTTTATTAATCCATTGTTTTCTTGAATTCTAGCTTCAATTACACTTGCTGCACCTTCAATTCCATAACGTTCAAGTAGATACCATAATCTATATTTAGGAAGCCAGGGAGGAAGAGTTATTTCTTTCTCGGTTGGAATAAATAATGTGAAATCATAACTCTGTTCTCCACCACGTTCTCTTATAGCATCTCGTTCATATCTCGTGAACTGAGTTTCCCCCCATTTGTTACGATATAATATTACAACTACTCTGGCTTCAGAAGTAAATATTTTTTTAAATTCAATTTCACCGTCTTTACCAGCTAACCTTTTCTGTTGTTCGTAATAAATAAATGTCTTGTATCTATCGCAAATCAGATCGTTCAATTGTGTTGCCAAAGATTCATCTTCGTGACAAAAAGTAAAGGCTACTTCATATTTAAAATCTTTTTTCATAATTTATTTATATGCCTAACTTTAAAGAATTTTATCTGGAAATGAGCAAAAAAAAGTAAACGCCACTGAAATGTTGTTCTCATTTACAGGGAGTAGTAATTCTGTTTGTGCGGGTATCGCCGGTTTGTTCTTTACCCCCGCAGTGCGGTGTAATTTATTATCATATTTTAAGCTAATGTTTCCCAATCATAAAGCTCTTTATTGATAATTCAAAATATGAGTTTTGCTTTAATTAATCAATTAAATTTTAAATGAAGCTAATATTAATTTATTGACTAAAGAGGTTATGGCATAGAAGCTTTTACAGATAAGCAATTTTATTTATCAAAAACAATCAAACATAAAAGTATTGAATAAAGTCACCTGCATATTTTTATTCTCTTTCTGCTGTAGTGTTTAAATAATTTTTAATTGCTCTAATTAACCTAACCCCGACAACAGTCGGGAAAAAATCCCGATGCACAAGTTCCAATTCGCAATATTATTTGATTGATTATTATCTTAGCAATCTCGCTTAGGGAATCTGTTACAGAACTGAATACAATAAATCTGCGCTGCCTTCAGGAGGCAGGTTTAGAGGGATATAGTCTCTGAATTTCTATTTTTATAATTCTTCTCTATTGATTTTTACTTTTTCAGTAAACTTCTCTTCGATGGGCAATTTTCAAAATGAATATTTTATTCTTTCCCCAATCTACATCAAACAGAACCCTGTAATTTCCTATTCTTAACCTGTAATCTGCTAATGGATGACCTTTAAGATGTTTTATTTGGGGAATGTTGGGAAAGTCTTTTAATTTTTCTACTCCTTTTTTCAATGTGGGAAGATTATAAGGTGCAATCTTTTTCAAGTCCTTTAGAACACTCTTCGCATATATGATCTCAAACATTTACTTTCTTCCATATATCTTCGTGCTTTAGAGTCTTTCCTTTTTTTATTTCTCTTCGTCTCGAATCAATTTCTGCTTTTAGTTTACTGTATCTTTTTTTGTTCATTAGAAGTCTTACAAAATATGAAACTTTCTCTTTGTCCTCTTTATTTAACCTATCTATTAATTCTACTTCTAAAACTGACATTTTTTATACCTATGATTATTCTAAAAAATTTAATTTTCTACTACTTCATATCAGAAATCAGCAGAACATATCCAAAAATAATTTTGATTAACATTACTTATGTAATGTATTCAAAATGATTATTAATTTCAAACAAAATCAAATTTCCCTGGTTGTTTGTAATTTATTCTTTGTTAAAATAGAATTGTTACAACTTATTATTACTTCCTCGCTTCTGCAAACACCCAGTTTTCGCAGAATGAAGGGATGAAACTTGTGTGAAATTTAACTTCGACGAAGTGATTGGTAAGTGCTCTTTTTATAAGCTCGGTATTTTCTTTTTCATACTCGCCGCCGCATTGCAGTGTAAGTATTCCGTTTTCATTCATCATATTTTTTATTTTAGTAAAGAGCAAGTTCAGGAAATCTTTATGTTCGATGCCGGAGAATGCGCCTGGATGCATGGTTAAATCGCAGATAATTGCATCAAACTTATGCTCTCCATCGATAAATTTTATCACATCTTCAATATGAATGGTTACACGCGGATCTTCAAATGCATTTTCACAAATTTTGTTCAAATATTTTTTGGAAAGATTTATCACATCTTCATCAATATCAATTAAGGTTACATAATCCGGATTGAGTTTTAAAACAGAATTAAGAATTCCACCGTCACCGCCGCCCATAATTGCAGCATTCTTTACAGCAATGCCTGCTGATTCTACCGGCTTTACAAGCTGTTCGTTGTACAGGTGAGCATCGTACTCGGAAATTTGTAAATCACGGTCTAAAAAAAGCATTCTTCCAAAATTTTCGTTTTCAATAATTTCAATCAGTTGGAATTTCGATTCTTTCCGGTAGAGATTTTCTTTAACATGATACCTAACATCGAAACCATAGGTGGATGATGAGGTAATCCAATCATCGCGATTGATTTCGATAGAATCGCCGCGCTGTATTTGAACTAATCTCACAGAGCTTGGTTTTAGCTTCTCCTTAAAATATTCGATAAACCTGAAATTTTTTTCGGGGTCTGTGCAAGTAAAAACATCGAGCGAGAGATGTTTTGATTCAGGGTATGAGTGAATGCCGATATGTGATTCGCTGATGACGGCTAAAACTGTTACACCAACAGGATCGAATTTATGACTTATAATTTTTTCAACATGTAATTCCGATTTATCTATCGCCTGAATTAATAAGTTTTCAAGCGCCTCTTTATCATTTAAAATTTTGCTGTCGCAATTCAGAAATTCTACGATGTGTTGATGACCTAAAGGGATCATTTATATTAATTTTTGTGATGAATATTAAGCACCCAAAATTAATAAACCTGTTAATCTAATCATAGTGCCGGAATATGATTTTTGTAATTTGGAAATGTTATGGCTGAATATAAAATTATCATAACAAAATGATTATATTTGTAACAGTAACTATAATTATTAATGAAAGGGACATAAGATGCGAACAATTGCAATTTTATTCTTTGGCGCCTCTTTTCTAATAGCAGGATGCAATAATCCTCAGGATAAACCAAAAATAGAGAATACGAGTACACAAGACTCCGTTAATAAGGAAATACACGTTGGTGAAGTAATCGATTTTATGGATGCGGGAGATTATACTTATATTCAATTAAAGGAAAATAACAACGATTACTGGATTGCAATACCGAAGACGGTTGTTCAAAAAGGTGATAACTTAACTTTTTCTGAGTTCATCGAAATGAAAGACTTTACGAGTAAAACTCTCAAACGAACTTTTGAGACTATACTGTTCGTTCAGGATGTACAAAAATTAGCTGATGAAGAGACTTTAAAAAATGCTCATTCGAATGTAAAGTCAGAAGTAAATAATGAAATAAAATTAGAGCCTCTTAAAGATGGAAAAACCATTGCTCAAATTTATAAAGACAAAAATTCGTTAAATGGTAAAACCATTAAAGTGCGCGGCAAAGTTGTTAAATTTAACGGGGGCATTATGAACCGTAATTGGATACACATTCAGGACGGCACCGATGATAACGGAAATTATGATTTGTTGATTACAAGTGATGAAAGCGCAAATGTTGGTGACGTAATTGTTGCAGAAGGAACATTAACAACCGATAAAAATTTTGGTGCCGGATATTTTTATCCTGTTGTTGTTGAAAATGCAAAAATTGAACAGAACAAATAGTATTAGTAAATAAAAATATATTGAGAGACCCGTTATATTTATAGCGGGTTTTTTATCATCAGTCAATTATGTACGCTATATTAATCCCTTGCCGATATAGAATAAAAGCGATTTGGATTTTAATAGTAACTGCTAGTGACCACTCCGGTAGGTCACTAATTTAATGATTAGAGGCAAATACCTTTTTAAAGGTCTCAAGTTGACCGCCTCAAATCTTTAACTGTTAAAACAGTTAATAATTAGGGTTTTCGTTTCATTAACACCGGGATTAATCCCGGTGTTAATCGTATAAACACTTACCATTTTAACGGTTTATTAAAACAACAGTCAACTTGAGATTAGTAAAATAAAATTACTTTAAGTTACTGCATTCAATAGCATAATATTTTTTAGAATAAAAATCTACGAAAATATCAGGTTGAGGAAAACACAATTATATAAAATTACATTTTTGGTTTGCTATTGGACACTTGCTGCTGTATTCTATGTATGTTTCAAAGCGACAGTTATAAACGACTATTCACCTATCGGTAAGCCATATAACTTTTCCGTAAGCTTGGTCGTTGCTGTATTTGGTACAATTTTACCTTCGGTTGCAATTGCATCATTTGAAATCTTATACTTCAATAAAATACTCCGCAGAAAACCCTTTGGAATCAATTTATTAATCAAAACTAGCTTCTATCTAATCAGCATATTTATATTTTCCTCGGTTGCTGTATTAACTACTTACAGTATCAATCTCGGCAAGCCAATATTTCACATTGAAGTTATCGATTCATTCCTTAGATATTTATCTAGCCCCGGTTTAATAATGATGTTCGTTTTTTGGGGCATTGCTGTTATTTCAGGACTTTTCATACTTCAAATAAATGATAAGTTTGGTCAGGGTGTGTTATTAAATTTCTTATTTGGAAAGTACCACAGTCCAAAGGAGGAAATACAGATATTTATGTTTATGGACTTGAAATCTTCAACATCTTATGCAGAAGAATATGGTCATATTAAATACAGCATGCTTATTCAAGATTGCTTTTACGATTTAACAGATATAGTATATAACCGATGCGCTAAAGTATATCAATATGTTGGAGATGAAGTTATTTTATCCTGGGATTTGGATAAAGGAATTAAGAACAACAATTGTTTAGAAACATTTTTCGATTTTAACAAAGCAATTACAAAGAAACAAGATTACTACATCGGTAAGTACGGAATAATTCCTGAATTCAAAGCCGGGCTACACTATGGTGAAGTTATAATTACGGAAATTGGAGGAGCGAAGAAAGAAATTGCATACCATGGCGACACAGTTAACACTGCAGCAAGGATTCAATCAATTTGCAATGAACATAAAAAAAAGTTGATCGTATCAGCGGATTTGCTGAGTATTTTACACGATAAAGATCTAGATATAAAGTATTACATCGAACCGGAGGGAATAACACACCTAAAAGGGAAAAAATATGCTACTGGAATATTCAGTGTAGATAAGAAGAGCAAAGACTTTGCACCGAATTAAACAGCAAACTTACACTCATTTTAATTGTACTAATGAGACTCTATATGAATTTGTGAGATTTTGTAATAGCTGTATTCCATGTTTCAAAGCTTAATCTAATATAGGTCCTAAATTAGCCCCTTGCGGATATAGTATAAAAGCTATTGCATAAGCAATTATAGAGATAATAATTCCATACATGAAAAAAGTATAACAAATTCTAAGCTGTCTGTATTTCAATCCTAAAACCTGCCCGAGGTGATAGAAATCTTTGATCATGCTATCATACAAATAATCCCTATCGTTCATCATTTCTCTCATCCCCCAGCTAAAATCGTCTAATTTCATATTATAAAAATTACCGAAAAATAATAGGTTTGCTTTTTTCTCTTTAATATCCTGCTTTGAAAAAGTTCCGCTTGTAATATTGGGTCTGGTTACAATAATTGCATAAACTAAAGCAACAAGGCAGGTAATAGTAAGTAGCGCAGTTGGAATAACCAGTTGAGGATTAGTATCTAATTTTCTTATCAAAACACTTACAATAATTGTTAATACAAGTGTATTAACACTAATCATAATATTAGCTTTTTTGTCTGCCATCTCGCTAAAAGCAACGTGTGTCCGTATCGTATTGCGAAACATTGTTTCAATACCGCGTACTGCTTTAGTTTCCTGCTTATTCTTCCCATTTGTTTTCTGTTTACTATTTCCCTGTTTCGATTCTTCTTGTTTCATTTTCTTTTTCTTTTTATGAAGTTCTTTTAATTTTATTTCGAGTTTCGCAACATTTATTTTTTTCTGTATTCTAAATTTATCTTTTGCATATTTAGTAAAGTAATGATGCTGTTTAAAGAAATCAATTGTAGTTTTAACCCATTCTTCATCGGTGCATACCACAAGCTTCTTCTTTTCAAGTTCAAGCCGGAATAAATCTCCCTTCGTTTCAAAATCATCCGAGCCGAGATGCTTGAGATCAGCATCGCAGATAATTTCTTCTAAATGATCTTTGGGAGTTTGAGGGAGTTGTGTCGCTTCAATAAGTGAAACAATTATTTTTATTTTCTCTTCGGGGTAATTTATTGAGTTCAAATATTCTTTCGCAAAGACAATACTTATATCTTCATGATTCTTACATATCTGCACATAACCGGTATCGTGAAACCAGGCAGCAATAAGAAGTAATTCGAGCTTATCATCATTAACACCTTCCGCATCGGCAATTTCTCTTGCGGCTGAAACCACTTCACTCGTATGAACGAGATTATGATAAACATTTTCCGGGGGAGTTTTCTCTTTAAATAATTCCCTAACATAATTCTCTGCTTTTTTGATTAACTCTTCACTCATATTAATTCCATTATAGTTTTTGCTATTGTTAAGATAATTTCTTTATTTATTAATAAATAATATTAAAAATATTTATAAAAGACATAAATTGAAGAATCTTTTTATTGTCTGTGTTTTCAACGCAGAAAATTAAAACGTTTTCCAGTTAAAATATAAATGAACATATCACCTTTACAGGTGACGGTTATCACAGTGATTATACATCTGTGCGTTAGATAACTTGTAACCGGATAATTTTCCTGTAAGCTGTTTACCTTTTATGTTACAATTATTACAAAACAATATTGATAATAAAAATTATAATATTATCTTAAGACCTTAATATTTGATGAACAAGAATTAAAACAATGAAAGAATTATTTTTAGTCAGGCACGCTAAATCGAGTTGGAAGGATTACTCTTTAGCTGACATTGAAAGACCGTTGAATAAACGCGGCAAAAGAGATGCACCTTTTATGGGTAATAAATTAAATGAAAAAGGTGCTGCTCCCGGGCTGCTTCTTTCAAGCACCGCCGAACGAGCAAAAATAACCGCGCAAAAAATAGCCGGAGCTATAAACTATCCGGTAAATAAAATAAAGTATGATAAAACAATATATGAAGCTTCGATGAGAGATTTGTTAGAGCTGCTGAATAACTTTAACAATGCTAATCATTCGGTAATGCTTTTCGGGCATAATCCCGGATTGACATCACTAAATAATTTTCTTACAGATAAGTATATCGATAATATTCCGACCTGCGGGGCGGTTAAGATACAATTTGATTGTGACTGGGATAAAATTGAAGGAAGATCGGGTAAACAAATATTTTTTATTTACCCGAAGTTATATCTGTAATTAAATGAATATTCAAATTGATCAAACAAAAGTATTTCGACAGAGAACTAAGCTGGTTATCCTTTAACTACAGAGTCCTTCAGGAAGCAAAAGATAAATCAGTTCCGCTTTTTGAGAGGATAAAGTTTTTAGCGATTTATTCATCCAACCTCGATGAATATTTCAGGGTAAGAGTTGCATCGCTGCGCAGCTTATTATCGCTAAAATCAAAAGCCCGGAAGAAACTTCAGTTCGATCCGCATAAATTGCTAAGCCGTATAAAGGAAACAGTTAATGAACAGCAGGAAGAGTTCGGAAGGATATACCGTGATGAAATAATTCCAGCTTTAAATGAGAATTGTATTTTTATTGTTAATGAAAAGAACTTTCCTGCAACACATAAAACATTCCTGAAAACATTTTTTTCCGATCAGATTATTCCTTACGTTCAGCCGGTACTGCTTGATAAAAATAAGATTAGCACTTTCCTTCATAACAAATCTATTTACCTTGCGATAAGGTTAACAGCAAAACATAAAACAAAACCGGAGACAGAAATTAAAAGGAAAAGATATAAGTATGCGCTGGTTGAAATCCCTTCCGAAATTACCGGACGTTTTATAAGCTTACCCGGAAACGGTAATAAAAAATTCGTTATGTTTTTAGATGATGTGATAAGAATATTTCTGCCCGATATTTTACCCGGATACAATATTGAATCTTGCTACTCGATAAAGCTTACACGCGATGCAGAACTTTATATAGACGATGAATTCAGCGGTAATCTATTATTAAAAATTAAAAAGGGATTGTCAAAGAGAAAAACAGGTGTCCCTTCAAGATTTTTATACGATAAGAAAATGCCTAAACCATTCCTCAGATTCCTAAAAGAAACACTTAACCTAAAAAATGATGATCTCATCGAAGGTGGAAGGTATCATAATTTTAACGACTTCTTTACTTTCCCAACTTTCGGATTGAATGATTTGCAGTACGAACCGCTTCCACCATTAACCTGTAAAGAGCTTGATACTACAAGCAGTATTTTCGATGCAATTTCACGAAAGGATTTCCTGTTAAGTTTTCCCTATCAATCTTATGGTTACGTAATAAAATTTTTAGAGGAAGCAGCTAATGATGTTAATGTTAAATCGATAAAAATAACTTTATACAGGGTTGCCTCCGAATCTCTAATTGTTAGAGCTTTGATAAAAGCAGCAGAAAACGGCAAAAAAGTTACAGCATTTGTCGAGGTAAAAGCAAGGTTCGATGAAGAATCAAATTTTTCATCGGCGGAAGCTTTGCAGAAAGGCGGAGTAAAAGTACTTTATAGTTTTCCCGGTTTAAAAGTTCATTCGAAGCTATGTTTAATCGAAAGAAAGGAGAATAAAAAGTTAAAGTATTATTCGTTTTTAGCAACGGGAAATTTCAATGAAAAGACGGCAAGAATTTACTGCGATCATGCTCTATTCACAAAAAACCAGAAGTTTGCAAATGAAGGGAAAAAGATTTTTAACTTTCTCGGTGGTAAATCGGAAAGTGAATCTTTTAATTATTTGCTGGTTGCTCCTTTCAATATGCGGCAGTCCTTTGTCAGGTTAATTGATAATGAAATAAGGAATGTTAAAAAAGGTAAGAAAGCCGGGATAACTATTAAGCTTAACAGCATTGAAGACAGGAAAATGATCAGGAAATTATATGAAGCATCGGAAGCCGGTGTAAAAATAAACATAATCGTTCGCGGTATTTGCTGTTTGATTCCGGGTGTTAATGGTTTGAGCAGTAATATTAAAGCAATTAGTATTGTCGATAGATTTTTAGAGCATGCAAGGATTTACGTTTTCCATAACAACGGCGATAAGCTTGTTTATGTTGCATCAGCAGATTGGATGAAGAGAAATATAAACAGGCGAATTGAAGTTGGATTTCCAAT
>BDSV01000216.1 GCA_002898075.1 bacterium BMS3Abin03
ATAAGCAGTAATATTTTCTGCCACAGAATCGATGACGGAATAACTTCCGGCAGCACCGGTTTTCCTTTCTATTTTAAAACCAACTTCATCCATTGAGTTATCTGTCCAGCTTAACTGTACTTCATTTGGTCCGCTTGCAGTAGCGACAAGATTAGTCGGAGGTGACAAAGTTCTTAAAGGAGTAGTTGTGGTAAACTCGTTGCTGTATCCCGAAACATCTGTGGCGTTATAAGCTGCTACTCTGTAAGAATAAGTTGTTGTATCTAAAACCGTAAAGTCGGTGAAAGCAGTTTGATTAGCACCAACGGAATCGATTGCGGAAAAATTACCGTTACCGGTTTTTCTCTCGATGATAAAGCCGTCTTCGTTATCGGAATTATCATTCCACCAGAGATCAACAATAACTTCCGGGGGAACGCCTAATGTTATACTTGCCAATCCATCCAAACCGGAAGGCGCAACAATTGCAGCAGTAGGTGTGAAGCGATATATTTTATCGGGATTAAATGTAAGCACGTACAATTCTTTATTCTGATCTACCCCAAATGATACAACTGCATCTGGTGCGGTTAACAGGATTTCATTTGTCGGCGGGTTTGTACCGTCATATTCAAGCGCCCAGACCGTTCGCGAACAGTAATCGGCGTAGATATATTTTCCGTAGATTTCAGGAACGTTAGGACCCCGGTAAACATAGCCGCCGGTAATAGAGCATCCTTGTCCGTGACCGTATTCATAAATAGGGAATGTGTATTCAGGATAGTTGCACTCCGTCATATTATATTCATGGTTTCCTTCATAACAGCGCCATCCGTAGTTCTTTCCCTTTTCAATAATATCAATCTCTTCCCATAGATTCTGCCCCACATCGGCAGAGTAAAGCCAGCCGGTTACCGGGTCGAAACTATTGCGCCATGGGTTGCGCATTCCCCAGGCGTAAATTTCTTTCAAAACATTACCTGTACTATCAACAAAAGGATTGTCCGGCGGGATTGCATATTCCAAACCTGCATCCTGATGATCGATATCAATTCTTAAAATGTTTCCTAGAAAAGTAGTGATATTTTGTGCATTGTTTTGCGGGTCACCTCCCGAGCCGCCGTCGCCTGTTCCTATGTAAAGATAACTGTCATCGGGACCGAAACCTACCCAACCTCCATTATGATTCGAATACGGCTGAGAGAATGTTAACAAAATTAATTCGCTGTTTTTATCTGCCGAGTCAGGATTTACAGCACTAACCTGAAACCGGGAGATGCGCGTTTTCCTTGGATTAGATACAGTATAATTAACGTAGAAATAACCGTTGTTTTCATAATCAGGATGGAACGCTAACCCAAGCAATCCCATCTCGCCGCCAAATGAAACTCTGTCAGTAATATCCAGAAATACTTTTGATGTTGTTACACCGGATGAATTTTGAAATACTTTTATCTTTCCTGCCTGTTCAACTACAAAAATCCTGTCTGTTCCGTCACCGGCATTCTGAAGATCGACCGGGTTGGAAAATGTTAAGTTTGGAAAGGCATTTTCCAATACAAGTTGTGCCTTCGCCGTAAATATAATTCCCGCTAATACAAAGAATGCTATCGTTAATTTACTCATCATCATTTATTTCATAATTGGTTTTCATTTTATCTTTACTCTTTACATTAACCAATATATTTTTGAACCGGTTTATATTGTAACCCGCTTCTTCTGCCAGCCATATAAGATTCTTTGCAGAAAGGAAATTATTTTTAACCGATGCAATGTATTCTCTTTCCAGTTTCTGTTTGGACAGATGTTTTTTAAGTTTTCCTTTTCCATTTTTATTCTTCAGACCTATGACGGTTTTTTCGTAAGCAGAGAATGAACGTATAACAATCAACAGCAAAAACCATTTTATCATCTCTTCGAATCGTTCCCTGTTAAAGTAAGTAATTCCGCCATATTCATTCACCTGTAAAAATCTGCGAATTGTAACATTAGAAAGTAAATCCGAGATTGATACTTTTTGAAGAGCGGCTCTTTTTTGTCTCCCGTTTTTTTTCTTTAAATCTTTACTCTTTTTCTTTTTAAATTTAATTTTTACCCGTTTCAGTTCATTATCAAAATGCAGGAGAGATTTGAGCAGTAAAATTTGTGAAGAAGAAATGTCTTCGGGATAATGCTGATTAAAAATTTGATTCAGAGGTTTACGAAGCAGTAATTTATCAAATAAGCTATCTCTTTTACTTATTAAGCTTCTTAAGGTAGTAAAAGCAGCAAAGGTGCAGATTTTATCGTTGCTCTTATTTTTTATGTTTAATGGTATAGTCGCATTAGCGTCTATCATCCATTTAGAAACGGTTTTCCTGTTATGATACCTTGACCACAATTTGTAGAAGTTTTGAGTGTGGGTAATATACTTCTCGAATTTTTTTTCTACTAAATCTTTATTAGCAACAAGCGCATCATATTTGTTTATTTCTTTAACTAAAGATTTTATCCCGCTTCTAAGTGAATCGGATAGCTTAACTTTTCTTCTCGGTTTTTTAACAGAAGTTTCTTCCGGTGGAAAGATATAATTTCTTATTCTGCGAATATTCGGCGGTGCAAGTAATTCTCCCAAAACGCTGTGAATGGGAATCATATCCATCTCGAGAATAGCTTCTTCAATATCTGCAACACCTCTGCCATGCAAATGCCGTATGAGTTTTTTATACTTGCCGGAATCGTCATAGACTTCCTTAAAGTTCAAACAGATTCTGTATTGATATCCGAAGAGTTTTGATGCAAAACCTTTTTTGTTGATCTCTTTACCCGAAATCAGGAATTGAAGTTGAGTCCTGTGGTCGGTATAAATGTAAAAATAGTGTTCATCATTTTTAATATGAAGAATCTCCGCTATCGATTTTACCGGTTGAACTTTACCGTTATTGTTACCGGTTAGAACACGTGAAACAGAATGCTGGATAACACCCGAGTATGTACTATAGGAATTGTTGTAAATTACTAAAGCAGATTGATCGCCGTACTGGTTGCTGAAGGCAAATACATCTTCAATTGTTTTACCCTCGTCGGTAACGAATGTATAAAATTCGAAATTATCTACCTGGCTGAAAAGCCGCCGCAATGTTAACAGCGGAAAAATTTCACGTTTGTGACGCCACACCAAATGCTCATCGACTACTTCATTATAATATGCGCGTTTATATTCCATACCGTATTTTTCCGCGAAACCTTCAATCTGTCCGTGACCGAACATGGGCAAACCGGGCAGCGTAACCATCATAATTGCAACGCCAAAATATTTATCACCTTTACCGAACTGGTTAACCGCAGTTTCCTCATCCGGGTTGCTCATAAAGTTTACATACCTTTTTAGTATTTCAGGATTGAACTGGAGGGTATTGATGATAAGTTTTCGATAATTACTATTTTCTTCTTTCATCATCATGTGCATAAAGGCGCTGTTATATACCCTGTGCATACCTAAAGTTCTAACGAAATATCCTTCCATCAACCAGAATGCTTCGGCTAATAAAAGAGTATTCGGAAGGTCTTTATTAATTCTGTCAACTACCTCGCGCCAAAATTCATCTGGCATTTTTTTCAGGAATTCCTGCTTTGTCATCGAATAATCCGACCGGGATGGAATAGCGCCTCCTTCTCCCGGCTCGGGAAACCACAATCTCTGGTAGTGTTTCTGAGTCAGGGTCATCGCAGCATCAAACCTTATGATGGGGGTTTTCCTGGCGACATGTTCAATCAATCTTATAAGCGATTCCCTCGTTTCGGAATTCAACAGGTTTAATTGCGCTGTGTCGTTCCATGGCATGTAAGTGCCGTCGTTACCGTGATAAATATATCTTGTTTCACCTGTTATTTTATCTTTACGTTCAAAAACAACCGCTGCATCTTCACGCGTATAATATTTATCTTCAATTCGAATTTCTACCCGGTTATCATCTGAAAGATCAGCCCCGGTAAATTTATAAGAGGGGAAGGGAGGTCGGTCGGTCTGAATAAAGTAATCCGGTTTTTCAATTATCCATTTGGAAAATATTCCTGTATGATTAGGTACCATATCGCTTGCTAAGCGGATACCTCTCTGAATAGCACGTCGTTTAAGATTCTGAAATGCATCTTCTCCGCCGAGTTCCCGTGCAATTTCGTAATCGTATAATGAATAAGCGGAAGCGGCTGCCTCGGGGTTTCCGGTAAACTGTTTAATTTTTTTTGATGCGCTGCTTCTTTCCCAAATTCCAATTAACCATAATGCGGTAAAATTCCATTCGGCAAGCTTATCAAGCTCTTCATCCGGTATCTCATCGAGCCGCTTTATTTCCCTGCCATATTTTTCCGATAGCTGATGCAGCCATACGAATACATTCTTTGCTATCATTACAACATCGGGCATCCAATCGGTATCTTCGGTAAACTGCTCTTCGGCGGTTAATTTTGTTTTATCATCTTTACTTTTCTTAAGCAGTCTTAATTTGTCAATCTCAGCTTTGTAATCAGGAACAGGCGGAGTAGCTTTTTCACCTCCGCCGTGCTTAACAAAAAGCTTATAATCTTCCCTGATCAGGTCGGAACCGCGAAGTAGTTTCCTTAATAATTTCTCGGTTAATAATAACCGCCACTCATTTGCGATAAAATTAAGCTGCCCTTCAAGATTGTACGGATTTTCATCAATAGGTTTTCTCAGGGCGGAAAATAAATGTAATCCACCGTAACCGAATGGTTTTTCCTTCTCGAAAAATTGTTCGGTTTCTCCAATCAGTTTTTTATACTTTGTTTTTGCTATTAGCGGATGATCGTTAAACAATTCATTTAATCTAACAGCCGCAGGATTGATATTTTCGAAGTGGAGAAGGATCAATTCTTCCAAAATTATTTGCTTGTTGTCTCTAGTTCCGGTTTTTCCTTTGAGATATTCTTCAGGTGTCTCTTTTTTGTGAAATACATTTAACGGTGGAAATTCGTTTATAAAAGTTAGTAGAACATTATTCAGGTCAGCCGGGTTTAATTTAGTTCTCAGGTACTCGAGACCACGTTTGAAAACATCCGGGTTTTCATTTTCTTCGTACCGCCTTATCAAATAATGATAGATTTCATGAATCAATCCTAATGCATTCACTTCTCCCGGTGTTACTAAATTTGCAAAATCAGATTCACTTTTTCTTACATTGTTTATTTTCTCCGAAATTATCCTGGCAGACGCGGGACTTGCAACGATTAAATCACCTGTAACCGAATAAAACGATTCATTAAATTTGTACTTTAATCTTGCTGCTTTCGATATATGAAATTCGTATTTAGTCATAATTGCAAATGTGATGTATATGAGGATAATTGATTCATTTTATCAATCTTATAATATAAAAAAACATCAATAAAAAAAATCGGGTGTGGTATTTTTTATTTAAAATTCTGGCTGAATTAAAACCCTGGAATTACCCTGAAAATTTCGTTAACGTTACGCAACAGTTTCCCATCTGTACAACTTTAATTCGTAAACGTTCTCTTTATTCTTATTATACTTAAAAAAATTAAGCGCTTATGATATTCATTTCAAAACTTACTTTTACACTCTATCTTATTTTCTTTAAAATTACTTATCGCTTTTTTGTTATTTTTTTTTGGGGAGGATGTTCAATAAATTTTCATCATTTTGCATGAAATGCAGAGCTTGATCCGACCCACGTTTTATTTTTGTTGTAATCTACGCCCATCATCTTTCCTTTGCTCATCCTTATTAAGTTATTTACCAATATTGGTTTGTCAATCCAGATGAACATCATTCTAATTTCAACTTTCGAATATTCATCAGGCGTTTTTACTAACGGCGCATAGTTAATCTTCTGCTGAAGAATATAATTTCCCGGGTTTTCTATCTCATCGAGTATTTTTTTATTTAAGTCGATTTCCACGCCTTTACCGGCAAATGAAAAAAGTGGTTTTAAAACATAATTCTCAAGATCGGCAGGATATTTATTCAGTTCATCAAGGAAGAAACAGGAAGGAACAAACTCACCTTTGAGTAGCGGCAGAGAATATTTGCTTATTTTGAAAAACCAGTTCGGATGAGCAACCCACTTAACATTCAGGTCGCTTTTAAAATCAAATTTATAATTAATATTATTTCTTTTTAAGTCGTCAAAGATCACCCTATTGTAAATTCGTTCAACCGGAATTTCTTTTCCGTTCTTTTTGTAGAATAGCTTATCTCTCCGCTGAATTATATCGCTGATGCAGACAGTAGAAATTCCCGTTAGTTCTTCAGTTGCCGCAAAATCGATACGTGTTTTTTGTTTACCGGGAGTAATTTCGAGGAGTATAACATTTTCCGGGCTGCTGTCTGCTAAAATAACTTCCTTAAAAATTTTTATGTAACCATCTTCATCAAAATTACTGTAGTAGGTTGTAAAGTTATCCGGTATCTGGAAATATTTTTTTAACAGCCGTGTAAAGAAATATTGATAAGCATAAATTGTAGGGAAACCCTGCAGTTCAATCAGCTTTGGGAAGTAACCGCCGTCTTCATTTTTACAGATGGCAAAATCGATTTGAAAAAATTCCGGGTGATCGCTCTCTCCCGGCACTTTAAAATTACCGGGTATAGCGCCTTCAGATGCTCTTTTAAATTCGGGAGATGATAGCTGTAAAACTATATCGTTGCAGGCAAGTAATAATTTATCGTTCATCTCTTCAGAAAGAAAAAGCGGTGTTTCCGAAACTCTAAAATCTACCGGGTACCTGAGAATTGAATTTAATTCACCCATGAATTTGTTGTAAGTCTCAGCGCTGAATTCCCGGTTGTAGTTCTCTCTTAAATCGGGGATCATAATTTAAATTAGTACCTTCGTAAGTTGATCGATTGCATTGTTAATAAATTTGGGCAGAACTGTGCGGCGTGTACGCTTTATTGTAGCCGGGTCATTCAGTAAGTCCATCATTCGATGATATTTTTTTTCACCGTACGTATCGATGATCTGCTTCTTTTCATCCGGTTTATTGAAATGATAAAGCATACTGTCCGGATCGGCTTCGGGATGGAACTGTGTACCTGCTATTTCCTTGCTTATGCGTATTGCAGCCAGAGCCGGTTCCCTGCCTGAATTATCATCAATAATTTCGTAAGAAAGAATTTTAGCATTCAATTCTTCCATTATTTTTTTATCCGGGTGGATGACCTGATACTGCCTGATATCAGCCGCGTAAAATGGTTCGGGTAAGCTTTTCAATAAAATATCATCTTTCCCTGCTTCGGTTTTAGTAAAAGGCATTACGCCGAACGATTTAAATTCTCTTTTCGCTACTTCCGCAAATTCAAAAAATCTCGCCATCAACTGAAATGAATGACAAATGAAAAAGAGATATTTTTTCTGATCGGGATTTGTACGGTTATGATTGTATATTTTATCAAGCAGTTTAAAGTAATTTCTTTCCCAGCTCGTGCCTTCGCCTTCAAACGGGCTGCCCGGTCCGCCGGATGAAATAAAAATATCGAATTCCATGCCGGGTATCTCATTCTTATAACGTGTATCGAATACCTTATATGTAATTTCGCAGCCAGTATTAGTTAGAGCCGCTTCACGCACTATCTCACCTATACAGCGGATTCCTTCGTTGCGTTCGTTGTTATATAAATCTATTGTTGCAATTTTAATTTCTGTTTTTATCATTTATTATCCGGGGTGATCCTGAAGTTAATTTTAGTCAACATTTAATCCCAGATGGGTTTCTTTAATAATATAATCGACGACTTTTTTTACGTCATGGCTCTCTTCCCAAACTTTAAGCTGCCGGTCTGCACCGGTACCCATCTCTAAAATTTTATTTACGTAAGATACTTCTTCGCGTGAATTAAGTCCATCTACAACATCATCAACAAACTCAAGCAATTCCTTAATGAGAGCTTCAAACTTTACTTCCTCCTGCTTACCGAAGTCGATCAGTTTTCCACCGATACCGTATCGTGCCGCACGCCATTTATTCTCTGCAATTAAAGCTCTTCTGTAAAGTCTGAACCCGAGATTTTGTTTAATAAGTTTATACAATTTTGCAACAATCGCCTGCATCAGGGCAGCAAGACAGATTGTTTCATCAACGCGCATCGGTAGGTCGCAAACTCTGAATTCAAGTGTATCGAAATTCGGATGAACCCTGATATCCCACCAGATTTTTTTTGCATTATCGATGCATCCGGTTTTTACAAGCAGGTTAACGAAATTATCGTACTCGGTTATACTTCCGAAATAATCGGGTATTCCCGTACGCGGGAAGCGATCGAACACTTTATTGCGGTATGATTTTAATCCCGTATTTCTGCCGAGCCAGAAAGGAGAGTTTGTAGAAAGCGCAAATACATGAGGGAGGAAATATCTCGCTGCATTCATAATATGAAGCGCAATTTCCCTATCATCCACACCTACGTGAACATGCAGACCGAAGATAAGATTAGCTCTTGCAACTTGCTGCATATCTGTTATTATTTCCTTGTAACGGGGATGTTCTGTAATTGCCTGGTCTTTCCAATGTGAAAAAGGATGCGTACCGGCTGCTGCAATTCTTAATCCGTTGTGCATTGCGAGCTTAGCAATTTTTGTCCGCAGATCAGTTACCTGTTCCCTTGCATCTTTTATATCACGGCAAATATCGGTTCCCATCTCAACAACGGATTGATGCAATTCTGCTTTTACGTGTTCGGCAAGAATTATTTTACCATCCTCGAGTATCTGCTGTACGTGCGAACGCAATTCTCTCGTTTCAGGATCGATGATCTGAAATTCTTCTTCAACACCTAATGTAAAAAGACCCGGCTCTGTCATTTCATTTATCCTTTTGCAATGTTATAAAATTAAAGCTTTATTACCTGCGAAATGGGTGACGAACTTACCCCAGGTTAAATTGTTCTCACCTTTTTTATGCTGCTTTGCTCTTCTGATTGCCATGTTTGCAGCCGCTTCAACGATCCACTCAAAATTTTCTTCACCGACCGAATTAACATCGGCATCGGGGGCGGGGTTACAAAAATCTATCGCATAAGGAATCCCGCCGCGCACAGCAAGTTCTACAGTATTAAAATCATAACCGAGAGCATCATTAATTTTCAGTACCGAATCTTTCAACTGCTCGAACAGTTTTGTCTCAACCGGTTTTGGATTTTTAACGTACCGCAGGTGATGCGGCTGTTTCGGATCGTACTGCATTATGTGAACATCCTTTCTATCGAGACAGTAGCATCTGAAATATTCAGTGAAATCTATCTCTTCCTGAAGCATCATTACAAGCTGCCCGGTTTCATTGTAAGCGTTGAAGAAATCATCCTTGTTTTCGAGGCGGTAAACATTCTTCCATCCGCCGCCTGCAAACGGTTTGAAAAATGCCGGGAAGCCAACGTAGTTAAAAATCGATTCCCAATCCAGCGGGTATTTCAGATTCCTGAAAGAGTTTGAATCCGTATCATCGGGATGAGCATTTGACGGGAGCAGAACTGTTTTCGGTACTGCCACACCAATTCTGGACATCAGCGCATTGTTGAAAAACTTTTCATCGGCGCTCCACCAGAACGGATTGTTTAGTACCACTGTACCGCTAACTGCTGCATTTTTTAAATATGATCTGTAGAACGGTACATCCTGGGATATTCTGTCGATTATCACATCGTATCCGCTTGGCTCACCCTGTATTACTTTATCAATCTTCACATATTCTGCGGTTATTCCGATTTCTTTTTTTGAATTAACTCTTTCTACGAATGCTGGGGGAAAAGTATTTTCCTGCCCGAATAAAACTCCTATTTTTTTCATTTAACACCTGACAAATTAATTTCTAACTAAATTTAATATAATTGTTTGATTTAAAAAACGTTTGGTAAAAAGTACACTTCCGAAAAAAAAATAATATTCTCAGCGGGGTAAAATTGCGGAGCGAAATCGTTCGAAACAGCAGCAATTTTTGCAATGCAAATATATTAAAAAAGATGTTGTTTTCAATGTAGCATTAGCCAATGAATTGGGTTTAATTTTATTCTTATTGCGTATATGTCTTCTTTTTTTAAGTTACCATTCGGTAATTCATTTTAGGTGGAGAAATGAAACATACAATTACTTTTCTACTACTTTTACAATTCTTTGTGAACTCACAATCTTATGCACAATGGTACCCGCAAAATAGTGGGATAACAGATAATCTATATGATGTTCAGTTTGTTAATGAAAACACTGGCTGGATATTAGATAATCTGCAAAAAAAATATTTAAAACGACTAATGGAGGTTTCGATTGGTTTCTACAGTCTACAAATCCTCCAAATTCTTTAATCTTTGCTTTCTTCTTTCTTAACGAGAACGTTGGTTGGTTTACTGCCAGGCATGCACCAAGTGGGAGTATTTACAAAACAACAAACGGGGGTGACTCATGGCAGCAAATTTATATCTGGCAATGTACGGATTTAGATTTTGTAAATTTTGTAAATGAAAGTAAAGGTTGGACCATAGGTGACGTTTGCCTGGAAGGTGGCAAATTATTCCAAACAACTGATAGTGGCTACTCATGGAGTAATGTGGTTGTTTCCCAGTCATACAACGGTTTACTTTATAATATTGATGTGATAAATGAGTTAAATATAATAGTAACCGGTGATGGTGTGATATTCAAGACTTCTGATGGGGGAAACTCTTGGATAGAACTACCTGTATTGGGAAGTGCACCGATAGGGGGTGTT
>BDSV01000217.1 GCA_002898075.1 bacterium BMS3Abin03
CTTTGAAAGTTTGACTTTTGCATTTAAATAATTTTGGTTGTTCAAATAAATTTGTCCCAGCCGTAAAATGGCAGTGTAATTATTTTCATCCAGGTCGAGTATTTTGTTGTAAAGGTTTTTTACTCCCTCCCAATCACTTTTCGCAGATTCAGGCAGGGTTAATCCGAGAATTGCT
The DNA here is from genome assembly GCA_002898075.1 of bacterium BMS3Abin03. GTDB lineage: Bacteria > Bacteroidota > Ignavibacteria > Ignavibacteriales > Ignavibacteriaceae > BMS3ABIN03. The sequence goes on from BDSV01000217.1 coordinate 176, forward strand.
TCAACATTATTATCGCCGCTTATCTGAATTGCTTTCTTATAATATTTGATGGATGTGTCGTAGTCTTTATTCAAATAATTTAACCAGCCAAGACGCAGGTTGATTAAATAATCTCCGCTGTATTTATCGTAAACTTTCATCAATGTTAAAATTGATTCTGCATATTTTCCTATAGATTCCTGCTGATAAGAATTTTTGAATGCTAACAGTTTATCATCCACGGAATTATTTTGTGCGGATACGGATATTTGTGCAATAAGTATGAGAAAAATCAAAACAGATTTTTTCATCATTCATTCTCCTTATTTTCTTTTAAAATTGATTTGAATATTTCTTTATTATCAGAGTAATAACTAAACTCTTTTACAATTCCTTCATCGCTTATAACCAATCTTCCTTTTTCCTCTTTCTTGTAGAATCGGAAAAGTTTTTCACCTTCGGTTTTAAGTACTGATTCTAAAACATAATCGTTAACGTCTTCCGCTCTTTCCGGGTATTCGATGGATGCTCTGGATTTTATCTGCTGCCCGATCATCAGGAAAAATTCTGAAAGATAGCGGGTAAGATTATTTGTTGTGAGCGAAAGCGGGAATGAATCATCCCACTTCAGCTTTTCGTGATAGCTTAAAGGAACTTTTGCAGCCAGCAGGTAAAAATAGTAAAGTGCGGATTTTTTATTACCCATAAAGTTTGTAAAGTAAAATATCTTTTCATACGGATAAAAATATGCTGTCGCTCCTCGATCGTTTTCTATATAAAGATTATTGAAAATATTTACTTTTACTTCCCATTCTTCCGTAAAAATTTTATCATTTAAATTACATTCAAACTTATACTTATCACCATATTTAAAATCAAAACTTTGTTTGATCGTCTTGTGTATTTCAAGATTCCGTACAAAAGTATTTTCGGCAGGGAAGTCAAATGTTTTTAAGTAAAGATCATCTTCTTTTCGTTCAATATAATGTGCGATTGGGAACTTATATGTTTTACATCCTACTTTATCGCTTGCCTGGAATTGAAAATGCAGATGAGGAACAGGCGATCTTCCGCTGTTACCGCACTTGCCGATTATTTCACCCTTCTTAACTTCATCACCCACTTCAACATTTATTTCTTCAGCTTTCAAATGAGAAAGGGCAGAAAACAATCCTTTTCCATGATCAATTATAACGGTGTTACCCCAGTTATTTTTAAGATTAACATTACCAATTTTATTATCGGAGATATGATTAACGACTTTATCTACTTTACCGTCCAGTGTTGCCGCAACAGGCAGGTTGTAACAGTAATAATCTTCAACAGAATCGCCTTCATCTTTGAATAACGAATTTTGTTCATCTTTAATTTCGAAATCCCATGCATACTTCCAATCTTCCTTGTGTGTCGGTATGCTATCGTGTCCCTGTGTAATAAACCATTCTCCGAAGAATGGAAGTTCGGGGAAGAGAAATTTAAAACGCTCGAACCTGTTTTTACGTACATTGTGATAATAATAATTCTCCTCGGGCGAACCGGGCTGAAAATAAAGTAGCACTAAATCGCTGTGCTCCTGCCTGAACTTTAAACTGTAAAGCGTAGAAAGTACAATTGCATTGAAAGGTAAAACGAGTATCGGCAGAAAATAAAATGCTAATAATTTATAGAAGAATCCTGCAAATATTATTACCATTAAAGATGAAATAATAATTAATAGAAAAGATTTTCTTGAAACGATGATCAAACTTCCGCCTAATGCAAACGCAGTTAAAATTGAGTTAAACCCGGTAAGAATAAGCAAGGTTTCATCTGCTTTGGGAAAGATTATACTTAAAAAAAGATAATTAAACGCAAATGCTATAATACTGTTAACGAACAATACGCGCGAGAAAAACAATACTGCAACAGCGAGTATAATTCCGGACAGAATGCTCGACTGAAACATGATCAGTGAATAAGTCTTAAAATAAGTTTTAACTATATCAGGCAGGAATCCGAGGAACGAGTAATCGATAAATGCAAATTCTTTGTAATGAATAAAATCATAATTCCTTAAAAACAGGAAGAAAATGTAAAGAGAAATAATGAACGGCAAACTTAAACCCGGAAGATTGAATACAGAAGCAAAATGATGCTCCAGAACTGCAGAGACAAAAAATGTGATAATTATAAAAACAAATATCAGTCCTATTAGAAAAGGAGTAAGCTCAAAGTAAAATGAAGAAGCCGCACCCAAGAGTATTCCGTTAAAACCGTAAAAACCGTTTCGTATTTTTGTTTTGTCGAACCTCAGCCAGATTGCAATTATGTTGGAAATAACAACACCTGCTAAAGCCAGTATTCCCAATTCGGGAAGAATGAAAGTTGCGAGCAAAGCAACAATTCCAAACCATTTCCTGTTGCAGAAAAATATCTGGCTATAGCTGAATATTATCGATTCGATAAAATACTTAATCAACTTAAGCCCGGTTATAATTTGAATGATTTAAGTTTTTCGGGAAGTCTTTCATTACGTACAACGTCTTCAATCGATTCTTTTTCCCTGATCAGCTCAACCGTTCCATCGTCCATCACTATTACAACATTTGGTCTTGTTGTAATAAATTGCATCCATTGTGTTACTTCGTAGGCACCGACGTAATGTATAACAAGCTTATCATCTTTCTTTAATACGGGAAGAGTAATATCATCTCTTATCACATCGATGTTCATACAAAGCGGACCGTAAATTGTTGAATTTTCAGTTTGCATTGTTCCTTCCTGTGCAGGAAGTATTTTATGTTTATACCAGAAACTTGTAAACAGAAGATTAACTCCCGCATCAATTACAATCGAACGTTTTCCTGTTGAAAGTCTTTTAGTTGCTAATACAGTAGATAGAAGATAACCTGCATCATCAATTAATGCCCTTCCTGTTTCTAAAATTAAAGTCGGCATCTCTTCCGGAGTTGTGGCAAAATCCAAAAGCTCAGAAGTAATGGCATCTGCAAACTGTTCCAGTGTAGGTACAACTTCTTCGGCAGGCAGGTATTGACCAATCAATGTATTTTTAGATGCGAAGCCGCCTCCCAAATCGATATATTCGAGGTTCACATCAAATTGATCGGAAAGATTTTTTGCAAGCAGAACTAATTTACTTGCTGCAACGCGGTAAGCATCGGCAGTCATCATATAGGTGCCGATATGTGTATGTAAACCTATTAGATTGAGCTTATCATTAATTACAATTCTTTTTAATGCCTGCCATGCTTCGCCGTTTTCATAATTAAATCCGAACCTGTCCCATTTGGGATAAATACCTGTATCCATATTAACTCTGATTGCAACATCGGCGGTTAAGTTTAGCTTTTCAGTCAGTTCAATTATTTTGTAAAGTTCATCCGCATGATCGATATGGATTTTTGCTT
>BDSV01000218.1 GCA_002898075.1 bacterium BMS3Abin03
TATTTTTTCAACTTCGTTAGGATTAACATTCTCTCCACCCGTAACAATTAAATCTGTTCTTTTTGCTTCTATAAAAAGATACCCGTCTTCATCGAGGAAACCCAAATCACCCGAAAAGTAGAATCCTTCCGAAAGTTTTTTAACTGTCTCCTCTTCATTTTTATAATAACCCTTCATTAAAGCCGGTGAAAAAACAGCCACCTCTCCAATCTCGCCCGGGCTGAGCTGAAACCGGCTTTCATTTACGATTCGAATTAAGTTCGGTAATAATGCTTTACCAGCAGATTTCGGTTTATCCAACCATTCATCTCTGGTAAGTGCAGTAACAAATGAAGCAGTTTCTGTTGCGCCGTAAACTTTGGTTACATTCCAGCCATCGAAAAATGCAGATGAAAACAGTTTGTCTTCAATATGCCCGCCGCCAAGCAGAACGTGCCGCAGCTCTTCGTTCGGTGTTATGTTATTCTCTATTAATCTTTTCAGTTGAGTGGGAACGAATGAAGCAAGCGTAGGCGAAAAGTTATTCAGAGCGCTTGCCAATCCTTCTGTATTCAACGATGCGGGAAGGATAACAGATGTACCGTAAAGAAGCGCGCGGGTGATAATTGAAAATCCGCCGATGTGGTAGAAAGGTAAACTCGCCAGCCAGCGATCATCGTTTGAATAATTTAACAACTGGTTCCCGATTTTTGCGCTTTGCAAAAAACTATTGAAAGAAAGTTCCACTCCCTTTGCTTTTCCGCTTGTTCCCGATGTAAAGATAATCGCTGCTGTTTTGTCGGGGGACAGTTCTTCACTTGAAAAATATTCATTACCGGATTTTATTTTTAATGGGTATGAATAAACCTTTACAGGCAAATCCATCTTTGAGAAATTAGAAGTTGCGAAAAGAACTTTACAATCGGAAAAGTTTAATAGTTCCATTATTTCGTTTTGAGTGAACCGTAGATTAATCGGAACCGGGACCGCACCTACCTGCCAGATAGCAAGAATAAGAATGATAAATTCCGTGTCGTTCTTTCCTAAAACTGCCACATTCTCGCTGCTGCTAATTCCGAGTTCTTTTAAGATTGAAGCAGTCTTGCCTACCCTACTTTTTAATTCTGAATATGTGAGAGAACTGTCTTTGGTATGCAAGGCAGGCAGTTCCGGATTTTGAGTACGTAAAAGAAATGCATTAATTGATGGCATAATCAATCTATAGTTTTATTTTACCTTTAACAATTTGAAACGGATCTTCGATTAAATCTTTTTCAAAATATTTTGCAGTACCTAAACCGTGCGCTGTTTCCGTATTAACTGCTGCAGCGGCAATAACTGCGTTCACTCTTCCTACTGTCGATTCGAAGGAAGAAGTAATAACGGGTGTAATATTTTTTGATTTTGCAAGTTGACTTAATTCAAGAACGGAAATTAATCCGCCCAACATCATCGGCTTTAAAATTAAGAAAGAAATTATATTACTGTCAATAAAAGCTATTGCATCGTCTTTGTTTCTTAATGACTCGTCGGGTGCGAGAGCTACATTTGTTTCCTTGCTTAAGTCAATAAACTTTTCGAACCCGCTCACCGGTTCTTCAGCGTATTCTATGTTATATTTTTCTAATTTATTTAGATTATCTATTGCTTCATTCAAATTCCATTTACCGTTTATATCAACTCTTAGTTTAACGGATTCATTTACGGCATTTCTTATTTCATTAATTACTGCTTCATCTTCTGCAAAATTTTCTCTGCCCAGTTTTACTTTTATAGTTGAATATCCTTCATTCACAAAATCTTTTGCCAGTTTTGCAGAATCTTTCGGAGGGAGAAACCCGATAACGGCATTTATATTTATTTCTTTCGCAAGATTCAGTTCCAACAGCTCGTTTAATTTCAGCTTGGTTTTATTACAGATGAAACTGAGAATTGCCTGTTCCAATCCATGCCGGAGAGCCGGATAATTATCGTAAGGTGTTAGAAAATCAGTTATACTTTTGCGTATATTTTCCCGGAGTTCTATCTTCAACCGGATATGCTTCAACTGTTCTTCGGCTGTTTCACAGCTTTCCACTCCAAACTCTGTTAATGGTGCAATGTCACCAATTCCCTTAACCCCGCTCGAATCAGTTACCTCGATTATAAATCCCTTTCTTTCTTTCATAATAACTTTTGAAGTAACAAACGGAACTTTAAACTTTAATGAATACGGCAAATATGTAAGTTCTAATTCATTCATAAAACCAAACCGATTGAAAAGAGCAAACCGAATAAAGCGGCATATTTAGCAGATAGTTCGAGTGTCTTGTTCAATTGTGTACCTTCTAAAATATAAAGCATTCTTATTAACCGGAAAGCAATGGGTAAAGTTAAGGCGGGTAAAAATATCCAATAGTTGTAATTAAATTCAAAATAAATTATAAATAGAATTAAGTATGAAAACGTGATTGAAATAATGAACTGATTCCGTGTAAAAATCTTTCCTAATTTTACAGCGAGTGTGTATTTTTTTGCAAGTTTGTCTTCATCGATATCGCGGTAGTTATTTATAACAAGAATATTTGTTATTAAAGCACCAACGGGAATTGAGATAATTAATGATAGTATAGTGAATTCGTGTGAATGAAGATAATATGTTCCGGCGGTTCCGATAATTCCGAAAAAAACAAAAACAAACACATCACCTAAACCATTGTAAGCAAGCGGGTAAGGTCCGGCTGTATAAGCGATGCCGGCTAATATTGAAATCACTCCAATGATAAGAACAATAATTCCTCCTGTGTAAACAAGATATAAACCGAACAAAAATGCTAAGCCGTACGCTGTGAAAATAGCTAGTTTCATTTCTTTTG
>BDSV01000219.1 GCA_002898075.1 bacterium BMS3Abin03
TAAAAGCGGATGGTCTGGCTTCCGGAAAAGGAGTTTTAATTTGTAAAAATTCTGATGAAGCAATAGACGCTCTTAAAACTTTGTTCATAAAAAAAGTATTTGGAAAATCAGGCGAGAAAATTCTAATCGAAGAATTTCTTGAAGGCGAAGAAGCTTCCGTATTTGCAATTACTGACGGTAATAATTTTATTCTTCTGCCTCCATCGCAAGATCACAAAAGGATAGGGGATAACGACACAGGAAAAAATACAGGCGGAATGGGTGCGTATGCTCCTGCTCCAATCGTAACATCTGAAATAATGGAATTTATTGCATCAAAAATTGTTGCACCGACATTATATGCGTTAAATGCGGAGGGAAGAAAGTTTATCGGCTGTTTGTATGTTGGTTTAATGCTTACTGATGAAGGCCCGAAAGTTGTAGAATATAACTGCAGATTTGGTGATCCCGAAACTCAGGCAGTTCTGCCTTTAATAAAAGGTGATTTTCTAAAATTACTTTATTCTGCTGCAAAAGGAGAACTGGATAGAGAAACAATTAAATATAATAATGGTTCCTCGGTCTGTGTTGTTGCCGCTTCGGATGGTTACCCCGGGGCATATAAGAAAGGATTTGAAATAACGGGACTGGAGCAAATGCCGGAAAATGTGATAGTATTTCATGCCGGTACAAAGGAAGAAAACGGAAAAATCGTTACGAACGGCGGTAGGGTTCTCGGGGTAACATCTATGCTTAAAGAGAATGATCTGGCAGAAGCAAAAAGAATTACTTATGATGCATTAAAGAAAATTCATTTCGAAAATATCTACTACAGAACAGATATTGCAGATAAAGCTTTAAAGTAAAACTCAAACAGTATAAGCAAGTATCTCTGCTTACTGTAAGTCCCCTTGCCTAAGGGGATTTAGATGCAGGTAAAATATGAGAGATGAATAACCACACTATTCAGATAAAGATTAACATCGAAAATCAAAAATCGTTAATGGGTGTTTGTTATTCAATATGTTTTTGCAGTCAGGGTTTCGCAGGACACTGTCCTGCGCCACGTAATATTTGAATGAGAAGAGCATTTAACATGCACAAAAAACAGCGCCGCTTGTGCAAATCTAGTAACATAGATTAGCAATCTGTGTTTGAAAGGTGTTATGGAATGCTTCATGATAAGCAAAAAATTGTTATTCAACGTTTATAAATTTTTACTTTAATGATACCGTTACATGTACATAGCTTTTATTCTTTCCTCAAGGGAACGATCGATCTGCAAAAATTAGTCGATCGGGCGGCGGAGTTTGATCTTCCCGCGCTCGCAATTACAGATGTTAACGGTATGTACGGTGTAATTAAGTTTGCCAAGTACGCAACTGAAAAAGGAATAAAACCTATCATAGGTACGATGATAACCGAACCTGGAAATGATGATGAGTACATCCTTTTCCTTGCCAAAAATAATGAGGGCTACAAAGACATTTGCAGAATAATTACAGCGCGGAAACTGAATGATGATTTTTCAATCTATAATTTGATAGAAACTGAATTACGCAACCTCTTTGTGATTTCGCCATCTATAAAAGTTGCTGAAAGTATTAATCGCAAAAATGATTTCTTCTTAGAATTAATCACATCTAAAAAGTTAAAAAATAATAATAGAAAATTGTTTGATTATGCAAAGAAGCAAAACCTGAATTTCGTTGCAACAAATCCTGTTTACTTTTTAGAGAAGAATGATTTCGAAGTTCATAAAACAGTTAGCGCAATAAGGTTAAATACAAACATCGATAATCTTTCCGATGATGATCTCGTTGATGAAGAATTTTATTTTAATGATCCTGCTATAATTGAAAGAAAATGGAGAGCACTTCCCGAAGCAGTAAAGGCAGCAAATCACATAGCCGATAGCTGCAATGTTGATCTGAAATTAAATGAATATAAGTTCCCTGTTTTTAATTTGCCCGAGGGTAAAAATGCAGACTCTTACTTATGGCAGCTCGCTTTTAATGGATTGTACAAACGATATCAGGATGTAAGTAATAAAGCAAAAGAAAGATTGGAGTATGAACTCTCGGTAATACGCGAAATGAACTTCTCAAATTATTTTTTAATCGTTTGGGATATTGTGAGGGAAGCAAAGCAGCGTGGAATGATGATTATCGGAAGAGGCTCCGCAGCGAATAGTTTGGTGGCATATTCTCTCGGAATCACACAGGTCGATCCGCTCAAACACAACCTGTACTTTGAAAGGTTTTTAAACAAAGCACGCAGCTCTCCGCCTGATGTAGATATTGATTTTTCGTGGAAAGAAAGAGATGAAATTGTGAAATACATTTTCGAAAAATACGGTTACGAAAAAGTAGCAATGATTTGCACAACCGTAACATTCAGAGCAAGGTCTGCTTTCCGCGAAGTTGCAAAAGCATTCGGATTTACAAACACGGAGATTTCAAAATTCAGCAGGAAAATTCCCTGGACCGATGCGAAGAATCTTCCAAATCTTTCAAAGCTCTTTCCTGAATCCCAAAACCTTGGATTTGATAAGGAACCATGGAAAACGATAGTGAATATTGCTTCACGAATTGCAAGATTTCCGCGTCATTTAAGTATTCATCCTGGCGGATTAGTTATTACTCCGATAAGAATTACAGATTACGTTGCTCTCGAATATGCAAAGAATAAGGGCTTGGGCTTAATTATCACTCAACCGGATATGTATTCCATCGAGGATTTAGGTTTAATTAAAATAGATATACTTAGTCAGCGCTCATTGGGAGTTTTAAGAGACACGATGCAAAGTATAAAAAAACATGATCCAAACAGTTAAAACAGTTTTAATTCCTGGCGGTGTGTTGTTTCTCAGTCACCTAATTGAAGAGAGTGTTGCAAGACTAATTTTTGCCACACTGATTCCGATTTATCGGAAGAAGTGTCTCAATTATATTAAGGATGAGATTCTTCTCCGAAGGAATCCTTCGGACATTCCGCTGCGCTTTATTCAGAATGACAATTCAAACTTGTGCGACACAGACTGAAATTGGATGTTAGCGGTACGCAAGTAATGATTATTATTCAGATAAAGATTAACATCAAAAGTCAGAAATCGTTAATGGGTGTTCATTGTTCAATTTGTTTTTACTGGCAGGTTCGCAGGATACTGTCCTGCGCCACGTAGTTTTTTGGATGGGTGGGTAATAAAGAAATTGTGAGCGTTAATCGTTTCTTTTAAAAGTTAAGATTGTTAAGAAATCGGAACCATATTTCATCAGTAAAAAACTAAAAATCAGCAATACAAAATTTTCGATTAGTTTTGTGAACCCGATCTTTGTGCCGGTATTTGTTCCAAAACATCCGCAGTCAATATTGAGACCCCGGATCAGACTAATTACAATTGCAATTATAAATATCATCAACAAGAATGAAATAATCGCAGAATTCTCTTTAACAGCAACACCGAATAAAAGCAGCAAACCTGAAACAAGCTCGATCCACGGTAAAATAATTGCGAAGATATTTACTAAAAATATTGGCAGCAGTTTATAATTTGCTATGGATTGTGAAAAGTCAGAAGGATTGGAAATTTTCTCCGTTCCTGCATAAATAAAAACGAAAGCAAGTAAAATTCTTAGAATCAACAATAAATATTTGTTGTGCAAAAGTTTAATCATCTTCTCCCTCAATCGGATAGTTTGCCAGTTGCCAGTCAACCCAGCCGCCGAAGAAGATGTAAACTTTTTGATAGCCCATGTCAAAAAGTTTATCGCCAAGAAGAATGCTTAAATCGCATTCCCTTCCGTCGCAGTAAACAATCAGCGGTTTATCTTTCGGTATTTTTTTTAACCGGTATGCATATTTATCAAAATCATTATAGGGGAGTGATACAGCACCTTTGATATGAGCTATTTCATATTCAACAAAATCTCTTGCATCAATAAACAAAACATTTTGGTTGTATAATTTATATGCTTGCTTCAACACTATTGCTTTGGGTTCATCGAATGTGTTTTCAACATTCTGCTTATTATTCTTTACCCCGGTTGAGTCATTAGCCCAATTAATTTTACGCTTCTCCCGTAAAAGCGGTATCCCTTCCGGATTTAGAAAATTTAGAAGCAATCCAAGGCAGGAGCTAACTAAGAGAATCAATAATATTGTTGCAAAGTTTGTCTTCACTATTTGATGAGTATTTTTTCCTTTGGTAATAATTATAAATGACCATGTTCTAAATCAAGAATACCGGCTTTTTAGAACAACTCATAAATATAAATTTTATAAATTAAAACAAATGATAGTATTTTTATTTCAAACCGGCAATAGCACCACTTTGATTTAAATTACCAAATATTTCACGCCGGTTAAGTAATTCAGTTATTCGAATAGGAATAGAATTTTACAATTTCGCATCACACAGTAAATTGATTATCATACTCTTAAGATATATTTTTACAGATGAGTATAAAATGGATTTAATCAGACAATATATTGTTCAAAGTCTTGCTGCAGCATCCAACAATCTCCGGCTTACATCTTATCAGCTTGAAGTTGTTGCACTGTTACGTGAGACAATACTTAACTCTGAAGATGTTGCAGATAATATTGACCGGATGAAAAAAATTACACCGCTTTCTACTCTTGCTATCAGACTGGGTGAAATTTATAATTATCTTACTCAAAGCCCGGTAGATTTTCTGAAGTTCTCGGATGATTTTATAAAGCACAGCCAGAATCTAATAAAAGATCTCAACCATCTGCTTGAAACCGACAGCACAAATGAATTAAAAAATGCGTTGAGAAAGCTTAGAAATGAAGAACAGCTTCCGGAAGAATCAGGAAAAGAAATAAACGTTGATCTTTCAAATATTAAAACAGATTCCGAGCAACTGATTGTGAAAGATAAAACCGTAGAAAATGGTTTAGAAAACAGGATAGATACAGAAGCGGAAGTTGAAAAAACCGAACCGTTTTTCGAAGAGAGAGTTAAAGATTACGAAACGTTAATTTTAAAACCGGTTAAGCCGATAGATAATTTATTAAATAAATTAGCATCTGAAGATGTAAGTTACGAAGACCTAACCCGGTTTGCTGAAATAATGAGGATAAACGGTGAAATTTCGGAACGAAACGGGTTTGAAATATTATCTAATATGCACAAGATTATTGCAGCATCATTATTATTAATAAAATCACGGGAGTTAATGCCGGGGAAAGAAATCATAGACTCAATTAGATCGTGTTTAATTGTTATCGTTGCAGTTGTACGCGGTAAAGATGTGGATATAACAAAGTATCTGAATAAAGCGGAAGATTTCGGCAGGGAAATAAATGCAATAAATAATATGGGAGTGAATTGATGAAAATTTATGCAGTGGTTATGGCTGGGGGCGTCGGGTCGAGATTTTGGCCTCGCAGTAAAGAAAAAACCCCCAAACAATTATTGAAAATTTTCGGGGAGAACACTATGATTCAGGATACCGTTAAGAGATTGAAAGGTATCGTCGATGATGAAAATATTTATATCATTACTAATAAAATTCAAAAGGCGGGTATATTAACTCAACTGCCGTATTTACCAATTGAAAACATTATTGAAGAACCTTTCGGCAGAAACACTGCTGCCTGCATCGGATTAGCATCGGTGATTATTCAGCACAAAGATCCCGATGCCGTTACTCTTGTACTTCCCGCCGACCACATAATAGAAGGTAAAAAAGAATTTCACGATACACTGTTGGAAGCTGCGGAGTTTGCCGATAGGGGAAGGGGTATCATTACAATCGGCATCCCTCCAACAAGACCTGAAACCGGTTACGGATACATTCAGATTGATGAAGTAGGTGTACTCGATCATATATTCAAAGTTTTAACTTTCGCTGAAAAACCAAACTATGCAACAGCGGTCAGATTTGTTGATGCAGGAGATTTTTTCTGGAACAGCGGTATGTTTATCTGGCGTACAGATGTTATCATCGACGAGATAAATACTTATATGCCGGAATTGTACGAAGGATTAATAAAAATAAAGGAAGCAATAGGAACGAGTGATTTTCAAAGTGTCCTCGCCAATGTTTACGGTAAGTTAAAAAAGATTTCGATTGATTACGGAATAATGGAGAAATCGAAAAAAGTATATTTGATTAAAGGACATTTTTCATGGAGCGATGTTGGAAGCTGGGAAACAGTGTATGAACTTTCTTCGAAGGATGAGGACGGGAACACTAAAGTCGGGAATATTTATACCGATATGGTAGTGGATTCTTATATCTATTCGCCGGATAAGTTTACTGCTGTAATCGGGTTGGATAATTTAATCGTAATCAATGAGGATGATGCGTTGCTCATCTGTAAACGTGACAAGTCTCAGGACGTAAAGAAAGTCGTCGATTATTTGAAATACAATAAAATAACTGATCACATATAATTTTAGTGAATGAAGAAACTCATTACAGAAGATGATGTAATTAAAGCCGTTAACAACGGAAGCAAAGTAATAGTTGCGGGAAAGGGAGCTATAATTACACCACTGGCTCAGGATTTAATCAGAACTAAAAATTTAACCGTCATCGAAAAAACTTTCAGCGATACATCAATTCCGGATGGGGTTAATTTTCCGTTCAGAAAAATTGCAATTGGCGGAGACCATACCGGGTTTAAAATTAAAAATATGCTTATCAAGCTTTTAACAGAGCAAAGCTACCAGGTTTATGACCTCGGTACATTCGACGAAAAATCGTGCGATTATCCTGACTTTGCACTTGCCGTTGCCGAAAAAATTCAGCAGGGCGCGGTAGATTGCGGAATGATAATAGATGCTACGGGAATACCTTCTGCTATAGCAGCTAATAAAGTTGAAGGTATCCGGGCTGCAACCTGCTACAACGAGTTTTCAGCTAAAAGTTCACGCTCGCATAACAATGCAAATATCCTTGTTCTTGGTGCTAAAACTCTGGGCGAAGAATCTATAAAATCTATTGTACAAACCTGGCTGAATACATCTTTTGAGGGCGGCAGGCATCAGAGAAGATTAGATAAAATTACCGGGATCGAGAGAAAATATAAAAACTGATTTTGTTTAGTTCCTCATCGGTTTTATTTTTAATAATTAAAATTACTCCTTTTATTAATTTGATAACTAATTTAGTAGGATTGAAAATCATTACTATTCTCCCCTTTAAAATTCAATCTCAAATTGTATTTCGCAACGAGGGACAAATTTGATCGTTGTTAAGTCAACCGTTATTAACACAGAACGCTTGCAAGGAAACATATTCCTTCAGAAAATTCGTTCACCCGAAATTGCTTCGTTGATAAAACCGGGCGAGTTCTTAAACATTAAAGTATCCGAATCAACATCACCATTATTACGCAGACCGTTCAGCGTTGCTGATGTTGAAGATGAATTTATTTATCTTATATTTAACGTAGCAGGCGAAGGCACTCAACTTCTTTCAGAAAAAAGGGAGGGTGAATTGTTGGATGTTTTAGGTCCCTTGGGTAGAGGGTTCAATTTGAATGACGATTTTGAAAGTGCCGTACTTGTAGTCGGAGGTATTGGCGCCGCACCGTTTCCGTTTGTAACACGAATGCTCGAAAACAGAAAAAAAATTATAACGTTTATCGGCGGAAGAACTTCGGCAGATGTAATAACATACGGAATGAAAAATGTTTTCTCCGCAACTGATGACGGATCGGGAGGGTTTAAGGGAACGGTAGTTGATTTGTTACTAACGAAAGTTAATGAATTTAGATCTGCTTATGTAAAAGTTTTCGGATGCGGACCTACACCAATGCTCCGGGCTTTAAAAGAATTTTGTTTGGAGTATGATCTGAACTGCGAAGTTTCTACAGAGTGTGCAATGGCTTGTGGTTTCGGAATTTGCCAGGGCTGCCCGATAGAATCGACGGAACAGCACGATAAATATTTACTTGTTTGCAAAGATGGTCCGGTGTTTAACATAAAGGATATTGTGATATGAATAATGTTGATCTTTCGGTTAAAGTTGGTCCGTTAAAATTAAGAAACCCGGTTATGCTGGCATCCGGCACGGTTGGATACGGCAGAGAAATATCGGAATTTACTGATTTGAATAAAATAGGCGGAATAGTTACTAAATCGATCAGCATAAAACCGCGCATGGGAAATCCTCCGCAGCGTATAGTTGAAACACCCTCCGGCATGTTAAACGCTATCGGTCTGGCAAACGTAGGGGTCGAAGCGTTTATAAATGAGAAAATCCCGTTCCTCAAAAAATATGATGTTCCTCTGATTTGCAACATTGCTGCAAGCACGATAGATGAATATGTAGAATGCACAAAGATTCTGACCGGGGAAGATGCCATCAAAGCGTTTGAGATTAATGTTTCCTGCCCGAATGTAAAGGAAGGCGGATTGCAGTTTGGCAACGATGTTAGGGCGGTGGGTAAAGTTACCGAACAGGTTAGAGCGGCTACAGAGAAACCTTTGATTATAAAATTGTCTCCGAATGTTTCATACATAGCAGAATTTGCCGAAGTGGTGAAGAAAGAAGGCGGCGATGCTGTTTCGGCAATAAATACACTCGTAGGTACAGCGTTCGATATTTATTCGCGCAAACCTAAAATTAAAAATATTAATGGCGGACTCTCAGGACCGGCAATAAAACCTGTGGCACTGGCTAAAGTCCTCGAAATATCGAGGAATGTCGATATCCCCGTTATAGGCATCGGAGGAATAATGAGCTGGAAAGATGTTGTTGAATTTATGATTGCAGGCGCTTCTGCAATCCAGGTAGGAACTTTGAATTTTATCGACCCGACTGCGGCAGGCAGGATGGTTGACGAATTAGAACAATATTGCAGAGAAATGAATATCACAAAGATTTCCGGTCTTACCGCATCATATATTTTAGATAAAGAATGAATATTGAAACATCCCTGAAAAAATTATTTTCGCTTCATACGTTCGGCGTAAAGCTCGGTTTAGAAAACGTTAAGAAATTTCTCGGACTGCTCGGCGATCCGCAGAATGATCTTAAGGCAATTCATATCGCCGGCTCAAACGGAAAGGGGAGTACTGCTTCGTTTATTGCAAGCATATTAATGGAGTGCGGTTACAAAGTCGGATTATATACTTCACCTCATTTTGTTAGGTTCAACGAGCGAATAATTATTAACGGAAAACAAATACCCGATAATATTATTGCCGGTTTTATTAATCACCATTGGGATTATATTATAAATAACGAACTCACATTTTTTGAAGTAACTACAGCGTTAGCTTTTAGGTATTTTTATGATGAGCGTATTGATTATGCTGTAATTGAAACCGGGTTGGGTGGAAGATTGGATGCCACGAATGTTCTGAAACCGTTAGCAGTAGTAATTACATCTATCAGCCTGGAACACACTAATGTGCTCGGTAACAAGATATCGGGTATTGCAGAAGAGAAAGCAGAAATAATTAAACCGGGCGCAAAAGTTTTCATCGGCATCCTCCCTGATGAAGCCGATTCGATTATTGAAAGAAAATGTATTGAACAAAATTGTGAACTTTACAGGTTAGATGAATACCTGAACAGAGAAAACAATAATGTTGAACTTTACACAGAGGAGATTGAACTGGATGAATGGGATATTCCATTGAAAGGGAAATATCAGAAATTTAATGCAGCTTTAGCCGTGCTGACGTTTGTAAAAACTCTAAACGAAGAAGGATCAAAACGCATTGCAAGAGGATTGGAAAATGTAATCCGAAATACCGGTATTCAGGGTCGGTATGAATATTATCATAAAAATCCTGCTGTGATCTTTGATTCTGCGCATAATATTTCGGGTATCGGTCAATTTTTATCCGAATTCAGCGATGAAAGTGAATTATACAACAAAAACTCGGTTTTGTTTGGAGTGATGAAGGACAAAGATATTGATGAAATGCTGAAATTATTAGATAAAATTTTCGACAATATATATATAACTCAAATCGACTATGAACGCTCAGCCACAATTGAAGACCTGAAATTCCATTGCGACCGGCTGAACATAAAAGCAGAAAGTGTTTATGAGCCGGTTAGGTTTATACGGGAATTTCTGAACGGAGACAGGCAAGGGTGCCTGGTGGTTTTAGGCAGTATGTATCTTTTAGGTCAGGTTAAAATAGGGTTGGAAGGATGATTTTACTTGACATTGTTTTGTATATAGCTTAAGTTTGGATGTACCACGTGTTCCTTTCGACACCATTAAATAAGTATTATAAAACTATAATAAATATCCCCGAGAGTCATATCCGGTTTAAAAAAGATAAAATTATTAATCAATAAAAATTTATCCAATTTCAAAAAATATTAATAGGTAAAGTTATGCCAATGGACATTTCAATACTCAAATCGAAAAAAATTGTTGAGTTGAATGAAATAGCAAAAGATCTGAAGATTTCAGGTTATACCGATCTTCGGAAACAGGAACTAATTTTCAAAATTCTGGAAGTGCAAACCGCCAAGGATGGGCTTACATTTTCAAAAGGAGTTTTGGAAGTTCTTCCCGACGGGTACGGGTTTCTCCGTTCTTCGGATTATAATTACCTCCCCTCTCCCGATGATATTTATGTATCACCCTCACAAATAAAAAAGTTTAGTCTCAGAACTGGAGACTATGTTAGCGGGCAGGTACGACCTCCTAAAGAAGGTGAAAGATTTTTCGCTCTCTTAAGAGTTGAAGCAGTTAACGGATTGGACCCTGAAAAAATTAGAGGCAGAACGTTATTCGATAA
This sequence comes from bacterium BMS3Abin03, assembly GCA_002898075.1. Taxonomy (GTDB): domain Bacteria; phylum Bacteroidota; class Ignavibacteria; order Ignavibacteriales; family Ignavibacteriaceae; genus BMS3ABIN03. Next base: position 10,730 of record BDSV01000219.1, read on the forward strand.
CCTTACACCAGTTTATCCTACAAACAGAATAACATTAGAAACTGCTCCCGGTGAATATTCTATGCGGGTTATGAATCTTCTCTCGCCGATTGGAAAAGGGCAGAGAGGTCTTATTGTTTCCCCGCCAAAGAGCGGTAAAACTGTATTGCTGCAAAAAATAGCAAACTCCATTACACGAAACCACCCCGACATTAAGCTAATAATTTTATTAATTGATGAGCGACCCGAAGAGGTTACCGATATGCAGCGTTCGGTTCAGGGAGATGTGATCAGTTCAACTTTTGATGAACCGCCGGAACGCCATGTTCAGGTTGCCGATATGGTTATTGAAAAAGCAAAACGTATGGTGGAAGCAAAGGAAGATGTTGTTATATTGCTCGATAGTATTACAAGACTTGCACGTGCGCACAATATTGTCGTACCCCATAGCGGTCGTATTCTTTCCGGTGGTGTCGATTCAAATGCACTGCACAAACCTAAAAGATTTTTCGGTGCCGCTAGAAATACTGAAGAAGGCGGCAGTCTAACTGTTATCGCTACTGCGTTAATTGATACCGGCAGCAGGATGGATGATGTTATTTTCGAGGAGTTCAAAGGTACCGGTAATATGGAATTAGTGCTCGACCGTGATTTGAGCGATAGAAGAATATTCCCTGCGATTGATGTGAATCGTTCCGGAACAAGAAAAGAAGAATTGCTGATGAGCGAAGATGAACTTTCCAAGGTTTGGATATTAAGAAAATTATTAAGTGATTTTTCCTCTATTGAAGCTATGGATTTCCTTCTGAATAAAATGAGGGGCACAAAGAATAACAAAGAATTTTTGAATAATATGAATATATAATTACCCGGTTGAGGGATTGATACTGAATCTTTCATCCCTTATGTTTACCATTGATTGATATTATTTTCTAAGGGATATTTTAAGTAAAAAAATAAAAAGTGAAAAAATTTTTCATAATCCTACCTTTAATGTTTGCAATAGCTTACGGTCAACCGGGGCATAGAAGGAATAATCCACGATTATTCCATCAATTAAGATCAACTGTACAGGTAGTACCCGTTTCGAATTCGCAATTACGTATCTTTTATCTTTACCGTATTCCATATACATCTTTGGTTTTTGAGAGGGAAGGAGATGTGTTTGAAGCGGAGGTTAGAATTCTTGCCGAAGTTTCGGAAGACGATAACTTTGTTACGCGCGATTACAAGGATATTAAAATATCCGTAAATGATTTTGATGAAACTACGAGTAATGACGAATTTTTACAGGGCTTTATCACTTTCGATTTGTCACCTGAAAATTATTTTATTAAAGGTATTGTCACCGATCTTAATTCAACGAGAGAAATGGAAATAATTCCGGTTGAAATACATGGGCTGGAGAGTTTTGAAAAGGGAATATACAGACCGATTGTTATAAAATCCGGTACACAGTGTAACGGGAAAAATTTCCCGCAGATTGTAAATTACGGCGGAAGCATTCCATACAGCTCCGATGATTATCAGCTTGTAATTCCGGTTAAGGATACAACGGTTGAATATGTAACAATCCAGATTCAGAATAAAAATACGGAACCTTTTAATAAAAAAATTGATGAAGCTTATATTACGAAAATCAGCATTTCAAACTGTAAAGGAAAATTGTTTATCGATGAATCCGACGAAGTAGAAGTAACCAAAAATTTTGTGTTCAGAAATTTCAGCCGGAAACTTAATGAAGGTCCATTTTTATTAACCGTCAAAACAGACAGCAGCGAAGAAGAAATGAATTATCCCTTGTCGGTTTTTTGGCTCGATAAACCTTTTTCGCTCCGCGACCCGGAATCAGCGATTGAATTACTAAAATACATCGAAGACGATTCGGTTATTTCTAATCTTCTCGAAGCTGACGAAGAAGATTACCCGAAAGTTCTACGGGAATTCTGGAAACAATACGATCCCACTCCTGAAACTTCTTTCAATGAGTTGATGGAAGAATATTATTCACGGATTGATTACGCTGCACTCAAATTTAGAGGTATCACCAAAAAGAACGGGCTTTCGACGGATAGAGGCAGGATTTATGTGAAATTCGGGAAACCGGATAAAGTTGAAAGATACTCGAATGACTACGGCTATATGATTGAGCAATGGATTTATGAGAACCCCGAAATGAAATTTATATTTGTTGATAAGATGGGAACCGGTAACTTTGTTCTTGTGGAGGGCTAATGAACAACTTTTGCTTTACATGCGGTGATATAAACGGTATCGGACCGGAAATTGTTATCAAGGCATTGAATAAAATTACACTTAAAGAGTCAACCGATAAATTCTATTTTGTTTGTCCTTCTAAAATCTTCCTCGAAACATCTCTTAATACACGTCTTAAATTCGATTTTGAAATAATTAATAAACCTGGAAAAGATTTTTCTTCAAAAGTGGCTGTTTTAAGTTTAAAAAATTATCCACATAAGTTAGGCGCTCCTACAATCTCATCGGGTAAAGCTGCATACGACTCACTCGATGCATCATTCAAACTTTGGCAGAATAAGAAGGTCGATGCAATAATTACAGCGCCTATATCGAAAACTGCAATTAAAATGGCTGGTTATGATTTTCCCGGGCAGACCGAAATGTTTGCCGATTGGACAAATTCAAATAATTACGCAATGATGTTTCTATCATCAAAGATAAATGCAGGACTGGCAACAATACATTTGCCATTAAAAAAAGTTGCTAGCTTACTAAAAATAAAAAATTTACATAAAACATTTGAAATTATTTATAACACTCTGAAAAATGATTTGGCTTATGCTGATCCTAAAATTGGAGTGTTAGGTTTAAACCCGCATGCAGGTGAGGGTGGGCTGATTGGAGATGAGGAAAAAAAAATTATAATTCCTGCAATAAAATCATTTAGCAGAAAAATTAAAATTGAGGGACCTTTTCCACCGGATGCATTTTGGGGGAATAAGGTTTATGAAAATTATGATGCGGTTATAGGTATGTATCACGATCAGGTGCTTATTCCTTTTAAATTGTTAAATTTTGGAAAAGGAGTGAATTTTACTGCCGGTTTACCCGTTGTAAGAACTTCACCCGACCACGGAGTTGCATACGACATAGCCGGTAAAAATATTGCTGATGAATCGAGTATAGTACAGGCATTCAACTACGCATTACGGATTGTGAAGAACAGAAAGAGAAAAATTGGTAAAGAATAAAGTTAAACTTAACGATTCTGTATCATTAATCTACGACGGTTTAATGCAGGAAGTTGACTACTCTGAATGGAGCAGTTATATAATTGATATTTCAAAGGAATATGTAAACTGGGATGCCGGGGTTCTTGAGCTTGCTGCCGGTACCTGTAAGATAGCAAATAAAATTTCTAAATTCTATCACAACCTTATAGTTACCGATCTCTCTTTTTCGATGCTTACCCGCAATAAAAGTAATTTGAACAAAGTCTGCTGCGATATGACCCGTTTGCCGTTCGATCAAAAATTTGATTTGATTTATTCCACGTTCGATAGTGTTAATTATCTTTTAAATAAGAGAAAATTGTTAAATTTATTTTACGAAGTTAAAAGAATTTTACATGCCAACGGCATTTTTACTTTTGATGTGAGTCTTGAAAAAAATAGCCTGGATTTTGAAAAATCTTTTAATAGCGAGGGCAATTATGATGGATATTCTTTTTACAGGAAAAGCAGGTATAATAAAAAGAATAGAATTCATATAAACATTTTTAAAATAACCGATAAAAACGGAAATATTATAACCGATGTGCATAAACAAAAGATATTTAAATTTGATACCTATTTCGATTTAATAGATAAAGCCGGAATGTATGTAGTGGAATGTCTCGAAACATTTACATTTAATAACGGAAGTGAAAATTCGGAAAGAGTTCAATTTATTGTTAAGTTAAATAAAAAAAGATGTTAAGTTTTAATAATGTAGAATTTGTATATCCCAATCAGCCGGTATTTTCCGATTTAAACCTTGATCTGGATGAGGGAGAATTCGCATTTCTTATCGGGAAAAGCGGAGTGGGGAAGAGCACACTGTTACAGTTGATATATATGAATATTTTTCCTGCATCCGGTTATGTTAAAGTGAACGGGTATGATTCAAAAACTATAAAGCCGCGTCAGTTACCATATTTGCGGCGGAAGATAGGAGTAGTTTTTCAGGATTTCAAATTGCTTCAGGATAGAAATATTTATGAAAATCTTGCCTTTGTGCTTGAAGTAACAAATGCTTCGAGAAAAAATATTAAAAGAAAAATAAATGATGCTTTAACCGATGTAGGACTTTTGCACAAAAGATTAAATATGCCGGATGAGCTATCGGGCGGCGAGCAGCAAAGGGTTGCAATTGCAAGGGCATTATTAAACGATCCGATATTAATTTTAGCAGATGAACCTACCGGTAACCTCGACCCCAATACATCGAGAGAAATACTGGATATTTTAATGAAGATAAATAAAAGGGGTACCGCCGTGCTTATTGCAACACATAATTACGAAATAGTTAAGCGAATCAATGCAAGAATATTTAAATTGGAAGGCGGAAGGGCATATAAAGTTGTTATCAAACCAAAAGATGGAGATAAAAACTAACTGTCCAACGCTTTTATAATTTTTTCATTCACATCTTCTACGGAACTCATCCCATTAATTGAAAACACTTTCCTGTTACTTTTCCGGTAGTAGTTAAGAACGGGTTCGGTAGTATTGTGGAATACTTTCAAACGATTTCTTATAACATCTTCTCTGTCATCGTTCCTGAGATAGAAACTGTTTTCTGCCCCGCAATTAGGACATTTTATGATTCCATCAATCTCTTCGAGCGTAAATATTTTACCGCATTCCCTGCAAGCTCTTCTCTTGTTCAATCTTTTTATTATCTCGTCATCCCCTGCAGTAATATTAATTACCGAGATGGAGTTAATATTAAGCTGATCTAAAAGATTATCCAGGGCTTCTGCCTGTACTTCAGATCGCGGAAAGCCGTCAAGTATAAATCCTGCTTTACAATCGGGTTTAACTAATCGTTCTTTAACAATCTTAATCATTATATCATCGGGAACAAGATCGCCGCGGTTAATAATTTTCTGAACTTTTTTACCCAACCGGGTTTGTTCTTTTGCAGCTTCTCTTAATATGTCGCCTGTTGAAATATGCGGGATATTTAACTTTGATGATAAAATTTTCGCCTGAGTTCCCTTACCAACCCCTGGAGCACCGAAAAGAATAATACGCATAAAAATTCCAAAATTTGTTTAATTAAAATTATTACTAATATAAATTTTTATCAAGAAAATGGTGACGGGCGATGAATTACTTATCCCCGGTATTTTTTCTCCTAAGTTTGTCGAAGAATTGTTCTAATAGAATTTTACTCTCTTCGTCATAAACACCCGGATAAACATTAATAGTATGGTTTGTCTTTCCGTCCTGTGCAAGATTATACAAGCTTCCGCAGGCACCAAACTTCGGATCGAATGCGGCAAAGTACAATTCACAAACCCTTGAAGATAACATTGCACCGGTGCACATAATACAAGGTTCGAGCGTAACATAAACAGAACAATTTTCGAGACGCCAATTACCAAGATAATTTGCCGCCGCTGTAAGGGCAATCATCTCAGCATGAGCCGTTGCATCCTTTAGTCTCTCAACCTGGTTATATCCTCTGCCGATTATCCTGTTATCTTTTACAACCACCGCACCTATCGGCACTTCATCTTCCCCCAATGCTTTTTCAGCTTCCTGAAGTGCAGTGTACATAAAGCGGTATGTTTCTTCGGAAAAAATCATCTGTATAAAAATACAGAAAGTTTTTATAAGCCGTTAATAATAAGCTGTTGCTTTCTAAAATAATTCTTGGTCATATACCTTTTACAAATTGGTTCTCGGATTTTGGTTTTATTATAAACTCACCTTTATCTTCTCTTCCCGCAAAGGTGGGGACAGGTAAAAAGAGAGTTTATTGTAAAATCCGAAAACTAATTAAAATAGTGTATATATAATACTATACCTTTATGTTATTATCACTTTCATGGCAGTCTTTTAAAGCTTGAGGTGAGACTTCTTTCTTTCTTTAAAAATAAATAAATTGATAACCGAATTTCACTTCAGTCATAACGGGAGGCTATAATGAGAGCGACAATAAAAATTTCTTTGTTTATTTCCATTACTTTATTTCTATTTAGCTGTGGACCGGGCAATACTGTACGTGTGGAAAGTTTTTCACCGACAGGAAAAGTCGAACGGCTTACAAATTTTGTTGTTGAATTTTCAGAAGATCTTGCATCGCCGGATATTCAGAACAAATGGCTCGATGAAAAATACATCGAGTTCAAGCCGGAAATACCCGGTAAGTTCAAGTGGACTTCGGCAAGCACACTCGTGTTTTCACCCGATGTTCCTTTAGAACCGATTCAGAATTATACTGCCGAGATTACAGACAAAGTGATCCGGGGTTCTAAATTCTCCCCTGATTTTGAAACTTATGAATTTCATACTCCCGATTTTGATGTGACCTCCGTTGATTTTTTCTGGACAAACATTCCGCATCAGAAGTACAAACTTATTGTTCAGGCGAATATTCACTTCAATTATCCCGTCGATCCTTCGGTAATAAAAAATTATTTAACTGTAAAAAGAGGTGATACAGAGCTAACCGGATTCAAAATTGTTACGGAGAATGAATCGGATGTTATTGCAATTAATTTTGGCGAAATGGAACAGACAGATAAAGAACAGGAATTTTCGATTACTATTAAAGAAGGTTTGGAATCCGTTTTAAGTAAAAAAGGATTGGCTGAGAATCGCACTTTCAAATCGAAACTTCCGCCGATTACAAGACTTGCGATCACCGGTGTGTCATCCGGCTTTGACGGCAACACAGGTTGGATTGAAGTGAGCACAACTCAAACGGTCGATGGTGAAAAATTGAATAAATATGTAACTACAAAACCGGCGAAGAGATTGCAGTTCTTTGTAAATGAAAACCAATTTAGAATTGAAACCGATTTGGGGAATGTTCAAACAGTCGATCTTCTGATTAAAAAAGGATTACCCGGATTATACGGCGGTGAACTCGAATATGATTTTGAACAAACAGTTTCGATGGTAAATGTTAATCCCTCGGTAAACTTTGTAGATAAAAAAGGCAAATACCTGATGATGAGCGGACTGAAAAATATGCGTGTGAACGCAGTTAACATGCCGGAAGTCGAAGTAGAAGTTTCGGAAGTATTCAAAAACAACCTTCTGCATTTTCTGAATCGCTACAGCTATTACTACAATTACAATTATAGTTACAATCCCGAGTACTATGCCGGTGATTTCGGTAAGCAGATTTATTCGGAAAAAATAAAGCTCAACAAAAATAAAAACTGGCTGCAGACTTTTACAGTGAATTTATCCAAAGCGTTAAGTCAAAAATACAAAGGAATTTATATTGTAAATGTTCGCTCTGCAGATGACCGCTGGATAAACGATTCCAAGATGGTTGCGCTTTCCGATCTTGGAATTATAACAAAAGCCGCATCGAATGAGATAATGGTTTTCATTAATTCAATCGGAACTACCGACCCTGTAGCGAATGCCGAAGTAAGTGTAATATCGACAAACAATCAAGTTCTGCTTTCCGGTAAAACAACATCCGAGGGGATTGTTCATTTTAAAAATATAAAAGAAAAAATAAAGGGCTTTACACCACGGCTAATTGTTGTTGAGAAAGATGGTGATTTTAATTACATAGATTTGAATGAAACAAGAATAGAAACCTCCCGTTTTGATGTCGGCGGAAGAACCCAGTACAACGAAAACTATAATGCCTTTATTTATTCTGCAAGAAATTTATATCGCCCGGGAGAAAAAATTAATTTGAGTGCGATCATTCGGGACGATAAGATGAATACTGTGCAGGATATTCCCGTTCTAATAAAAATTATTACTCCAACAGGGAAAACTTTTAATGAGTATAAAAAGGAGCTGAATAAAGAAGGATCGTTCGAAATAGAATTTCAGATTCCCAACTATGTGCAAACGGGTGATTACGTTGCTGAACTTTATACGGGAAGTAAACAAATAATCGGTGCGTATCATTTTAGTGTCGAGGAGTTTGTTCCCGATAAAATAAGGGTAACATTAAAGAATAACAAAAAATCCGCTGTGCCGGGTGAGACGATTTCGATTGATGTGGATGCAGAATTTTTATTCGGTGCAAAAGCTGCTAATCTTCGTTACGAAGTCGATTTTATTCTTAAACATAAACCTTTTATCAGCAAAAGCTTTCCGCAATTCAACTTTCGAAATTCATCTATCTCCAATCCGACTTTTGATAATACATTGATAGAGGGAGAGCTTGATGATAACGGGCAAACAACAATTACTTATAAAGTTCCAAAAGATGTTACCGGTTCCGGGATTATCGAGGGAACAGCTTATGTAAGTGTGTTCGATTTAACCGGAAGAACTGTTGTACGCTCGACAAGCTTCGATATCTTTCCAAAAAATTATTTTATAGGAATAAAAGCAAGGGGTTATTATTTCGGGACAAATGAAAAACTGAACTTTCAATTAATAGCCGTTGGGGAAAATGATAAGCCGTTAAAAAACTTTAAAGCTGCGGTTAAGTTAATCAGGTATGAATGGCAGACTGTTTTAAAGAAAAATTATTCAGGGCGTTATTATTATGCTTCCGAACAGAAAGCGATTGAAGAGTGGACGAAAAATATTGACTTAAGTACTAAACCGAACAATTTTTCTTTTGTCGTTACAAAATCGGGGAAGTATGAATTAAGAATATCGAAACGGGGAAGTGCGGATTATCAGAAGAAAACTTTTTACGCTTACGGATGGGGAAGTTCAACTGCTGCTTCGTTCGAAGTGGATAAGGAAGGTAGAGTCGAAATCGTTTTCGATAAAAAAGAATATCAGCCGGGTGAAAAAGCAAAAGTTCTTTTCACATGTCCTTTCTCCGGAAAGCTGCTTGTAACGGTTGAAAGAAATGAAGTGCTGGAATACCAATATATAAACGTGGAAAACAAATCTGCTGAAATAGATATTACATTGAACGATAATTATATGCCGAATGTTTATGTAACTGCGACACTGTTCAAAAAACATACGGTCGAACAAACAACACCGTTCCTTGTCGGTCATGGTTTTGCTTCGATGAAGGTTGTTAAAGAAAAGAATAAACTTCCTGTAACGATTACTGCACCGGGAAAAGTAAAACCGAGAACAACGCAGGAAATAACCATAAAAACAGAACCGCAGAAAAATATTTATGTAACCCTGGCAGCCGTTGACGAAGGGATTCTTCAAATAAAAAATTACAAATCCCCTGATCCTTTCAATTATATGTATGCAAAAAAAATGTTGAAAGTTAATAGCTACGATCTTTATAAATTGCTTTTGCCCGAAATAGTTTCCGGCAGTTCCTCTCCCGGCGGTGATGAGGTGATGATGGAACAGTTGCAAAAAAGAACCAACCCGATAAAAGTCAACAGGTTCAAGCTTGTTTCTTTCTGGAGCGGAATTAAGAAAACCAACAGCAGTGGAATAGTAAAAATACCTTTAAAAATACCGCAGTTCAACGGCGATATTCGTTTGATGGCTGTTGTTTACACGGGACCACGTTTCGGTTCCGCCGAAGAGCATATAAAAGTTGCAGAAGATATAATTCTTGAACCGCAAATCCCGAGATTCCTTTCTTCGAATGATTCCCTGATTGCACCCGTTGCTGTTATAAACACAACCGGTTCAAAAACTGATGTTACGGTTTTATTAAAAGTAGAAGGACCTTTGATGGTAGTTTCATCAAAACAAAAATCAGTTACCGTTGAAGCGAATTCAACCGGACAGGTAGTATTCAGTATTGCTGCTTCATCAGAAATTGGAAAGGGCAAAATAACTTTTGAAACAGCCGGTGCCGTTAAAGTTAAAGAGGAAATTGAAATAGGGGTACGACCAATCTCACCGTTAGTTGTTGAAACGGGTTCGGGTACAATAAAAGCGGGAGAAGAAATTAAACTTAACATTTCTAAGAATTTTCTTGAGGGTACTCAGCACACATCGGTTACTTTAAGCAAGTTTCCCGCGGTTAAATTTGCGAAACAGTTAAAGTATTTAGTCGGTTATCCTTACGGATGTATCGAGCAAACCGTCTCGAAGCTTTTCCCGCAATTGTATTTCGAAGACCTGGCGATGCTTGTTGCACCGGAATATTATAAGACGACCAATCCGGTTTATTATATAAAAGAAGGAATAAGAAAAATTGAATCGATGCAAATGTACGATGGCTCGATGGCTTACTGGCAGGGTGGAACTTATTCCAATTGGTGGGGTTCGGTTTATGCCGCACACTTTTTAATCGAATCACAAAAAGCAGGATTCAAAGTTTCGAAGCATGTTTTGAATAAACTTCTTTCCTATATTTCTAAGAAAGCGAAAGAACACAAAACTTATGATTATGTAACTTACTCAGGTACACGCAGAACCGTTAAAAAAATTGCGAACAAAGAAATACTTTATTCGCTTTATGTACTTGCTTTAGCCGGTAAAGGTGATATTTCAACGATGAACTATTATAAAGCCCGTCCGCATTTACTAACCGGCGATACACGGTATTTGCTTGCCGGCGCTTATGCGTTGATGAATCAGTGGAATGCTTATTACGAAGTCGTTCCGAATTCCTATAAACCAATCTATCCGGAACGGCAAAGCGGCGGAAATTTTGATTCGGAGATTCGCGCAAATGCAATTATACTTAATGTTCTGTTAGAAGTCGAACCTTCGAGCGCACAAATTCCTTACATCATAAAATTCCTTTCGGCGAGAACCGATGAAATGTATTCAACGCAGGAGAGAGCATTTGCATTTTTAGCATTGGGCAAAGCCGCAAGCTTAAATGCAGGTGCTAACGTTAAAATTGAAGTTAAAGTTGGAAATGCACTTGTCGGCAAATTCACCGGAACTGATTTAACAATTGCAGATGATAAACTTAATTCCGGTAATGTTACTTTGACTGCTGAAGGCAGCGGGAAAGTTTATTATTTCTGGAATACCGAAGGGATTAAAATAAATGAGAAGGTTAAAGAAGAAGATTCATTTATGAAGGTTCGAAGAAAATATTTTAGTTATAAAACAGGCGAGGAGATCAGGAATAATAATTTCTACCAGGGAGAGTTAATCGTTTGTAAAATTTCATTAGCAGGATATGAACGCTCTGCCGAAAATATTGTTATAACCGATATGATCCCGGCAGGATTCGAAATTGAAAATCCGCGCCTGAACGCTGCAACAGATTTACAATGGAAACCGAAGCTCCCGGTAGTGATTGAATATATGGATATTAGAGATGACCGGCTGCTGCTGTTTACTAAGCTGCAAAGAAGAACTACACGTGAATTCTATTACCTGCTTCGTGTAGTGAACCAGGGCAAATTTGAACTGCCGGTTATAAGTGCGGAAGCAATGTACGACAGGGAGTATCATTCATTTAACGGTGCAGGAAAGATACGTGTGATCAAAAGATGACTTGGATTGGATAGTATGTCATTCCCACGCAGGTGGGAATCTCTTAACATTGTAGGTAATGAGATTTCCTTTTACAAGGAAATGACAACTTAAAAATTTTCTTTATACAAGAATAAAATCAAATTAATATATGATTGAATTTCTTAAAATATTATTCAGATTAAAACTTATAAGAATTATTGCTGGAATTGTTCTCGCACTCTTTCTGTTGGATTTATTGTTTCCCGTGCCGGTAATAAAACAATACTCGAAGGAAATTGTTGCAAGCGACGGTACATTGCTAACTGCTTATCTCACCGCTGATGATAAATGGCGAATGCAAACAACACTCGATGAAGTCTCGCCTAATTTAATTAAAGCAATAATTGAAAAAGAAGATAACTGGTTTTACTGGCATTTGGGAGTGAATCCTGTTTCAATAATCAGGGCACTTTATACAAACATTATAAGCGGAGAGAGAGTGTCCGGCGCGTCCACAATTACAATGCAGGTTGCACGCATGCTCGAACCGAAAGAGAGAAATTACCTCAGTAAGTTAATCGAGGTAATAAGAGCTTTCCAGTTGGAGCTTCATTATTCAAAAAAAGAAATTCTTGAACTCTACCTTAACTTGCTTCCGTACGGCGGAAACATCGAAGGTGTGAAAGCCGCATCGTATATTTATTTTAACCGTCCTCCGAAACAGCTAAGCTTATCGCAATCAATCCTGCTGTGTGTTATTCCTAACGACCCGAACTCGCTCAGATTGGACAGATCGACTAAACGAGCGATAAAGATTCGTGATAAATGGATAAAAAGATTTATTGATAACGATGTCTTTCCCAAGCAGGATTTACAGGATGCATTAAGTGAACCGGTTTATGTAAACAGATATGCCTTACCCGATCTCGCACCTCATTTCACTTATTTTGTGAAAGAACATTTTAACGGTGATAAAATTCAGTCAACTCTAAATCTGAAAATTCAGAATACGGCACAAGCTTTATTATGGAATTATGTGAACAGGGTTTCATCAAAAGGGGTGTCGAACGGATCGGTGATAATTATTGATAATAAGAATTCTTCCGTAGTCGGTTACTCTGGTTCATCCAATTTTTATGATAATACAAAATCGGGGCAGGTAAACGGAATTACCGCAGTTCGTTCTCCCGGTTCCACGCTTAAGCCGGCGCTGTATGCGTATGCATTCGATCAGGGAGTTTTAACACCGAAGATGCGACTGTACGATATTCCAACTGATTTTAACGGGTACGAACCTGAAAATTATGATTTGAAATATTATGGCAATGTTACAGCGGATTTCGCTCTTTTGAATTCTCTTAATATTCCGGCAGTGAGACTTCTCAGACAAATCGGGTTAAATAATTTTACGGGCTTGCTGGAACAAAGCGGATTTAAAGATATTTCAAGGAGAAAGAAGAAACTTGGTCTATCTGTAATTCTCGGAGGTTGCGGTGTAACTTTAGAAGAACTTACAAGATTATATTCTGCTTTTGTGCGGGACGGTTACCTTTATCCGTTACGTTATCTGCAAAACCAAAACAACGGTAGTGGCGTCGAAATATTTTCTGCTTCATCGAGTTTTTTAATTGCAAATATTTTATCCGGCGATTCAAGAAACAGCTTGTTGAAGAATTCGGAATTTAACGATCACACAAAATTTGCGTGGAAGACCGGGACATCTTACGGTAAGCGGGATGCATGGGCAATAGGGTTTAATAAGAACTATACAATTGGTGTTTGGCTTGGTAACTTCAGCGGCGAGGGTTCACCTCATCTGTCCGGTGCAGAAATGGCAGTACCTTTGCTTTTCGATCTGTTCGATGCAATTGATCGCTCATCCGGTAATTGGTTTGAGCAGCCGGAAAAGGTAGGTGAAAGGGAAGTCTGTGCAGAAACCGGGCTGCTTCCTTCACCTTATTGTCCGGTTACAACTACGGATTATTATATCGAAAATGTTTCGCATAATAATGTTTGTAATGTTCATAAGCCGATCTATGTTAATCTCGATGAAACAATTCAATATTGCACCGAGTGTCTTCCAACAACCGGCTTTAAGAAAAAAAAATATCCAATTTATAATCCCCAGTTAACCGTATGGTTTTTACAAAATGATATTCAATTTGAAATACCGCCTCCGCATAACCCGGATTGTGACGGCAACTTTACAGATAAAGGACCGCAAATTGTTTCGCCTTCACAGGATTATGAATATTTAATCGAGGAGAATTCCGGGCAGGAATTGCTTCTATTAGCAGTATCCGACGGAACTGTTAAAACACATTACTGGTTTGTAAATAATAATTATTACAAAAAAAGTAAACCCGGCGAGAGGATATTTATTCATCCGCAAGCAGGGAATCTGAACATTACCTGTCTCGATGATAAGGGAAGGAATGAAAGCGTATCGATTAAAGTTAAATATTATTAATATCAGTAGTTGGATTCAAAGCATAATAATTAAGTAGATGGTTTTATTAAAACATATTATTTTGATTTTCATAATACCGTAATTATATTTGTTTATTAAAGTAAACATATGTTTCCCTAAGTAAACAAACAGATATGATATTTAACAGAACACTAAACTATATATTTTCTTCATTCACCCATATTGCTGTGTTGCGTGTGTTGCAGTATTCCAAAGCCGGCTTAACCGGAAGGGAAATAAGCAGGCGTGCAAATATCACTGCTAAATCTGCGTTGAATGCGTTAACAAATCTTGAAAAGCTTAAAATAGTGAAAAGACAAATCGGCGGAAGGGATCACATTTTTACTATCAACTATAAACATTACTTAGTCGTTAAAGGAATACTTCCACTGCTTGAGGCAGAGAATAATTTTTTAAAGGATTTAATGAACGCAGTGAAGAAAAAATTCAGCAGAAAGTGTGAAAGCATAATATTATTCGGAAGTGTTGCAAGAAAAGAAGAGGAATTAGGCAGCGATCTCGACCTTTGTTTTGTTGTTACGAATAAAAGAGTACAAAAGAAATTAGAAGTTGAAGTTTACGACGAATTTCACATATTAGCTGAGAGGTATGGAG
>BDSV01000220.1 GCA_002898075.1 bacterium BMS3Abin03
CATTTTCAAATAGAATTATCTCAGCTTGTTTCCCTTTTTCCATTATGACTTTATGTTTGGATTTTTCTCCTCCTTCAATCCACAATCCATCTCTCTGACGATAACTTTTTATAATTCCATTAAAACTTTTTAAGATGTAACCAACGTGTCCGTTTGTACACCATTCCGTCTCAACGAAGTTATCGTAGAATCTCAAAAGTCTCATTCTTTGATGACCATTTGAATATACTTTTTGTTCAACACCCTCTGCGGGAGTTTCCCAATTTAGTTTTACAAATCGAATCAGATTTTCATTCATGGATTAGTACAATTATTGGGTTAAATTACAACTTATCTGCTGTTTTTAATTTTTCGGAAACGGGCAATCCTTTTTCTTTTAAATCGCTTAAACATTTTTAAGAACCGGTTCTTCACTTATTTCAAGATGGTTTCCGACGCCACATTCCCGAAACATAAAATTTTTCGTACTGATTGAAAAAACAGTGATCTTATTGATTTAACGGCTGTCCTTTAAATATTCCCACAACAGAGTTTATTGCATCGAAGTGGAGTTTCAATTATTCTTTACCCCGTATTTAGTTCTCTGTTCCCTTATTATATCTATTTCCTTATTTATCTGTTCTGCTAATTCTTGTTCTGTCGGAAGATAAAGCTGATATTTTGATGCAAAAATTTGTTTGCTTTCATTCAGCACCGAATATTTAACAACCGTTTCATTTTTATCGGAACAGAGAACAATACCTATGGTAGGATTATCGCCCTCGATTTTATATTTATCTTCATACAAGCGAACATACATATCCATCTGCCCGATATCCTTATGAGTTAATTTACCCATTTTTAAATCGATCAATACAAAGCATTTGAGAATATAATTATAGAATACTAAATCTATATAAAAGTCTTCATCGTCGGTAATAATTCTTTTCTGCCGGGCAACAAAACTAAACCCTCTTCCCAGTTCAAGTAAAAAATCATGCAGCTTATTAATCAGTTCCTGTTCTAAATCGGATTCGCGATAAGCGCTTTTATCTTTCAAATCAAGAAACTCTAAAATATATGGGTCTTTTAAAATGTTTTCAGGAGAAACTTTTGCTATTATATCTTCTGCTTCTTTTTTAACCAAATTTTTGTTTTTACTCTTTAACAATCGTTCATGGTAAAATGAATTTATTTGTCGTTCTAATATTCTGGTACTCCAGCCGTTATCCGCTGCTTCATTCATATACCAAAAACGAGCTTTATCATTTTTAACTTTAAGCAGCAATCTGTAATGAGTCCACGATAATTCTGTTCTAAGTTCCGTATCAAATTGGTGCTGCACTAAGGTGCCTTTTTGTTTCGTCTCCAAAAGGTGACGCAGTGCGTCACCAATTGGAAAAGTATTGTAAAAATTTCTCATATTTTTGAGATTTGTTATATCGAAACCCTTCCCAAATTCATTTGTAAGTTTAATGGATAATTCCTTCAGCAAATATTTTCCGTATTCAGCCCGTGCCTTTCCTTGCTGCTCTTCCTCAATAATTATCTCACCGATTTTCCAATAAGCTTTAACCATTTCAAAATTCACATTATGGATTACCCGTTTACGTGATTTTTCCAAAATGCTTTTAATGGAAGCATAAATGTTTGATATGTTTTTTTCTACTTTAGGTCTCATTTTTTCTTAAATAACCTTAAACTCTATTTCCACATCTTTCATCTGCAATGCGGTGTCGGTTTTTAATTGGATATTGTTATTAAATAGTCTGTCGAGAGTTATTACCTTTTGCGGATTTACTTTGATCACCGTTTTTATTTCCATCTAAGTCATTCCGTAATGGCAATGTGCGCTTTGTCCCTCCCTCTGCATAAACAGGAGAATACATGTTTGGTCTAAGCAAATCCCGAAACATCTCATTAAACGCAGTACGTTTTAACTGCAAATTAACTAATAAAGCATAATTAATAAACCTAAAGCAAATAAACTTTTAAATTTTCAACATCATCACTTCTTCTTCCATTCCGGAAATCTTCCCGGTGTGTAAGGAGCACCGTATTTTCCCAGGGTTGTTTCTATCTGATTTATCTCACCATCAATAGATTTTAGTGAGTTCAGTAATTCATCAAACTTACCGGCCGCAACATCGTATGATTTTGTGAATGTCGTTGTCGGTGCGGCGGTTGTGCTCCATAGTGAAGATGTTATCAATTGCACCCTGTCTTTTATCGAAGTTGGTGATGCTCCTTCATACCTTGCTATTAATGGGTCGCCGTTCAGTTTTATGTTAAACTCTTTCAGACTTAATTCCGCCGTTAAAATTTTATTATATGTATCATCAGGTACATCCGCTCCTTCGATTACTGCTTTCTTCAAATAATCGAGTTTCTTCACAAGCTCCTTACGGTAAGCATCAGCGCCTGTAATTGCTCTTGTAAGTTCTGCTACTTTTTTATTGAATTCATCTAATGCTAATTTATCTTTTGCAGGTAAAGTTGTAATGTTCAATGGTTTACAAATAAACGATTGCGGAGAAACCAATTCTGTAAATTTACCATCTTCAAATTTACTAAGCGAAACTTTGTATGTGCCCGGTACAACCATATAACCTTGATCCGGCTCATTCCACGGAATGGAATTATCAGTGGACTTTAGCGAGACAGGGGAGAAAACACTGTAACGGAAATCCCATGTAATTCTGTTAACTCCTTTTTTGCCGTCTGTTTTAATTTTTCTAACCACGTTTCCTTGCTCATCACTAATTGTAAAAAGTAAGTAAGCTTTCGGTTCTTCTTTTTCTTTCTTCAATGTTTCATAGGATGGATATTTAATATCTTCGCCTTTCTTCTGCTTTTCTTTTTCTTCTTCTCTTCTTTTTTCTTTTAATGTTTTGAATTCATCTTTAAGATAATAAGTAAACACTGCACCGAAATCAGGATTTGGTGCAGAATAAAAGCTTGCACCCATAAACCCGATTTCATTAAATCCAAACGGAGTAGATGGTATAAACATAAGTGCATCTTTTACCGGGAAAATAACAACATCTTTCTTCAATGTTTCTTTGGAAAGATGACGAAGCGGTGTATAATCATCTAAAATGTAAATGCCTCTTCCGAAAGTTGAAACGACGAGATCATTTTCCCTTCGCTGAATTTCCATATCCATTACAGATGCATTAGGCATTCCGCTTTTTAATGGAAGCCACTCAACGCCGCCGTTATTAGTAAAGTAAACACCGAATTGTGTACCTACAAAAAGTAAATCGGGATCGACATGATCTTCCGCAATCGTGTAAGTGCTTCCTTTATCAGGAAGATTTCCATTCAAAGAAAACCATGTTTTACCTCCGTCCGTAGTTTTATATAGATAAGGTTTGTAATCTCCACCTATAAAATTTTGGCAGGCAGCATAAGCGATAAGCTTATCGTACTGCGAGGCAATTATCTGATGAATTCTTGCATATTCCGGTAAATCGGGAACAGATGATTTTACCCACGTTTTTCCTTCATCTGTAGTAAAGTGAATGAGTCCGTCGCCCGAACCGGCAAACAAAAGATTTTCATCGAGCGGAGACTCTGCAATTGTCGT
>BDSV01000221.1 GCA_002898075.1 bacterium BMS3Abin03
TTTTTTGGTTTAAGAAAAAACTATAGAAATATGTGGTACGTTTACATAATTTATTCAAAGAAAATAGATAGATATTACGTAGGTCATACGGATGGTTTGGAATGGCGAATTGAGCGACATAATAGTGGATGGGGAAAATACACTAAACGCGGAATTCCCTGGGAGTTAAAATATGATGAAAAGTATAAGACAAAATCGGAAGCAATAAAGAGGGAGCGAGAGATAAAGAGAAAGAAGAGCAGAAAATATATTGAAGAGTTAATAAGTCACGCAGGAGGTCGTCCCGATTGAGATCGGGAAGTCTCGTCGGCCCCGCAAGAAATTAGAAGCCCGGAAAATCACCGGGCTTTTTTGGTTTAAGAAAAAACTATAGGATAAAATTTCTTGATAATTGAAGATAAATTATGCTACTTTAAAAGTGGACTCATAAATAAAATGATAAACTTTCATATCAACAATTGCATTATTTAATATGAAAATAATAGAGGTTAAATCTCCCGAAGAAATTGAAGAGGTTCGTAAACTATTTATTGAGTATGAAAAATTTCTAAACGTCGATCTTTGTTTTCAGAACTTTAAGAAAGAATTGACTGAATTACCGGGAATATATTCTCTACCTGACGGTGCCTTACTTCTCGCAAAATATGATAATCAAACTATCGGATGTGTTGCATTAAAGAAGCTGGAAAATGATGTATGCGAGATGAAGAGATTATACTTAAGAGATAAATTCAGAGGGAAGGGTTTTGGTCGTGAACTGGCGATTCGTGTTATTACTGAGGCAAAGAAGAAAGGTTATTCCGTAATGCGTCTTGATACATTAGAAAAACTTAAAGAAGCTATAAATCTGTATGTTTCGTTAGGGTTTAAAAAAACAAAACCATATTACAATAATCCCTTACCCGGTGTAATATATTGGGAACTGGATTTAAGAATAAATGTTTCTTAAGAAACTATATGGAAAAACTGCCGTTCTCAATTGTAAAAGAAATTGATATAAAAATGTTTATCAGAATCCCAAAGCCCTCTTAAACCTTACATACCTATCCAACCCAATCTTATAATTTCCGCGTATAAAATTATTTGTTGCAAATTCTAAAAATGAGAGTGTAGGGAGATAAAGTTTTTCGCGAAGTTTTATTTTATCCATATTCTTAAATCCGCTGAACAATTCATGGTTATTACTAATACACAAAGCTTTCAATAATCTGATATCAGCGATGAAGCCGGAATTTTCAACTTATTGTGCAATGTGCGAATCATTGAAATGCTTAGTTTTCTTTTTCTATTGAGTATTTCCGATGCTCTGCTTTTAGAACCAAGTATAGAAGCTAATGCAGAGGTTCCCAGACCCAATTGTTCCAATCTGAATTTGATTGCTTCAACAGGATCGGGCAGATCAATCGGGTAATGCTGCTCTTCGTATTTTTCAACGAGAATTGTAAGTAAATCCAGCTCATTATATTCATCAGAATTTACTTTTATCCCGTTCTGAGTTGAGTGCATCAGTTCATAAATTCTGTTTAAAGCTGCTTTGTAGTCTTTCTTTGTTCTAATTGGTTTTAACATATTTAATTTCCTTCACATTTAATTTATCATACTCTTTGTGAGTACCGACCCAAACTATAAAGATAATACCGATTTTATATTCAACATCAACAATCAGGCGGTAATCATTTCCTTTAATATTAAATACTACACGTTTGTTTGTTATGATTGAAGCGTTACGGTATTGTTTCTTCAATTCGTTTGGCGAATGCCAGTTTGCGTTTCTTGCTTCATCAAACCAGGATTTCAAAGGTTGTTCAGCATCCGAATATTTTCTCCAGAATTTAAGTAAAGTTGCTCTTGAAATAATTCTCATAATTTTACGATCAAAATATACTAAAAGTTCCCATGTTGGGAAAGTTAATTTTCATAATTACCTTATTTTTATATCCATTGCTCATAAGTCTGGTAAGAAAATAATAGCGAATACAATTTACACTCATAAACTTATCCTGTATTCTTATTATTTCTTAAAAACAAATTGAATCATTGATTGAAATAGTGTACTCTTAATTTACACTAACTCAAGTTAACCGGTCAACTTGAGACCTTTAAAAAGGCATTTACTTTTCATCATTAAGAAAATGACCACTTTTTTAGCTTAATTTAGTACTTTTTAGAATGTGGTCACTAGCAGTTACATTAAAAATTAAGATTTCTTTTAAACCTCACATACCTATCCAGTCCAATCTTATAATTTCCGCGTATAAAATTATTTGTAGCAAATTCTAAAAATGAGAGTGTAGGGAGATAAAGTTTTTCACGAAGTTTTATTTTATCCATATTCTTAAATCCGCTGAACAGCTTGTTCATATTACTGTTTGCATAATGCATAGTTAGGTAACTTAGGTTTTTTGCACGGTAGCCGCCGCTGTATTGCCGGCTTTTTTTCCAATCACGTAAGTAGGTAAATTCCAACACCGGTCGATTAAATGAGTTTATCATCACTGCCGGAGCATCTTGCTCGCTGTATTGTCCAACATAAGCCGACAGGATTGATAACGAGTTGAATACGTTAAACTTCTCAAGATCCCGTTTCACTTTTTTATTCTCAAAAACTTTATCCATATATGCTTTATCAAATACAAACGGATTTTTGGATGCAACCATCAACAAATCGGAAGGATAAAAATAAAAGATTGATACATATTCAAATGAGTATGTTAAGCTTTTAATAATGATCTGCATTGCATCGTAAGGCGTAATTATAGGAATCCATTGTGTGAAAACACCATCATCTTTTAAATGTTCCCGGCATAATTCATAATAATCTGCCGAAAGCATAATTGTATTTCCGCTGTGCAGTGTTCCGAGTTTCCCGTCCGACGAGATGATATCATATTTTTTATCACTGTGTATCAGGTATGAATAAATATCGTTGTTTATCAGGTTTATTTTGTCATTATTAAAAACATCGTAATTATATTTCGTAAAATATTCGGCAGCTTTGAAAACAGGTTTGATCAATTCAACGCAATCGATTTGTTTTACGTCGTTGTGCAAAGTCATACTGCCGACGCTTATTCCGCTTGCAAGTCCTACCGCGAGAACATCTTCAGCATTCTTTTTCAGAAAGAAGGGAAGGTGTGCGATAAGTTTTTCTTTTTGCATCAAGCTTCTGCCGGTGGAAGCAATCGGAATACCATCGATGCTCATGTACCGGTTTTCCCCCCTTTCGTATACTTTTACGGTCGCCATTAATCCTTCTTCGTAAAAAAGTACTTTATCGGTCTTCTTCTCTTTATTTCCGAAAAGATATTTGCCTTCACCCGAGAGAAAAAGAACAATTAGCAGAACAGGTAAACTGTAAAGAATAACCGGGCGGAACTTCAAACCGGATTTGAAAACGAAAAGAATACCTATTGCCAGGTTTATCCCGGCGATGATGTAAATGCTTATCTTTATCCCG
Organism: bacterium BMS3Abin03; assembly: GCA_002898075.1. Lineage (GTDB taxonomy): Bacteria > Bacteroidota > Ignavibacteria > Ignavibacteriales > Ignavibacteriaceae > BMS3ABIN03. The sequence continues at coordinate 3,458 of BDSV01000221.1, forward strand.
AACGAAGGAATGAGAATGAAGCCCGCACCAAGTGATCCGAAGATAGCACCGATAGTATTTACCGCATAGATTGCGCTGACAGTTTTACCTGCTTTCTTTAAAACATTTTTAAAATATAGATCATTAAGAACCGGGAAGAGAATTCCCATTAACAATGCAGGTATCAGGTAGATTAATAATCCGGTTAAAATAAATGCAAGTATTCCCCATTGCCAACTGTAAGCATAATCATAAAGAAATTTATGAAGACTATTCTGAAAACCTTCGGTATATGCAAAAGTGTAAAGGAGGTAGATAGTGAAAATTGAAAACAGACCGAGTATAATTTGCAGAACCCCGTAAATATAAACTAACTTGTCTGTTTTCTCGCTGATCCTCTTGGCAAGGATTCCGCCAATTGCAATACCTAATAAAAATGCAAACAGAATTGATGCGAACCCGTATGTGCTGTTCAGGATTAAAAATTTTAATCCTCTCGTCCAGATAATTTCGTAAGCAAGAGCGGCAAATCCCGATAATCCTGCGGTTGTTAACAGAAGAATTTTATAACCGGTTTGACTTGCACCTTTTTGCGGTTTGGCTTTTTGTTTGGTCCTTCGTTTTTCTTTTTTTGTGTGCTCATTACTTACCGGTGCTTCGGTTTTAGCCGGGGATTCTTCGGGTACCGGCTTTTTCAAGAAGGATAAAACAACAGTTCCTATTGCCAAATTGAGGAAAGCGGTTATAAATATCCCTTCACGAATTCCAAGGTATTCAATCACATAAAACCCTGCGATCAATACACCGATGGCACCGCCCAAAGTATTTATTGCATAAAAAAGACTGATGTTATTTCCGAATGATCGCTTATTACTGGTAAAATACTCTACAGCGAGCGGCAGCGTAGCACCCATCGCACTGGTGGGAATGATCAGTACTAATAACGTTAATAAAAATTTAACGGATAAATTTATTATTTCAATGTTCTGGAGGATTGAATATGCCGAATTGAAAACAACTGTGATCACTCCAAAAATAATCAGCAGAATAAAAGCATATACCCCGATCGACATTTCAAGGTAAGCGTACAGCTTTAGCGGATTAGTAACCTTTTCCATATACTTCCCGATAAGCCATGCACCGAAGAATAACCCGAACATAAACGATGCTACGATTATGCTAATTGCTACGTAAGTATTGCCCAACACAAATGAAAACAATCGTGTCCACAGAATCTGATACATCAATCCGCAGAGACCGGAAAGCATAAAGAGTATTGTAAAAAGTTTTTTGTTCATCAAACCGGTATAAAGACGTGGAAAGTAATTGAAATACTCGGCTTCAAATTTTCTAAACCGCTACACCCTCAACCTGTTCGTGCTTGAAGGGAAATTTAAAATAATAAAAATTTTCATCTTCTTTTATAATTTTATCTTTTGTTAACTCATACTTTTCAACCGATGATTCGCTGTAGCTATTGCCTTTGTAAGGAAGATATAAACCGTCTTCAAAGTAATATTTTGGCAGGCGGATAATATTATGCTTGGCAAGATAAGCCATATCGATTAAAATTTTTCTCGTTTTAGCTTTATCCTCTATTCTTAAATAGAATGTGCTCATAGTTATTCTACCTCGTTTATTTTTGAAAGTAAAATTAACTAATAATGACACTGCTGTCCAAATTATTTTTTTAGTTGAGCATATATTTTTCATTTAATATTAATTCAAACTTTTAACCAATTCAATAAACCCAACCTCCTGTCCCCTTCCTCTTTGAAAGAGAAGCGGGAATTAAAGGGGGATGAGTTTTTCTCATAGCCATAGCAATAATTTGTACTTGAAATCTATTTTAATTTTTGTCTTGTTTGTATATCAACAATTTATTTTAGGCAGAAGTGTTTAAAATTATGAATTTAGAGCAGCCCACGATTTTAATCGTGGTCGTTTGAAGGGAAACGTAATAATTGTTTAACCGTTTCAACGGTTTAAGAAATTTTCACACCGTTTCTTTATTGGCGGGAGAAGAGAAAAGACGGAAGAATAAAAAGTCCCGCAAAGGATGATTGAAAATGAGATGTTCATTAATCAAAAAGATGTTTGCAGCGACTGAGATCGGAA
>BDSV01000222.1 GCA_002898075.1 bacterium BMS3Abin03
CTAAATTTTGGTTTTCATTCTGAGAACTACAGATTAAATAATTTAAGTTTTCTGAAAATTTCGCGTTAGCTCAATGGTAGAGCATTCGACTGTTATCCCGATAAGATCGGGATGTATGTTCGAGTCTTACACGCGGAGCAAATTTATGATTAAAAGTATAATCTTCGGCAATATCTAAATTTTGGTTTTCATTCTGAGAACTACAGATTAAATAATTTAAGTTTTCTGAAAATTTCGCGTTAGCTCAATGGTAGAGCATTCGACTGTTATCCCGATAAGATCGGGATGTATGTTCGAGTCTCACACGCGGAGCAAATTTTTACCCGGAGATATCTTTTTGTGGGGTTTTATTTATGAAGTATTATCTCTACATACTTAAATCTTCTGTGAAAGATAAATTCTATACCGGCTCATCTGATAATCCTCCCCGAAGACTCGGTTTTCACAACACTATTGAGAAGGGCTTTACTGCTCGATATCGTCCCTGGAAAATTGCCTTCACCGAAGAATTCGAATCAAAAAGCGAAGCACTAAAAGCTGAAAGAAAAGTTAAATCCTGGAAGAGTAAAAAAATGATTCGTAAATTAATAAACAGAGAAATTAATATAAAAGATTATCTGTAGATCATTCGGCTGTTATCCCGATAAGACCGGGACGCTCACTTAATTAAATTAAAATCACGATTCGTTATTTTTTTAATTAACAGATTACCATTTCTAATACATTTTAATTTTGTATCTTACATAACCAATCAAAATACCCTAACCGAAAAATTTGTCATTCGATAAAACCGGTATAAATATTCTTTACACTTATCTTTGTTATAATAATTTATATACAGCCAATAATGACGCTGTCAACTTTTGTAATAATTTATTTATTTAAAGATAACTTTCCATATTCGTCCTGATCGTAGTTCTTACAGGTAAAAATTACGATTTTAACAGTCAGCAGTTATCATTTTAAAATGCTATGTGATTTAACTCACGGGCACATATTTCTCAGTGAACAATAATTGTCCACAAAACGATGCATTTGACAACTTTTCAATTAATTCCCATCTATCCTGAATTAAACCCTTTTAGTATGGCATATAAGTTGGGAATTCTAAGCACAAAAGTTATAGCGGCAACGCAGAAAGTTCAACTTGGCAAATTAATCTTCAACAAAATGAAAGGATTAAAAATGAAACTCTTCATATTATTCATATCTGTTTTAGGTATTCTATTCTTTGTTTCTTGTTCTGATTTAAACCAGAACTCATCACCTGTATCTCCGGATGCAAATAAAGTAAGTTTCTCCCAGGGACCTATTTTGGGAGATCCATTCTACTATTCTTATCTTCAGGAATTTGAAGAAGAACAGGTTGCAACCTTTGGAGGCTCTAAATCCAACGGCATTGTTATTACTTTAGAAGATTCTAAAGCACCCGATGAAATAATTCATGCATTTGTAGTCTTAGATTATTTTTCTCCGACAATTTCGGGTCAATCTTACTTAGTGTTTGTAGGAAAACTAAGCTCCTCAACTTTCGAAATTCCCGGTTACACTACTGAGAAATTAGCAAATGTTAGGGTTTATGCATTAACATCTTACAACGGCTCACCTAAATCAAAAGTTTATGATCAATATCAGCCGTTTCAGGATATGTTAATAAATAACTTTGGTATTACAGGACAAAATATGAAAATTATCAGCAGTTCCTGGAATGAGAGTTTGTTAGACGCATTTCTCGAGGTTTCAATTGGCGGCAGCAGGAAGTTAATTTATATAGAAAGACCAGCATCAGGTTCTTTCTCAGTTCCAATTACTTACCCGACCCCGGGCAGTAATGCAGGAGTTAGACTTTTCGGACGCTTCCAATAACAGATTTTGCCATACTCAACTCAACCACCATCAGAAGAGCCGGCTATAAATTAGCCGGCTTTTTTGATTTAAACTTGCCAACTTATTTATTCCTCGTTTTCCTTGAAACTTTCAGAAGATGGATTATAGTAATTCAGTCAGTTGATGAAAAAAATCTTATGTCGTTTTACTTTAATTATTTTTCGGCTTTACCGCGCTTAAAATTAATTACTCATAGTAACCTCACAGGCGTGGTCACTAGTGTAGCATCCCTTAAATACATAAACTAATTATATTTTTAATGGTTTTCCTGTATATGTCCATTGGAAAGGCTTTGCTCTTGTATTATTATATGTTTTAATGTATTCCATTAATTGATTAGCTAACTGCTTTGAAGATGTCCAAATCCCCCCTTTTATAACATCCTTAGTTAATATGTTAAACCATATTTCAACTTGGTTTAACCACGATGAATAAGTGGGTGTAAAATGTAAAACTATTTTTCTTTTATGACTCAACCATTCTTTAACATCTTTTTGTTTGTGAACTGAAAGGTTATCAGCTATGATATGAAGCTTCTTGTTTCTATACTTTCTGTCAAGCTTTTTCAGGAAAGATAAAAAATTCTCTGCATTATTCGACTTCATCGTCTTTGCTGTTATTTCGCCAGAGTGAACTGCAAGGGCTGCTATTAACGATACTGTACCATTTCTTTTGTAAGTAGCTGTCTGTCGTTTAGGATTACCTGCCCTTAATGGTAACTCGGGTTGAGTTCTATCAAGTGCCTGCATTTGTTTCTTTTCATCTACACATATTATGATTGCATTTTCCGGCGGGTTCATATATAAACCCACAATATTTGTCATCTTCTCTTCAAATTCGGGGTCTGTGCTTTTACCACACCAATACTCTGTTTTATGTGATTTTAAGTCTGCTTCCTTTAATATGCGATTAACGTGTGAGCGACTCATTCCAACCTCATCCGCTATTCGTTGCTGTGACCAGTTTGTATAACCGCCCTCTGGTTTTGAACAGGCTTTTTGTATTACTTCTAGTTTTTTTGACGCTGAATATATTGGCTTTTTCCCTGGTCTTGGTAAATCCTTTAGTCCATCTATCCCCTTTTCTCGGAATCTATTTCGCCATTTTATTACCGTTCCACGACTGCTTTTGGTTTCATTAACTATATCTTCTACTGTTTTACCTTTAAGAGTATTTAATATTATTTTCGAGCGTAAAACGTAACGATACTCTAACTTTTGTGAACGACTCCAGATTAACAATTCTTGCTTCTGGGATTCTGTTACTGCTATTGCTTTTGTTTTTCTTGCCATACCCAAATATAACATTATTATTCTACTCTTCAAAGGGATGCAACACTAGCAGTAATTAATCTAATCAAATACTCAGAGTGCAAGCCCTACATTTAAAAATATTAAATGTAAAATTATTATCTAAACCCGTATTATTTATTCTTTATATGCATTCATTAGTCCACTTTGAAAAGGTAATCATAGTGAAAACAAAATTCAAAAAGACATAATAATTTAATGGATTCCTTCTTCCGCAGGAATGACATTCGAGAATACTGGCTTTTTAGAATGAACTCATACGTGCAATTCAAAATTTACAATCAAGAATTTAGCATTATCCATCTGCACTATTGCATTAAACAACATTATTTAGTTTAAAACTTATTGTTTGCTATGTTAATGATTATTCTTTTGTGACCGGAAAATAAAAAAGCCCGCACGAGATGTACGAGCTTCACTTAAAATTTATTCTATAAAAAACATTAACTGGATTTAACAATCGATTCGGGCAATCTTCTTAGAACTGCTATGAAAAACCCGAGCGCCATAACAATCACACCTATCCAGACAAAACTAATAAACGGTTTTATGCTGGCAGCCACTGTAAGTATTTCTTGCTGTGGTTGGGTTAATTGATTTTCCATTCCATTTAAATTAGATAATTCGATCTCAACATCACCGGCAGATAAGTTAACGAGATCGATTTTTAAATCCATTTCTTCGGAGATAAAGGAAGTAAACTCAACATTACCGGAAATAACTTTTCTCAGCAATTCGACTTTTTCCTTCTTACCGTCTTTTTCAATTAACAAATCGGCTCCTGTTTGAAAATCTTCACCGGCTTGCATTTTAGCAATTGCTTCTGCCTGCATATTAAATTTAACAAACGTAATTTTTGCATCATTAAAATATATACTGCTGTCTTTTTTAAGAGTTACAGTGTTATGATCATGGTTATTATTTCCATCGTCATAGCTGAGCGGAGAAATGTAAAGATCCTGTGTCGGTAGAGTTAGAATCGCAGGTATTCTCATCAAGCTTTTATTAAAATCGCTGATGTACATTACAGGTGAAACCCGGTATTCGCTGTTGCCTTTTTTTACATTTATATTAAATGCATACTTGGTATTGTTATCAATAGGTGTCCACCCGATGAATGTCATCTCGTAGCCGAAAGCATTTTTTGTTTCATTCTTTACCAGGTCCACATCGGTTTCATTGCTGTAAACCGCAGATCCGATTACGCCGAGTATAAATAACGCAATACCGATATGTGCGATATAAGCGCCAAGCATTTTTTTGTTGCCCCTAATAATCTTAAAAGCAATCTCGCTGTTTACGACTAACGCAAAAACTGCGGAGAAAGTTAGCAGCATAATCATTATTTCATTTATTCCGCCAAGCAAAATTATAAGCAAGGAAATAACAAGTGCCGCTCCTAAAGAAGGCAAAATCTTTCTTATTAAATCTTCCTTTTTTGTATCTTTCCACTTAACCAACAAACTCAATCCGTTAAGCAAGCCAATTATAATTACTATCGGAAGATTCATTTCGTTGTAAAAGAAAGTATCTACCGACTGACCGAATAAAGGAGCAGAAGTACCGACCAGAATAATAATTGCAGAAGCTATCAGAACTACCGCACCGGTAAATAAAGCCAGCTCTCTCGAGAGTAATCCTTCTTCATACTGTGTATGATCGGTAAGATATTTCCATCTGTAAACGATGGCTCCCACACCAATTACTAAAAATGTTCCTATAAAAAGAATAAGGAAGAAATAAATCAGCATACCGGGAGATACAAAAGAGTGAACCGACGCATCGCCCAAAACTCCGCTGCGTGTTAAAAAGGTGCTGTATAAAACCAAAATGTAGGTAAAAATACAGAGTAGAAGATTGGTTCTTGCGAACTTACCAAAACCGCCTTTTGCCTGGCTTTTTCTTTGCACCAGCATAGTATGAATACCGGCAACACCAACAAGCCAGGGAATAAAACTCGAATTCTCCACAGGGTCCCAAGCCCAGTAGCCACCCCAGCCAAGCATTTCATAAGCCCAATAACCTCCCAGCATAATACCCAAACCAAGTATGCCCATTCCGGCGAGCAGCCACGGTAACGATTGTCTTACCCAGTCCCGGTAATCGTTTTTCATCAAAGCGGCTAATGCAAAAGCAAAAGGTACAGTTGACATGGCAAATCCGGTAAACAGAATCGGTGGATGGATCTGCATCCAGAAATTCAATAATTGCGGGTTTAAACCTCTTCCGTCAGCAATAAATTGATTGACCGATATTCCGGCATTTGAGAGAAGCTGATGCAGCTCTGTATTCATTTGTATGAGATTGCTGCCGCTGCTCTGATCGGTAAAGAGAAACTGTTGTATAAAAGGTAAGCCGAGAAAACTGGAATTAATTGATTTAATATCAATAAAGATCGGTGTAGTCCAAATATATTCAAAAGGATTTTTGAACCAGGGCGAAACCATTATAAGCAGAAACGTTGTTGCTAATGCATAAACCGTCATAACTCTCTGCTCGAGGTTTCCCCTTTTTGAAGTATAGGATTGAAGAACTATTCCAAGTATTGCGGTAAGCAACAGCCACAGCATAAAACTCCCCTCCTGCCCGCCCCAGAAAGAGGAAAGAAGAAAGCCGGTACTAAGAGAGTTATTGCTGTAACTAAAAACATAATGATACTGGTATTGATGGGTTAAAAGCAAATACCAAAGAAGTGTAGATGCTGTAATAACAAGCATAGCCATCGCATGATAAGATATCCTTGCATAATTAAGCGTATTCTTATAACCCTTAAAGCTGAGATAATACATTACCATCGATATTATACTGAAGGCAAGCGCAATTAACAAAACAATAGTGCCGATCATATTTTCCTCAATTAACTTTTGTGTTCAACAGAATGTTTACATAGTTGATGTTTGCACATCCTGATTTTCATATTTACTGGGACATTTGGTTAATATATCTTTTGCATGGAAATACCCGTTTGCGTATTTACCGGTTACGACTACACTTGTCGCAGATTCAAAGTTATTGGGGATGGTACCATTGTAAATAACTTTCATTTCATTACCCTGATCATCCATCAGGTAAAATGAAAATGTTTTGTTTTCTTTATCTATCTCATAACTTTTATCTTTAACCCAAACTCCTGTTGCTTTAACAGTTTTGTTTGTGTTCATCACCTGTGAAAAATCATCCTTGTATTGAATGTTACTTTGAGTAAATAAGTAGATCATAATACTTAGGAATATCACAATTATAGATCCGCCGAAGATGTATTTATTTTTCATTTTTTTCCTCGTTATTTATTTCTTTTTCGATGCTTTTTAATCTTTTATCGAGAGCGAACAGGTATAGAAAAATTCCTGTCCATACAATAAGTACAATTATCATTACAATGTATATAGCATTTTCAGATAAAAAACTTTCCAACTTTAACCTCTAATTAATTGTTTGTTAATATTTTCCTTAATGATTAAGGATTTATAACTAATTCTCCATATCCAGAAATAGAGTATCGTAAATGCAATTAATGACAAGAAGAAAATCAACAGCATACTCGAATTCATTTGGAAATTAACAACAGGACCAGCGCTGCTATCTTCAGCCGAGCCGGGATGCAATCCTTTCATAATTCTCGGCATCACAAATATGAAGAATGGAACAGTTACAAAAGCAATTATTGAATAAACTGCCGAAAGAGTAGCTCTTTTTTCTTCCCCTTCAATTGACGACCTGAGAGCAAAGAGCGCACCATAAATTAGAAGAAGTGCAAAAATGCTTGTCTGCCTCGGATCCCAGCTCCAGAAAGAACCCCATGCAAACTTTGCCCATACTGCACCGGTTACAGTGGCAAGAATACAAAACGTCATTCCGAGTTGTGCGGATGCATAAGCTTTTAAATCGTCATCCAGATCTTTCCTTTTTAGATATTTGAAACTGAATACCGTTGACATAAAAAAAGCAAGTACCGTCAGCCACGCTGTTGGTACGTGAAAAAAGATGATTCTAGCATTCTGTTCAAGTCCCGGTATATTAGGAAACTGATACCATGCTTGAGGATTCTCAACTATGGGAAATGCAATTCCAGCAATTGAGACGAAAGCGAGCAAGATAAATAAAAATATTTTCCAAACCATTTAGAACAACTCTTTTTTTATTTGAAAATTAACTAATCTTTCCATATAAAATCGAATAACAAGTACGAAACTGTGAGCATAATTACGTCGTAGCTAACAACAATTGCCAATTCAAACTTAGCGGTTTCAATACTTGTGCCATCTATTGCAAACAAAGTTAATTGAACCGAGGACAGAATCAAAGGTAATAAAATTGGAAATGAAAGAACAGGATATAAAGTGCCCTTGGCTCCGGCTTTGGCTATAATTGCTGCAATTATTGTAGAGGAAATTGCCAATCCTATATTTCCGAAAACGAATGAAAGCAAAAATAATCCGAAATTATTAATAACAAACGATTCGAAAAGTGCAGCATAAAGCAGCGCTATAATCGTGTTCATGCAGAAGACAAGAATGATATTAAAAATCAGCTTCCCTGTAAAAACTGTTGACGGCGCCGCAACTAACTGCAGAGTAAGCGAAGTGCCTCTTTCTTCCTCCGATACGAAAGCCCTCGATAAACCGGACATTGCAGTAAAGAAAATAACAACCCAGAAAAGTCCGCCGGTTAATCCTTCCGAAATCCTTTCCTGACCGATAGCAAACATAATAACACTTATTGCAACTATAATGAACATCGCAAGAGAATTTATTGCATAACGGGTTCTCAGCTCCGAGTGAAAATCTTTTTTGAATAATGCTATTGCTTTTGTTAACACTGAAACTCTTCTTACCTAATTAAAAATCTTTAAATTGTTTTAGATCCAGAATTTCATTACATAAATCAAGGTCTGTTTTTTCATTTGATGCGATAATAACGATGATTTGTTTGCTGACATCGGTGATGATATTATAAACCGATTTTTTCCCTTCCTCATCCAAATTAGAAGTTGGTTCATCAAATATCAACAGCTCCGGGTTATGCATCAGTGCAAAAATAAATTTCATTCTCTGCTTCATACCTGAGGAGTATGTCTTTACGAGATCGTTCCTCCGTTTATAAAGCAGGAATCGGTTCAACAAATCTTTTGCTTTATCTTTATTGAAATTTATACCCCTGATCTCCGAGAAAATATCTAAATTTTCCCAGGCAGTAAACTCTTCATATAAAACAAGATAAGGAGATGCAAAGCCGATATGATTGTGTAACTTTTCGGGAATAATTTCATCGTTAGAATTTTTGTGGATTATCTTACCTTTCGAGGGGGAAAGTAAGCCCGCAATGATTTTTACCAAAGTCGATTTGCCCGAGCCGTTCGGACCGGAAATACCGAAAATTCCGTTTTTATCCATTCGAAAATTTATTCCGTTAAAAATTAATCTTCTTCCGAAAGTCTTATTTAAACCAATTGCTTCTACGGAATAATTATTCATTCGATTTGTAGATTGATAATCAACATTTATTAATAATTAAGGATATAAAAATAAGATTTTATTTGATTATTTATAGAATTATTTTTGCGTTCTTATTATGAGAGTTTTTAAAAATCTTCCTTATTTAAGAATCACAACCTTCCCTTTAAATACATCATCGTCTTTTCTAATCACGTAAATATAAACACCTGTTGCAAGTTTTTCGCCCGTCTCGTCAAGTCCGTTCCAGATAATTCCTTTTTGTTCACCAGGGAGAAATTTAATTGGTTCTGTACTTTTGAATGCGAGTCTCATACTGCTTGTGTAAACATTAAAATCGACTGTTTCGCCAAGCTCGCCGGAAAAAGGAATGAATATAAACGACCCGAACAGATAATTTTTTTCATAATTAAAAGGTGATGGATAAGCATAAGATACATCATTTGTTGTTGGGAGATTTATGTTATTATCTTCTCTCACAATTATGTTATTTAATATTTCAGAAACCGACCAGAATGCCGGATTATTTGCACTAAAATCCGATGAATAATCCGGTGTGAGAAATCTTTCACCGCTTGTAGAATCAGAAAAAAGGGTATAATCAAAATCGAAGAAATTGTTCAGATTATCATCTATTGCATTTTGCACATCGCCGTTGGAAATTATCGCCACAAGTGAATCACCTGTACTTGCAACCACAAATGTTATTAATGATTGAGCCGCCGCCCGGCTGGAAAGCCGAACTAATTTTGAAGGAGGAGTGAACGATACAAACGATGTCTGTTTCACCAGCGGATAATTTGCCCCTTCTTCAAAATATTTCCCGGGCACTGCCCTGTAATTTGTAAAAAATGTCCATGTACCGTATTTATTAAATTCTTTCGAAAACGAAGAACCGACTTTAAACAAACTATTATTTATTGCTATAATAGCACGAACCGACGGCATTAGTTCCCATTGCCGTTTGATTATATTATAACCGAAATTATCGCGAAGAAAAATATTCCACGTGGCTGAATTATATCCCGTTGTTAACGGCAGCGGGGTTCCTAAACTACTAAAATATGAATGTATGTAAGCGTAATAATCGTTAACAGAATCGAATACAAACTCCTCCATAGAAGTGGATGTTAATTCATAAAAGAAAACATCTTTCTGTCTGAAAATATAATTACCGCCCTGGATAGAATGATGAAATTCGTGAGCAACAGTTACCCTGGCGCCGTTTATACCGGAAGAATAATAATTCAGAAAGTCGTTATCGATCATCATATACGAAGTGTAACGAGCACTGCCCGGCTCAATTTCAACTTCAAATTGCGTATAACCGTAAAACCCGCTGCCGAGATTTGCAATATAAACATCGTATAAATTATCGCCGCCGTAGTCATCCGGGGGCGCTGTCGGGTTGTAAGCAGAATCGCCCGGAGGAGGATCGTATTTGAGAAAATTAATTTCAAACCTGTATGTAGAGTCTAGAGCTTCTGCAAGAAGATCCAAATCGTATGCAACTGCATTAGGACCGGATAAATCGTAATGAACTCTGAAAAAACCCCCGGGAGTAACAAAGCTGTTCGCCGAAGGAGGCCTTTGCAGCAACGGTTCAAATAACTTTTTCTGATCAGCGGAATACTTATTAATATTCAACGCAACAAAGTTAACGATGTCTAACCCGCATTTTTTTTCTTCATAATTAATTTTAATACTTTCTGCCGGAACGGAAAGCAGTTCGGGCGCTCTTATCAACAAAAATTTATTAAAGTACTCATCCAATTTATTTTGGGAATAATCCTGCCCGTAAAGATTAATATTGAACATGGAAAAAATGATAAAAAGGAATGCAGTAAAAACTATTCTATACGTTTTAATGATATGTATCCTTCCTGCTGGTTTGTGTAAACAATAACATGTTCGTTAACATAAAGTTTTTCAACGACAAATTCCGTTACGTTTTCCGCATCGAACAGCCTGCTTATATGAGTTTCGCTGCCTCCGTCGTCAATCCGGATCAAATTAAATGAATGATTTTCCAATGAATAAATCACCACGCTATTATCATTAAATATTATATTGGCGGAAGAAATCCTTTTTAGTTCAACATCCGGTTTGAACTCGCTTAAACTTGCGGTGGAAATATTAAACATCGAATCGTTTGCAACAACGGTAAAATAGTTTGTTCCTTTATTATTGAAAAATAAAGATGTTACCCTTTTTTTATCGATTAATAATTTCAAAGTAGTATTAAAAACAGATTCTTCCTTTATATCACCCAGTTTTTTATATGAAATTGAATCCGGATTAAGTTTAACTTGCATCAATTCATAATTCCGCATCCCTTTTTTCCAATAATAAATTGCAGGAACACCGGAAACCGATAACCGGGCTTCAATTACATCCTGTTCAATATTTGGGTAGCTCTTATATTTATACTTGGAATCGTAATTGTCATATTCACTTACTTTTAATTCTTTTCCTTTCCTGAATGCAACAAATATTTTGGTGCTGTCACCGGTGTGTTTAACGCCAACATCTTCAATTCCTCCGGTTGTATAGAGTTGATCGGTTTTATATTTGTTTTTTTTAAAATCGAAATTAACAATTTCTATCATTTTTGAGCCGGGAGTGTAGCAATAAAAAGCTTTCCGGTACAGCCCGTAATCATCAACAATAATTTTACTATGTACTTCAGAAATATCAGCCGTAAAAAAATAAGCCGGTATTCCCTTACGGTTGTTAATTAAAAAATTAAGCGAGCTGCTGAAATTATCGATGTAGCAGAGACCCATTACCCTATCTTTGCCAAAATAGAAGTAAGCAATAGCCGACGGCTCGACTGCCGGAAGAATATTTGCTTCGTCGGGGAGTTTATTCATTTTAGTTACGGTATATATTTCCCCTTTCCGGTTTAATAATATTATACCCTCCTCGTCAATGTTATTGAAAAGATTAAAATCGGATAATCCTTTCCGGCGTGTATAAAATATCTCCTTATAAAATTCACTTGATGATTTTCCGTAATAAACAGATAAAATTCCTTCGCTCGTATCGGTATAGGCAATATCTGTCAGCTCATCATTATTAAAATCGGAAAATATGATCAGGTCCGGGTTTAGTTCTGTTTTTACAACAAGCGTTTCGTCGTATGATGATTGGAAATCACCAAAAATAATTTTTATTGATTTGCCGAAAGTGCAAACAAGGTCGGTGTAGTTATCTTTGTCGATGTCGTATGCAGCAAGCCCTGTTAAACCTAAAACCGCCGGAATCGAACGCACTTTTGTGAACCCGCCCTGCCCGTTGTTGTAAAAGAAGTCTATCGAGTTATCAAAAATATTATGTGCGGCAATATCGGGGTAACCGTCGTTAGAAAGGTCACAAAAAACCGCTTCGCTATAGCTGGAATTTTTAACGAGCTTCAATTCGTTCAACTTCCCGTTTTCAAAATATAAAACAGATAGCCCGTTGAAACCGCTGCCCGAAATTAAAAATTCTTCGTCACCGTTATTTTCGATATCGGCTATTTCAACATTTTCGGGGAACGAATCGAATGTTAGCGTATCGATTAAATTAAATCTGCCGAAAGTAGAAAAATTAAAAATACCTGCGCTGCGGGAATTCCTCGAAATAAAAACAAACTGCTCCGACCCGGTTTCATAATCGAAAATAGTTTTTATAGATGTGAAATGGTAAGATGCTTTTTCAATTTTATAATCACTGAAGGTGCCCTCCTCGTCTCCTTCGATTAATACTAATGCATTTTGTTCGGATGAGTAGAGGAGCAAATCTTCGTAAGAATCATAATTTATATCCGAGACAAGTAATCTATTGTAATTTGGAAACGCGGGGAATGATTTCAGTTCGCAGAAACCGTTAACGGGTACCTGCGGAAATGCAAAACTTAAAAAAGATAGCCATACAAATATAAAGCTAAACTTTTTTAGTCCTGTTTTTAAGCCAGTTTTGTCTTCTTTCAAGGGCTTCTTCATAACGTTTAAATTCATCTTCAGTTTCGGGAACTGCTTCGATAGTTTTAACGGGTATTCCCTCTTCATCCACCGAGACAAATGTCAGGTAAGCCGAATTAGAGTGGACCTTCGTTCCTTTCTTAAATGATTGAGCATAAACTTCTACACCCACTTCCATCGAAGATGTAAACACCCTGTTAACACAGGCAATAAGATTAACGGCATCGCCTAATTTTATAGGGTGGAGAAAATCTATTCTATCTACCGATGCAGTAACACAAACTCTGAGAGAATGTTTGGAGGCGCTCAAAGCAGCACATATATCAATCCAGTGCATTAACTGCCCGCCCAATAAGTTACCAAGCTGGTTCGTGTGATGAGGCAGAACAAGCTCGGTCATTATAACTTTAGATTCACCAACTTTTTTCGTTTTTTGCATCGGGTTAATTTAACGAAATCTTTTCCTCAAGTGAAGACTTTATTTGATTTATTTCTTCAGCGTGTTCATCTTCGGGATAGAGCGCTAAAAATTTTTTCGTTTCGGTAAGCGCTTCACCTTCTCTTTTCCGTTCTATCAACAGCATTATTTTTTTATAAAGAGCTTTAGGTGCATACGGTGTATCGTGGTATGTTTCCACAACGTAATCGTAATATTTCATCGATGCATTATAGTAATCCATTTTCTCATAAATTTTTGCAATCGAATATTCTTTTTTCGCAAGTTTATCGTTCAATTTATTTATCTTATTTTCAGCTTCCTGCACCCTCTCATTTAACGGAAAAAAATCGATAAATGCCTGGTACTCCTGGATAGCTTTTTTTGTATATGACTGATCGAGATTGTAATTGGGTGAAAGCTCATAATAACATTCCGCAAGCATAAACTGGGCATCGGGTACTAACGGACTTGCCGGCATATTTTTTATCAGCTTACTGAACTCATACGCAGCAATAATATATTCGTGTTTTCCGAATCTTGTTTTTGCCAGATAGAACTGAGCATCATCAACAATACTGCTGCCCGGGTATTGGAGCAGCAATGCTTCAAATTCTTTTACGGCTTCTTCGTAGTCTTCATCTTCATAAAGTTTTATTGCATATTGAAGTCGTTCTTCGGGCGTAAAGTTTGCCACATCAATCGATGATGAACAACCCCAAAATAACAATGCAACAAACGGAAGAATGACAATAAATTTCATATTTCAATCAGTTTTTTATAAAAATTGAATTATAATATTAAGCAAAA